>JBGPIL010000077.1:0-10211 GCA_041484905.1 Nitrospiria bacterium
ATCGTCTTGAAGAGCCGTGTGATTCTCGACCTCATCTCGTTCATTCCCCAATCCCCAACATGGCCCCAATCCTCAACATGGCCTGATCGTCACCGGGTCACAAAGGCGAGGACGGCGGTCACGACGATATTGGCCAGCGCCAGCGGCACCAGGATCTTCCAGCCCAACCGCATGAGCTGGTCGTACCGCAGCCGAGGCAGCGTCGCCCGGATCCAGATGAAGAAGAAGAGCAGAAAATAGACCTTCAGCAACAACCAGAGGACCCCGGGAATCCAGGTGAAGGGCGCCACCTCCAGCGGCGGATGCCATGCGCCCAAAAACAGAATTGACCCGAAGCACGACACCAGGATCATGTTGGCATACTCGGCCAGAAAGAAGAAGGCGAACCGCATCCCGCTGTACTCGGTGAAGAAGCCGGCCACCAGCTCGCTTTCCGCCTCGGGCAGGTCGAACGGCAACCGGTTGGTCTCGGCGATGGCCGACAACAGATAAATGACGAACGCCACGAATTGCGGGGCCGGAAACGCGAACACATACCAATGCCAGAAACCGCCCGACTGGCCCGCGGCGATCGTGGTCAGACTCAACGACCCCGCCAGCAGGAGCACGCCGACGAGCGACATGCCGAGCGCCAGCTCGTAACTGATCACCTGCGCCGCGGAACGCAAACCGCCCAGCAGCGAATATTTGCTGTTCGACGCCCAGCCGCCCAGCAAAATGCCGTAGGCGCCGATCGAGGAGAGCGCCAGCACGTAGAGCACGGCGATGTTGATGTCGGCGATCAGCGGGTGGAATTCACGCCCTCCGAACCACGGCACCCACGAAGGGATCTGCATCATCCCGGAAAAGGGAATCACCGCAAAGGCGATGAGCGCCGGCACCAGGGAGATGATCGGGGCCACGGTGAAAATAATCTTGTTGGCCCCGCTCGGAATGATATCTTCCTTAAAAAAGAGTTTGAGACCATCGGCGACGGGCTGCAGCAGGCCGTGCCACCCCACCTCCATCGGCCCCAACCGGTCCTGCATATGCCCCAGCACCTTCCGTTCGGCATAGGTCAGCCAGGCGACATGCAACAACACCGTGACAAACACCACCGCGATCAACCCCAACGTCATCACGACCGACACCACATCCGGCATCTGCTTATGCTCCCCCCTTCGCGGCCCGCACGGTCGAGACCGTCAGAGCGGCGCCCGCGGCCTTCTCGATCACCACCCGCCCCGACCGGAAATACGGCACCTGCGTGACCGGATCGACCGACCAGTCGACCAGCTCCTTGACTCCGGCTTCGGGAAAATGGCCCGGGAAACGGCAGAAACCCGGCTGAATCTTGGCCCGGCGGACCACCGGCACCAGTGCCTCTCTGGATGTAGAACCATCCATGGTCCTCAGCCGCACCACGTCACCGTCCTCCACCCCCAGCCGTTCCCCATCGGACGGATTCACCTGCAACCGGCCTTCCGGCTCGATGCGCGTCAATTCCGACGCGTGGCGGGACAACTTGCCCGAATGAAAGAGGCTCTGGCTGATGATCAGCTGCAGCCCCAGCGCCGCCCCTCCCTGCTCCCCATGCTCCAATGATCGGATAGAGGACGATAGCGCGGACGGACGGTATCTCGCCTCCAGCTCGGCATCGCCCACCTCGGCCAGATAGCGCGCCATCACGCCGGCATCGACACGACCGTCCGTCCGATCCGCCCAATTCCCCCCATCGAATGCCAGCACACGCCCAATCTCATCGCCGATCTCTCCCGCGCTGGCATAGTCGAGCGGATAGCCGAACCCGGCGGCCAATTGGCTGAAGATCTCCCAGTCGGGCAGCGACTCCCCGACCGGTTCCAGCGCCCGGCGCACCCGTTGCGTGCGGCCTTCGTGATTCGTAAAGGTGCCTTCCTTTTCGGCAAAACCTGAAGCCGGCAGGACCAGATGCGCCATCCGGCCGGTTTCGGTCAGGAACGGATCCTGGCAAATCAGCAGATCGAGAGACTGCAACGCCTGACGCACGCCGGCTGATGCCGGCAGACTCCCGAGCGGATCCTCACCGACCAGATAGAGCGCCTTCAACCGGCCCTGCCTCGCCTGCTCCAACATCTGGATCAGACTCCAGCCGGTCGCCAAGGGCAACGCCTCTTTCCACGTCTCGCGCAGGCGCTGTCGCCCCGCGTCATCGCGCACATCGATCAGGCCGGGCAGGAACTCGGGCGCCGCGCCCATTTCCACCACGCCCATTTCATTGTTTTCTTCGCAGAGCGGGTTCAACCCGCTGCCCGGTGTCGAATACAGCCCCGTGAGGATTGCCAGATCGGCCAGCACGCAGACGGCATCATAGCCGCCGGCACGCCGCGTCAACTCCGGGCCGAACAGAATGACCGCGCGCTCGGCGCCCGCAAGCCGGCGTGCGGCCGCCTTGACCGCATCCGACGAAAGACCCGTGCGCGCCTCCACCACCGGCCAGGGCAATTGCTTGACCGCTGCCGTGATGCGCCCGATATAGGCCGGCGCCTGCGAGGCAATCGACGGATCAACCAGCCGCTCCTCCACGACCGCCTTGACCAAAGCTCTGATAACGACCGACTCCGTCCCCGGCGTCACCGTCAGCGGCTCCTGGCTGAGATTCACAAGATTGCTGATCGGACCGATCTCTTTCAGATACGGCCCCACGGTGATCAAGGTCGCGCCGTGTTTTCGCACCGCCGCTTTGACCCGCAACGCCGTGATCGGATTCGTTTCGGTCAAATCGGCGCCGATCACCATGACCACCCGCGCCGCCTCGATCGCTTCATACGGGGCCGTCATCCGGCCGTGGCCGACCACCCGCCTCAGGGCGCGCACGCTGTTGAGGTGGCCGTCGCGCGCCGAACTGTCAACGTGCGGCGTGCCGATCGCCAGCCGCAGGAGCTTCTGAAAGAGATAGGCCTCCTCGTTCGTGCACCGGGCCGAGATCACGCCGCCGATTGCTTCGGCGCCATACCGCCGCTTGATCTCCGACAACTGCTGCGCGGCCGACTCGATCGCTTCGATCCAGGGCCACTCGACCAGCGAACCGTTCTGCCGGATCATCGGGGCGGCCACCCGTTCTGGGCTGTTGATCATGTGATAGCCGAAAAAACCCTTGGCGCACAGATCGCCGAGGTTGCGCCCCTTTTCCCAGTCGGACGTGACCCGGACGATCTCGTTCTCCGTCACCCGGCTCTCCAGCGTCAGCGTGCAGCCGTCGGCGCAGTAGGTGCAAACCGTCTCGGTCTTCTTCAACTGCCACGGCCGGTAGTCATACAGCGCGACGCGGTTGGTAAACGCGCCGACCGGGCAGATCTGCACGCAGCCGCCGCAAAATTCGCAATCCAGCTCCCGGTCCATAAACGTGCTGATCTCGATCCGGTCGCCCCGGTTGACGGCCGTGATGGCCTTCACGTCGAGCACTTCATCGCAATAGCGGACGCACCGCATGCAGGTGATGCAGCGGCTCATCTCCCGCTCGATGTAGGGGCTGAAGTAGCGCTTCTCCGGCAGCCGCTTCGGCTCGGTGTAGTGACTGACATTATCGCTATACGCGTGCGACCGGTCCTGCAACTCGCACTCGCCGCCCTGATCGCACAGCGGGCAATCGAGCGGATGATTGGCCAGGATGAACTCCATGACGCTCTTGTGGGCCTGCTCGGCCTTCTCGCTCGTGCTGCGGACGACCATTCCCTCGGCCACCGGCAGGTTGCACGACGTCTGCAACTTCGGCATTTTCTCCACTTCGACCAGACACATCCGGCAATTGGCGTCCGGCGCCAATTTCACGTGCGAGCAGAAGTAGGGAATGTGGATTCCCGCCTGCCGGGCGGCATCGATCACGTAGGTGCCCTTCTCGACCGTGAGGCTCTTGCCGTCGATCGTCAACGTCACCGGGGTCTTCAGCGTCGCCATCATGTCCCTCTGTGGTCCGTCAATCGCCCTTCAGTGGCCGGCAAAGCTGATCGGGTGAGCGGCTGAATCGCCGGCGGTCCCCGTATTCAATGCCCGGTTGGCATGGCCCATCACGCATTCCTTGCGGGTGATGTGGGCTTCGTATTCGGCGCGAAAATGGCGCAGCGTGCTGATCACCGGCGCCGTCTCGGCGTCGCCGAAGGCGCAGACCGTCCGGCCGGCGATGTTCCCACACACCTGCGGCAGCAGCTCCAGATCGGCGAGCCGCCCCTGGCCGTGCTCGATCCGGCGCAGGACGCGCAACAGCCAGTTGCTCCCCTCGCGGCAGGGTGTGCATTTCCCGCACGATTCATGATGGAAGAAGCGCAGCAGATTGACCGCCGCCCAAACCATGCAGACCGAATCGTCCATCACGGTCACGCCGCCGGAGCCCAGCATCGAGCCCGCCTTGGCCACCTCGTCGAAATCCATCTTGATATCCAGATGGTCCGGCGTGAAGAAGGAGGCCGACGCGCCGCCGGGGATAAACGCCTTCAAGGGCCGGTCGGACTTCATCCCGCCCGCCAGACCGAAAATCAATTTCCGAAACGTGATCCCCATCGGCACTTCATAGTTGCCCGGCCGTTTAACGTGGCCGCTCACCGAAAAAATCCGCGTGCCGGGACTCTTCGGCGGCGAACCGATCGACAGATACCACTCTGCGCCCCGGCGGAGAATGTGCGGCAGACTCGCCAGCGTTTCGACATTGTTGATGACCGTCGGCTTGCCGTACAGGCCGTGCGTGGCCGGAAAGGGCGGCTTGGATCGGGGCAGGCCCCGTTTCCCTTCAATCGATTCGAGTAGCGCCGTCTCCTCGCCGCAGATGTAGGCGCCCGCGCCCCGGTGCAGCGTCAGCTCCAGATCGAAACCGCTTCCGAGAATATTCCGCCCCAGATAACCGGCCTTGTAGGCGTCCTGAATGGCCCGTTCGACGATGACCGCTTCCGCGGCGAACTCGCCCCGGATGTAAATGTACGCCGCGTGCGCGCCGATCGCATAACTGGCCATGACGATCCCTTCGATCATCTGGTGCGGATCGACCGTCATCAACTCGCGGTCTTTAAACGTCCCCGGTTCGCTCTCATCGGCGTTGCAGCAGAGATAGGTGATCGTCCGTTCCTTGGGCAGAAAACTCCACTTCATCCCCGTGGGAAAACCCGCGCCGCCCCGTCCGCGCAGATTGGAGCGTTTCACAATCTCGATGACCTCCGCGGGCGGGTATTGCGTGAACATCGACCGAAGCGCCGTGTAGCCCTCCTGCCGCTCGTAGTCGGCCAGCGAGCCGGTGTAGCCCGGAAGATCCCGGTTGCGGAAGAGCACCACTTCAGCCACGGCGCGCTCCCTTCGCGGGGGTTCTGTCTGTTGGGCCGGCATCCTGCTCCAGCGGTGTCTTCCGCCATTGTTCGATGAGCCGATCGACCTGCTCCGTCGTCACGGCTTCGTGATACTCGTCATTGACCTGCATGACCGGCGCTTTGCCGCAGGCGGCCAGACATTCCACCGTCACCAGCGTAAACTTGCCGTCGGGCGTGGTCTGCCCCTCCCGGATCCCCAGCCGCTGCTCCAGATGGCTCAACAATGATTCGGCCCCGCCAAGCGCGCAGGGCAGCGTCCGGCACACCTGAATCAGATATTCTCCCTTCGGCCGCAGATGGAAGAGCGTGTAAAAAGTCGCGACGTCGTAGACCTCATGCGGCGTCATCTCCAAGAGCGCGGCCACTTCGCGCATTCCGGCCTCGGTCACGAACCCGGCCTCCTCCTGCACCAGACGGAGGCCGTGCAGGACGGCTGAGCGTTTGATCGGATAGCGCTTCGCCGTCTCGACCAACTCGAGGCGCGCCGCTTCGGACAGGCCGGCGGGCCGGCGGGAAGAGCCGTTGTTGGGCGTTTCAGTTTTATCCGCTGTTTTATCTGTTCGCATAAAACGCTCAGTTATTCAAGTTAAGGGGAGATACTCCTCTCCCCTTAACAATCCCCATCGTCCATACGCATCGTATATCCGATGAGGGGCTCGGGGGGAGAGCTGGATTCTTCCCCCGCTCTAATTAGGGAGACGCTATCTCCCCCTGACAACCCCCATCTACGCATTGATTGCTTCATCTATCGCATTCGCCCATTACGATGTCATATGTTCCAAAGATCGTGACGATGTCGGCGATCAGGTAGCCACGCGCCATGTGATCGAACGCGCCCATATTGACGAACGACGGGGCGCGGATGCGCATGCGATAGGGCTTGTTCGTGCCGTCGCTGACCAGATAAAATCCCAACTCCCCTTTCGGGGTTTCCGTCCCGCAGTAGACCTCGCCCGGCGGCGTTTCAAAGCCGTAGCAGGCCACCTTGAAGTGGTGGATCAAACTCTCCATGTCGGTCATCACCTTGTCCCGTCTGGGGTAGGTCACACCGGGCAGATCGATCATGATCGGGCCCTTGGGCAGACGGTCGAGGCACTGGCTGAGGATCCGGGCGCTCTGCCGCATCTCCTCCATCCGGACCCAGTATCGGTCGTACGTATCGCCATGGCTCCCGATCGGCACCTCCCATTCGATCCGGTCATAGACGCCGTAGGGCTCCGCCTTGCGGATGTCATACGCGACACCGGAGCCGCGCAGCGCCGGACCCGTCAGACCGAAATTCACCGCATCCTCCGCGGAGATCACCGCGATGTTTCTCGTCCGGGCCAGCCAGATCCGGTTCTCGGCCAGCAACCCTTCGTACTCCTCTAATTTAGCGGGGAAGCTGGTCAAAAACGTCCGTAATTTGGCAATTACCTCGGGCGTCAGGTCGCCCTGCGGATCGATGCCGCCGACGCGAAAGTAACTGACGGTCAGGCGAGCCCCGCAGAGCGCTTCAAACAGATCAAGCAAGAGCTCCCGCTCCCGGAAGGTCCAGAAGAAGATCGTCATCGCCCCGATATCGAGCGCCTGCGTCCCCAGCCAGAAGAGGTGGCCGACGATCCGCTGCATCTCGGAGACAATCGTTCGCACATATTCGGCCCGTTCGGGCACGGTGATGCCCATCAGCTTTTCCACCGCGCGTACATAGGCGTAATTGTTCGCCATCGCGCAGACGTAATCGAGCCGGTCAGTCAGCGGAATCACCTGGCTGTACATCTTGTTCTCCGCCAGCTTTTCCGTCCCCCGGTGCAGGTAGCCCAGATAGGGCGTCGCCTTGATGATCTTTTCCCCCTCCAGCTCCAGCACCACGCGCAGGACGCCGTGGGTGGCCGGATGCTGGGGACCCATGTTCAGCAGCAGATCCTCGGTCCGGAAGAGCGGCTGCCGTTCCTCCCCTTCGGCCGATCCGGGAGCCACCTCCGTCGCGGAGCCCCCCTCCGGCTCGTGAACGATATAGCCGAACGACCCGCGCTCGTCATCGTGTTGTTCGGTCGTCATGACGTACCTTTATCCTTGGACGGCGCCAGCCCGCTGGCGTCGATCGGTATTTCTGTGAGCATCACGTCGCGGCCCGGCTCCATCGCCGGCCAAAATTTGAACGTATTGCGCCACCCCTTCCCCGCGGCCGGAAAATCCTTGCGGAGCGGATAGCCTTCGTCATACTCCTCCGGCATCATGATCCGGCGCAAATCCGGATGCTGGCAGAACCGAATGCCGAAGAGATCGAACACTTCCCGTTCGAGAAAATTTGCCGCCTGCCAGACCGGCACCACCGAATCGATCTCGCACGATGAGAGCGGCACGCGCGCCTTGAGCCGTAAACGCCGGTGATAACGCAGCGAGTTCAACTGATAGACCACTTCGAACCGCTCCGCTTGCTCAGGCCAATCGACCGCGGTCAGGTCGGAGAGCTGTTCAAACGCCAGCTCAGGAGCATCGTGAAGCCACCGGCAGACCGGCACGATCATCTCCCGCGCGATCAGCACGGTCTGCTCGCCGAAGGCGTCGACTGCCCCGCGCACGGCGCCGGGAATGTGCTGTTCAATCAGTTCGGCAATAGATTGCATTATTGAAGTCAGGGGGAGATGCTCAGCTCCCCCTGACAACCCCCATCGCCATACGCATAACACTCATGATAGACATCGCCCTTTCATTGGCACGGCGCAGCATCTAGCTTAACCCCGGCTCACCGGGGGCCGCGCCAGTTACTTCACCAATACCTTTTCCTGCATGATTTTGTGTTGAAGCGTCAGAAGCCCGTGCAACAGCGCTTCCGGCCTCGGCGGACAACCGGGCACGTAGACGTCCACGGGGATGAACTGATCGACCCCCTGCACCACGCTGTAACTGTCGTAGATGTTGCCCGACGTCGCGCAGGAACCCATCGAAATCACGTAGCGCGGCTCCGGCATCTGGTCGTAGATCCGGCGGATGACCGGCGCCATCTTCCGCGTCACCGTGCCCGCCACGATCATCAGGTCGGACTGCCGCGGCGAGGCGCGGAAGACCCCCGCGCCGAACCGATCGATGTCATAGCGCGACGACACGCTCGCCATCATCTCGATCGCGCAGCAGGCCAACCCGAACGACATCGGCCACAGCGATGATTTACGCGCCCAGTTGATGCACCAGTCGAGCCGGGTCGTCAGAATGTTGGCGTCGAGTTGTCCGTCGCTCAATCCCATTCCAACGCCCCTTTCTTCCACGCATAGAGATAGCCGACCAGCAACACCGCAATGAAGACCACCATTTCCACCAATCCGACCAGACCGAGACCGTGAAACACCACCGCCCACGGAAAGAGAAACACCGCCTCGATATCGAAAATGACGAAGAGCATGCAGATGACATAGTAGCGGACCGGAAACGGCAACCGGGCGTCCCCGAACGGCGTGACCCCGCTCTCGTACGCCATAAGCTTTTCCCGATAGGGACGGGAGGGACGCAGCACAACTCCGGCGATGAGGCTCACCGCCGCGAAGCCGATCGCGAGCGCAAGAAACAGGCCGATCGGCCAATAGTGGCTGGGCACAAATGTTCCTGGCATTCTGCCGTCCTTGATGGCTGGACCGGGCTTGGGCCGGGTCCTGGTTTCTTGTCCTGCGTTCGATGTTCCGATGCCGGTTGCGCATCGGGCTACAAGAAGGCCATCTTATTGATATTGCCAAAGATTGTCAACCCTCTCATTCCCGTCCGACAGGGCCGGTCTGCCGCCTGAAGACAACCACGCAGGGTTGACCCTGAGCGGCACCCATTCAATCGCACTTGAAGAGAGCAGAGGGCGCATCCTTCGGCAAACTCAGGATGAAGGTGCCGTCGAATAGGCCAAGCCGGAAAGGCATCCTATAGACCCCGATTTTCCCGGCTCAGACTCACCCCAGAGCGGCGCGCAACCGGAAGAGCGGTCAGGCAAATGTCTGTGGTGTGACAAAGGGCCGGAATTTCAACCCGCTCAAGGGGGACACTGGCACCCCTTTCTGCTGAATCAGCACCTTAAACGCCCGACCCATCCCGTCCGATGCCAGCAGCAGCTTCATCGCCGCCACCTCCACCTCCCGCCGGACTTCGTCACACTCGAAGAGCCGGGCCTCCATCGCCTCAGCCGCCCCCAACCCGAGCAAAAAACTGGTCTGATCGGTAAAACCGGCCACCTCCAATCCGGCGGCGCGGCCCGCTCGCACCAACGCACTGAAATCGACGTGAGCGGTCAAATCCTGCCGGCCGACCCTCAGATAGGGCTCGTCCAATCGGCGGTGGCCCGCATAACAGGCCAGCGTCCCTTCCCGTCGAACCGGCGCGTATCGCTCCTCGGCGGAGTGGCCGTAGTCGATCGTCAGCACAAACCCGGCCCGCAGCAACCGGCCGACCGTCGTCATCCAGTCGAGCGCGGCGAGATTCACCTCCGTCTGAAACCCCTCGGGAAGCCGAATACCAAGCCGCGCAAAGTAGTCCTCCAACGCTGGGGTCGACGGCAGGTCCAGGCGGTCGACCAACCGATCCCCCTCCGCCGTCACATAACACTCCAACAACCGGCCGCCCTGCACGACGACGCGATGAACGGGAAAGGCATCCACCAGTTCGTTGGTGACGATGATCGCCGTCAGGCCGCTGTTTGTTGCGGCAGCCGGCGCCGCCTCTTCAAGCGTCCGGCACCACTGCACAGGAATGCCGTGTTCCGCAAACCGGGCTAAACGCGCCCGCTGCTCGGCTTCGAGCGACGGACTGATCTCCACCACCACATAGCGTAATTGCGCTGGCTGGTGCTGCGCACAGACCGTCAAAATATCCTCAGCCATCAGTCCGCGCCCCGCGCCCATTTCAATAATGGTGATAGGTTCTGTTTGCGTATGGCGGTGGGGG
>JBGPIL010000078.1:0-10070 GCA_041484905.1 Nitrospiria bacterium
GCGAAGTTCCGGTAGCCCTCGATGCGGTCCTCCGCGAGACGGACGTCTCGCCCCTGCGCGGCCAGCGCCACCAGGGTGAAGCGGAAGGCGTCGGTGCCGTACTTGTCCATCATGACGAGCGGGTCGATCACGTTGCCCTTCGATTTGCTCATCTTCTGCCCTTCGGCGTCCCTGACGAGGGCGTGGATATAGACGGTGCGGAACGGCACCTCCTTCATGAAATGAAGCCCCATCATGATCATCCGGGCGACCCAGAAGAAGATGATGTCAAAACTGGTGACGAGGACGGAGGCGGGATAAAACGTTTTCAGATCGGCGGTGTGTTGGGGCCAGCCGAGCGTGGAAAAGGGCCAGAGGCCGGAGGAAAACCAGGTGTCGAGGACGTCGGGATCCTGCACCAGGTCGGTCGATCCGCAATGGGGGCACCGCTTCGGCGCTGTGAGGGCGACGATTGGCTCTTTGCATTCCGGCCGGCATTGCCCGACGTCGTTTCCCCGGCAATACCAGGCCGGAATCTGGTGGCCCCACCAGATCTGTCTGGAGATGCACCAGTCTTCGATTTGCTCCATCCAGCCGAAGTAATTGTTGGCCCATCCATCCGGAATGAAGCGGATCCGGCCGCTGCGGACCGCATCGATCGCGGCTTTTGCCAGCGACTTGCCTGGGGCATTGACGCTGACGAACCATTGCGGGGAGCGGTAGGGCTCGACGATTGTTCGGCATCGATAGCATTTGCCCAGGGTGTGGGTGTGCTCCTCCACCTTCACCAACTGGCCGCGTTCCTGCAACCAGTGCTCGATCCGGGCCCGGGCTTTCGGGACGGTCAGTTGAGTAATGTCCGCCAGTACGGTGGCGTCAACGCCGTGCTCATCGAGAGACGGTCGGATGCGCGCCTGCTCGTCCAAAATGGAGATCGATGGCAGATTGTGCCGTTGCCCCGCTTTTTCATCGTTGAAATCATGCGCGGGCGTGATTTTCACGGTGCCGGTGCCGAATTCGCGGTCGACCAGGATCGGATCGCCGACGATGGGAATCGTCCGGTTGGTCAACGGGAGGCGCACCTGCCGGCCGATGAACCGGTTGAAGCGCGGATCGTCCGGATGGACGGCGACGGCCGTGTCGCCCAGCAGTGTTTCGGGCCGGGTCGTGGCGACCGTGAGAAATGCGTCGGCCTCGTCGGCCAGCGGATATTTGATATGGTACATCTTCCCGCGCGTCTCTTCGTGCTCGACCTCGATGTCCGAGAGTGCGGTGTGACAGCGGGGGCACCAGTTGATCAAGCGCTGTCCCCGATAGATCAGCCCGTCGCGGTGAAGCCCCACGAACGCCTCGCGCACGGCGGCGGCCCGGACGTCGTCCATCGTAAAGGCCTCGTGGGACCAGTCACAGGAGGCGCCGAGCCGCTTCAATTGCTCGACGATGGCGCGGCCCGATTCGTTGCGCCAGTGCCAGACCCGCTTGACGAATTCCTCACGGCCGAGTTGCTGGCGGGTCTTTCCTTCGGCCATGAGCTGCCGTTCGACGACATTTTGCGTGGCGATGCCGGCGTGATCGGTGCCCGGCACCCAGAGGGCGGCGTCGCCGCACATCCGGCGCCAGCGGATCAGAATATCCTGGAGCGTATTGTTCAGCGCGTGGCCGAGATGGAGCGAGCCGGTGATATTGGGCGGCGGCATGACGATGACGAACGGCCGCACGCCGGTGGTTGCCTTCGATCCCTCAACGTGGAACAGGCCGCGCCGCTCCCATTCGGCGGTCCAGCGGGCTTCGACGGGCGCGGGATTATAGGTGGGCGTGAGCGGGGATTCGGGCATACGCTCGTCGGAGAATTGACGGCGTCATCTTAACACGGGGGTGAGGGAATGTACAAGCAACGGCGACGCCGGGTGGTGACTTAATTGGCGGCGTCCACCGACGTGCCCTGATCGATCAATCGATCGCGGGTGACTCGGCCTTGAGCCGTTCGATCTCGGCGCGCACGGCGCGTTCGGTCAACTCCGGGACCAGCTCTTTCGTGACTCGCTCCACGGTTTCCTGCGCCACTTTTCGCGTCATCTCTTCGACCATCGACCGAACCAGCCGTTCGGTTTCTTCTCGGGTCATCTCTTCTGGCCCTCCTACATCTGGTGGCGTGGATTGGGGAGCACGGGGTGACGCAGAACGCGGCGGGACCGCCCGTTCCGATGTTTTGACGGGAATTGGCGCCTGCGCCGACATCAACTGCTGCAATTCCGCGGGAAGTTCCGATTCCGGTTCGGGTTCCGGTTCGGGTGGGGGTGGTGGAGGCGGTGGCAGGTCTACAACCGGCGGTTGATAGAGCAGTGCATCGGAGCCGATCAACAGGTCATCCATTGAAATCGTATTGTTTTGCGGGGCCGCATTGTCCTGCGGGGCAGCCGCGACCGGTTCGGCCATGGGGTCATACAGTTCAAATTCAAAGGGGGCATCTGTGGTTGGTGTTTTGGGCGCCGGCGGTTCGGGTGCCGGCGGGGGCGCACTGGTTGCCGCGGGAAGTGGTGTTGGTCGCGCGGCCGGTTGTGAAGGGCGTCCGGCCTGTTCTTTCGGCACCCAGCCGAGCAACTGCTCCATCTGCACCATGTCCTGATCGTCTTCCGTGCTGCTGCTGTGTGACGTGTTGGGGGTCATGCCGTCCGCGGCCGCTGCCCCGGCCGGTTTCCGGGCGCCGACAGCCACCGGCGCGGCCGGAGAAATGCAGCGGCTGATGGTGGCGTTGATTTCCATGGCATCGAGCGGTTTTTTGACCACGTCGGTAATACCGGATCGTCGCAATTGGTCCAGATTGAGGTCATCACTGGATTGGGCCATGAGAATAATGGGGATGTCGCGCAACGTCTCCCGCTCCCGCACCTTTCTGACGAACATGCTGAGTGGCAGCCCGTCAAGCTGGGAGTTCACCATGATCAGGGACGGGGCGTCTTGATAGGCGCGGTCCAGCGCGGCCAGCCCGTCCTCGACAGCAATGATCTGGAAGCCTTCTTTGCTGAGGGTGAAATCGAGCAACCTGTGAACCGCAAGATTTTGGTCAACGACGAGGAGTTTTTTTGCCATGAGTCCCACTCCGATGATCGCACGGTCGTCAGAACCGACGTCGCGAGGCCGTGGGATAACCACAGTGTCATAAAAAGCCGACGTAAATCGACGGTAGCACAGCATCGGGAGGTTGTCAAGGTAAGCGGGTAAATCAACAATAATGCGGATCGATGGAAGTCAGGGTGAAGATTCCGGCTCTCCCCCCGATCCCCCCATCGGATTTACGTAAAGAGAACAATAATCAATGGGGGATTGTCAGGGGGGAGATAGAGTCTCCCCCCTGACTCTCATCAGCAGTAGTGTGGATCAGTACAGGCCAGGACCTGCCGCTCCCGGCTGGCCATTCGCTCGCGCAATCGGGCGCTCGCTTGAGTCAGGGGGAGATGCTCCTCTCCCCCTGACAACCCCCATCGCCGTACGCGAACCATCAGCAATAATGAGGATCGGTACAGGCCAGTACCTGGCGTTCCCGACTGCCGCTCCGGTACACGGTGATGCCTTTGCAGTCTTCGCGGTAGGCCAGCAGAAACGACTGCCTGATCTCGTCAACGGTGGCGGTGGGTGGGAAATTGATCGTTTTTGAGACGGCGTTGTCGGTGTGACGCTGAAACGCGGCCTGCATGCGGATGTGCCACTCCGGCGTGATGTCGTGGGCGGTGACGAAAAGCCGGCGCAGCTCGGCCGGAACGGCGCGGAGGGCCTGGATCGACTCCTGCCGTCCGAGCGCCCGTTGCACCGCGGCGGTCCAGCAGCCGGCCGCTTTCGCCATGCGGATGAAGAGCGGGTGGATTTCCTTCAACTGGATGTGGTCGATTGCGGTGCGGACGTATTGCACGGCATAGAGCGGTTCGATCCCGCTGGAGCAGCCGGCCAGGATGCTGAGCGTGCCGGTCGGCGCGATGCTGGTGGTGGTGGCGTTGCGGCGTGGCGGTTCGCCACGCGCCGCAAGACGGCTGCGGGGCCATTCCGGGAACGGGCCCCGCTCCTGCCCGAGGCGCTGTGACGCGACGATTGATTCATGGCGGATGAACTGCATGAGTTGCTCCGCGAGTTTCAGTCCGTCGTCGCTGTTATAGGGAACGCCCAGCTGGATCAGCAGGTCGGCAAATCCCATGACGCCCAATCCGATTTTGCGGTTGGCGTGAGTCATGTCGGCGATCGGTCGGAGCGGAAAACGGTTCTGATCGATCACGTCATCCAGGAAGCGGACGGCGAGGTGGACCGTCTCGGCCAGCAGGGGCCAGTCGATCTCAACACGGCCGCCGGCGCGCTTGGTCATTGTGGTCAGATTGATCGAGCCCAGATTGCACGACTCGTAGGGCAGCAACGGCATTTCGCCGCACGGATTGGTGGCATCGATGGGCGCCAGTTCCGGCGTCGGATTGTCGCGGTTGATCCGGTCCAGAAAGATCAGCCCCGGATCGCCCGTTCGCCAGGCGGCGGAGGCGATGCGGTTGAAGATCGCGCGGGCCCGCGGCCGCGCCGCCACGCGACCGGTCCGGGGATTGATCAATGGGTAGGTGGTGTTGCGCTCGACGGCGCGCATGAAGGCGTCGGTCACGGCGACGGAGAGATTGAAGTTCGTCAACTCGGACGGTTGATCCTTCACCTCGATGAATTCCTCGATGTCGGGGTGGTCGATCCGCAAAATGCCCATGTTCGCCCCCCGCCGGGTGCCGCCCTGCTTGATCACTTCGGTCGCCATGTTGAAAATCCGCATGAACGACACCGGTCCGCTGGCCACGCCGCTGGTGGTGAGCACACGATCCGATTTGGGACGCAGCTTGCTGAAGGAAAAGCCGGTGCCGCCGCCGGATTGATGGATCAACGCCGTCTGTTTGACGGCGTCAAAAATCGATTCCAGGGAATCGGCCACGGGCAGCACGAAGCAGGCCGACAGTTGCTGCAGCTCCCGTCCGGCGTTCATCAGCGTGGGGGAGTTGGGCAGAAACTGCAGGCCGGCCATCAACGCGTAGAACCGATTGGCGTAGGCCTGCACCGGCGCGGCGGGATCGTAGCCCCGTTCGCTCTCGGCGATGTTGCGCGCGACCCGCCGGAATAACTGGGCCGGGGTTTCGCTCACCCGGCCCGCGGCGTTTTTGCGCAGGTAGCGGTGGTGGAGGATGACGCGGGCGTTGCGGCTCAGTGGTGGCGTGCGGACAGGCACGGCGAGACTCCTTTGCAGCCGGTGGCCGGCGGCAGGGGCCCGTTACTTGGCGAGCGTTTTAATATACGCCAGGACATCCCATCGTTGTTGTTCGGAGAGTACGCCTCCCCACGCGGGCATTCCGCTGCCCCGTCCGCCGTCAGTGATCTTCTCGAAAAGCTGTGCGTCGGAACGGCCGGCCATGGCGCGTGCGTCGGACAGATTGGGCAGCGTGCCGATGCCCTTGCCCGTTTTCCCGTGGCAGGCGACGCAGTGTTTTTCATAAATGACTCTGCCGGTTTTGGCATTGCCGTCCGCCGCGGCGGCAGGGGAAGCCAGCCCCAGTGCGCCCAGTCCCCATAGTCCCCATAGTCCAATGACCAGGCCGACGATAATCGGAGAGCATTTGCGTAAGGGGGTGGGCGAGGCGTGAGGCATGGTCTCCTCCTTCGTCATGGCCATGAAAATCATTATGGGTGTTCGTTGTTCGATTGTCAATTCACGGGTGTTAATTTGTATCGGGGGGAGAGTGCCGCTTTCGTCATTCGAATCAAGGGGAGCATTCCGCTGCTCCCCTTGATAATCCCCATCGGAGTTACGTTTTATGCCTTTATATCCACGCGTACAGGTGTGGCGTAGATCACGAGTCAAACAACCAATGGGGGGTTGTCAGGGGGGAGATAAAGTCTCCCCCCTGACTCGAATGTTCGTTTGACTCACTTTAGGTCATTTGATAGAGTACCGCTCGACGATTCTTCGACTCGGCCCGCGGTGTGTCTGCGGGCGCTCACTCACCTCGTGGCAAGCGGGCACTCGGTGCAAGCAGGATGAACGATGCGGCTGGTTCACGGACGAATCGAGATGATCGCGCGGGCCATCGTGCAGCGGCTGGTGGCCCAGCGCGCGATTGCGGTGCACGTGCCCGAGGCGGAGTTGATCGCCCATGTCACGGCGTTGATCGAACGCGAGCTCGCCGTGGAGGATCAGCTCAATCAGGAGGTGCGCGAGCTGCTGAAACAGTACCAGCGGCAGATCGACAGCGGCCAGGTCGACTATCAGCGGGTGTTCACCATGGTCAAGCGGCAGCTGGCGAAGGAACGGGGAGTCATCATCTGATGTTCGCGAGCGAGGAAAAACTCACCCACGTGGCCCATCTCGTCTACGAGGGAATCGGCCGGTTCGACGGTGTCGAGTTGATCGCCGACGAAGAGGTCATTCTCAAACAGATCAAGCAGGTATTGTTCGACGAATCCCACATTGACGATGAGATCGACCGGGCGGTGCGGGCGCGCCTGGCGTCCTATTCCAGAAAGATCGTCGAGGGTGGCAGTGAATGGGATGTGCTCTACCGCAAAGGCGTCGAGGAAGAGCTGCGCAAGCGGCGTCGCGGCTAAGCCGATGCGACCATGCAAGTGACGATCCTCGGTTCCGGTACCTCCACCGGCGTTCCGGCCATCGGCTGCCGGTGTCCGGTCTGCCGCTCCACCAACCCGAAAAACACGCGCAGCCGCGCCTCCATCTTCATCCGGCGGGAGGGCGTGGGGCTGCTGGTCGACACGTCGACCGATTTGCGCCTGCAGGCGATGACCTATGGCGTCGACCGGATCGACGCCGTCCTCTACACGCACGCGCACGCCGACCATGTCCACGGCATCGACGAGTTGCGAAGCTTCAACTGGCTGCAGCAGGCGCCCATCCCCTGTTATGGCAATCAAGCGACGATCGCGCAACTGAAGGCGCGGTTCGGCTATGCGTTTTCCAATGGCACGGGGCCCGGATATAAACCCCAACTCATCCCCCATGAGCTGGACGGCGCGCGGGAGATCGGCGGTGTGCTGGTCGAGCCAATCGAGGTCGTCCATGGAAAGGACCGGATCTATGGCTACCGGATCGGGGCCATGGCCTACGTGACCGACTGCAGCGAGATTCCCGATGCCTCGCGCGACCGGCTGCGCGGACTCGACGTGTTGATCGTGAGTGCGATTCGTTATGATGCCCATCCGACCCATTTCACCCTGGCGCAGGCGCTGGCCGCGGTCGAGGATCTCAAGCCGCGCCGGGCCGTGCTGACCCACTTGTCGCATGTCTTCGATTATGACACGGTGAACCGGCAACTCCCCCCTGGCATCGAGCTGGCCTATGATGGAATGGCGCTTTCGGTGTAGTGTCGCGGGCGCGGCACTGGTCGGTCTGCTGTTCTGCAGTCCGGCCGGCCAGGCGGGCGCACCGTTGCCGCAGGGACTGGGCGATGCGCACTGGGGGATGAGCGCGGAGGAATTGGGCCGCCGCCTCTCGGTGCAGCCGGTCGACACCAACGATCAATTCGGCTACGCCGAGCATCTGGAGCAGGCGCCGGATGTCTATGCAGGGACGACTCCCGATGGCAAACGGGTCGAGTATTATCTCTACGGTAAGGCCCTCTACAAGCTGTTTATCATTCATGCCCGCAACCAACGAGAGCCGGAGCTGTACGGGCGGATGGTCCGGCAGTTGACGGACACCTACGGCCCGGCCCAACGCGCCTACGAGGAAACGGTGTTTGGTTTGAAGATCACCCACACCATGTGGGAGGATGCCGTGACACAGGTCGATCTCCGCTTCGGCGGCGGGTTTGTCTTTGAAGTGCACACCGACCGGGCCCGTGCCGCCGCCAAGCAAGAAGCACTGAAGCGTAAGAAGTCGATCTGATCCACCCCCTTTACGGGACTCTTTTCCCCTCTGTGCTATACTGAATTGCATGTGTTGAGGAGCGCATTCTGAGACGCGGGGATGACACTCTTTCGTCATATTGAGAGGTTTGGCCACGAATCGGTGACCTTTTTCTCCGATCCGGCCAGCCGGTTGCGTATGATCGTGGCCGTGCACAACACCCTTATGGGGCCTGCCCTGGGCGGTTGCCGGATGTGGCCCTACGCCGGCATTGATGAGGCGCTTGAGGATGTCCTGCGGCTCTCCCGGGCGATGACCTACAAGGCGGTCATGGCCGGACTGGCGTCCGGCGGCGGCAAGGCGGTGGTGCTGGGCGATTCCAAACGCGAGAAGGATGAAGCCCTGTTGCTGGCCATCGGCCGCGCGGTCAACGGCCTGGGGGGGCGCTATATTCTTACGGAAGATGTGGGGATGACCGAGGCGGACATGGCGGTCATCGCCAGAACAACCCGTTGGGTGACCGGCCGCGCGCCGTCGGAGGGCGGCAGCGGCGATCCCTCCGAGCCGACGGCCATTGGCGTCTTTGCGGGCATCAAAACCTGCCTGGAACAGCTCGGGGAGGAGCCGACGGTCCGCGGCAAGACGCTGGCGATTCAGGGATTGGGCAAGGTCGGCAGCCATCTCGCCCGCATGGCGGCGGCGGAAGGAGCCAAGCTCTTTGTCTCCGATATCGATTCGGCCCGTTTAGAACGGGCGGTGACCGAACTGGGCGCCCACTCCGTGATGCCGAATGCAATTGCCTCGATTTCTTGCGATGTGTTTGCGCCCTGCGCGTTGGGCGGGGTGTTGAATGAAAAGACGGTGCCGGCCCTGAACTGTCGTATTGTGGCCGGTTCCGCCAACAACCAGCTGGCGGAGGAAGTCGACGGCGACGCGTTGTTCAGCCGGGGGATTCTCTATGCCCCGGACTATGTGATCAACGCCGGCGGCCTGATCAATCTGTCGTGTGAACCCGGCGGCTACGACCGCGACCGCGCGCTGGCCAAGGTCCGCGAGATCCCGCAGACGCTCACGCGTCTCTTCCAGCGCGCGCGGGTTGAAGCGGCGCCGCCCTTCCGGGTCGCCGACCGAATGGTGGAAGAGCAGTTGGCCGAGGCGAGGGCACGGCAGCAGGGCCAAGCCGGCTGACGCGCGGGCGCTCTGCCGCCCGTTCGAAGGGGCATGGTCGTGCCTGCATGGACGTCGCCAGGGGTATGATCATGAAACGTCACGCGCGTAGGTCGAAAAGAACAGGCCGTCCTGCCGCTCGGTCGAACCGTCCGGGACCGAAGGCCCGCCGCTGGCTGCGTCGGGATCGCCGGGTGCTTTCCCCCTCCCTGACCCGTCTCTATCCGTTGGTGGTCGCCAAGGGCGCCGGGGCCACTGTCACCGATGTCGATGGTCACCGCTATCTCGACTTTACCTCGGGCATTGCCGTGACCGGCACGGGCCACTGTCACCCGGAGGTGGTCGACGCGATTATCCGGCAGGCCAAGGCGCTCATTCATATGTCGGGCACCGATTTTTATTACCCGTCGGAGATCCAGTTGGCCGAGCGATTGGTCGCGCTCACGCCAGGCCGGCACGCGAAACAATGTTTTTTGACCAACTCGGGGACGGAAGCGACCGAGGCGGCCATGAAGCTGGCCCGTTATGCGACGGGCCGTCCCTGCTTTATCTCGTTTTTCGGCGGGTTCCACGGCCGCACCTACGGCGCGATGTCGTTGTCGGCCAGCAAGCCGGTGCATCGGGAAGGCTTCGGCCCTCTGGTGCCCGGTGTGGTGCACGTGCCCTATGCCGATTGCTATCGCTGTCCCTACGATCTGACGCCGGACCGGTGCAATTTCCACTGTGTCCGCGTGATCGAGGAGGAGCTGCTCGCGCACACGGTCCCGCCGGAGGAGGTCGCGGCGATCGTGGTCGAGCCGATCCAAGGCGAGGGGGGCTGTGTGGTCCCGCCCGACGGCTATTTGACGGCCCTGCAGGTGCTGGCCCGCAAGTACGGCATCCTGTTGATGGTGGATGAAATTCAGACCGGGATGGGGCGCACGGGCAGGATGTGGGGCTGCGATCATGATGGGATCGTGCCCGATGTGATGATGACGGCCAAAGGGATTGCGTCCGGTCTCCCATTGGGTGCGATGATTGCCGATGCGCGGCTGATGCGCTGGCCGCCGGGCGCCCA
>JBGPIL010000079.1:0-10042 GCA_041484905.1 Nitrospiria bacterium
AAGCGTGCCGCCGCTTCAAAATTTAGGCTGGCCGACTCGGCCTCCATCTGTGTGCGCAACCCCTCCTGAAGCTCCGTGTCTTTTCCCTCCAGAAAGAGCCGGACTTGATTGAGCATGGCTTTATAGTCGGCCTGGCTTTGATGGCCGGTGCAGGGCGCGAGGCAGCGCTTGATCTCATACTCGATGCAGGGGCGGTCGGCCGTGCCGTCGATCGTGATGGTGCAGTTGGGCAGGGGGAAAATCCGGCGCAGCCAGCGCAGCGTCTCCCGCAAGGAATGGGCCGGCACATAGGGACCGAAATAGCGCGCGCCGTCCGGCTTGACCTTCCGGACGATCTCGAGGCGCGGGTAGTCGTCCTTCATGGGCAGCCGGAGGAAGGGATAGTTTTTGTCATCCCGCAGGATGACGTTGAACCGGGGCCGGTGTTTTTTGATTAGATTGTTCTCAAGGATCAGCGCTTCCAGCTCGGAACCGGTGACGATATAGTCGATTGATCCGATGAGTTCAACCATCCGGGCCGTTTTGGGCGGATGCTTGGCCCCTTTCTGAAAATAGGAGCGAACCCGGTCCGAGAGCCGGTTGGCTTTGCCGATGTAGAGCACCAAGCCCCGGCCGTCTTTCATGAGATAAACGCCGGGTGATTTAGGCAGTTGAGCGGCGGGATCACTGTCTCCCCGACGGATGATAGTTGGCATGGGAATATTGTAACAAGGTGGCTAGGTAGCTTGGTAGTTGGGTAGCTAGTAAAGAATCAAGACGGAGGCTTTTCCTAGCCACCTAGCCACCCATTGCGCACAAAAACCAACGCCCCAGGAGGATCTCTCCTGGGGCGTTGAACGAGCAACAACGCGTAAACTACTTTAGAACGTAAACACCGCCTTGCCAGAGAGCTTCCAGAGGTTGCTGTTCGCTCCCCCACCAAGTCCGCTGTAGAAGTCCTCGGTCCCACCCGCTGTGAGAAGGTAGCCCAAACCAGCCGAGAAGGCCAGGTTGTCGTCCACCTTGTACTTGGCGTTGGCATCCAGTTCATAGCCAATATGGCGGCTACAACCAGCGCAAGGAGCCTGCTCTGTCTGCGCATAGATCAGGGCGGCGCCGACATCGAGCTTCTCGGTCGGCATCACGTCAGCGTGCAGCTTCACCGCGAAAATCCCCGCTCCGAACACCCCGCCGCCAAGGCTACCCCCGTCACGATCGGAAGTCTGCTCGTTGTTCAGAAGGATATTGCCGAGCTGAAAGTTACCGGAGATGTCATCCACCGTGCCATCATTGACGGACGATGGTGAAGTCCCGGCGGCATACACCACGGTCCCGCCCAGTTTGGCGCCACCGGTATCAACCGTTGCGTCCCCCATGAGGTTCCATCCACCCAACCGGACGTCCTTGCCTGGTCCGGCGATTTCAGCACGTCCAAGATCATAGCTTCCCTCA
The DNA here is from genome assembly GCA_041484905.1 of Nitrospiria bacterium. Taxonomy (GTDB): domain Bacteria; phylum Nitrospirota; class Nitrospiria; order JACQCE01; family JACQCE01; genus JACQCE01. The sequence goes on from JBGPIL010000079.1 coordinate 1,432, forward strand.
AACGCCAGCGCCATCGGGCCATTCTTGGCATCGAGTGAAAGGCCTAGGTAATTGACCCAAATTTTATCCCCTCCGAGCACGCCCGCGAACGCCGCAACAGGCAGCGTTGGATACATCGTCGCGCCATTGTTGGTACCCGGCGACTGGTCATACAGGAAGGCATCGTAGAGATTGATCATGTGGCTGCCGTGATCCATCCCCACGTTGACCAGCCAAATCGTCGTATCCTGATTGATGCCAACACCCGTAGGAAATGGGCCCGCTAATGTGAAGGCATCGTTCAAATCCGCGATTTGCAACATGCTGCCCGTGATAGTCGTTGACCCCATCGGCAGGACGACCGTAATCGCATCCGCCGTGCTATCCAGGACAATCCCGTGGCCGACTTTGAGCGTCTGGCGACCCAGGACCAAGTTCACGCTCTTCAGGTCGATACGGAGGTTGGCTTCTCGAACCCCAACAACACTAAAGCTGCCGCCAAAACCGGCATTCCCGAATCGGCAGTCGCCGGTTGGCACAATTCCAGGACCGGCAAGAGGATTGGTGCCGTTCTGGAAGCTTGACACATCAGCGCCAAACAAGCAATTGCTGAAATCCAAGACCACCACACCGGTGGAGACACCGGCTTTGATGCTGGTCTTGAGCCGGAACCGCAGATCATCAAAACGGGACGTGTCTTCAGCCCCACCGCCACCGGAAGTTCCATCAAACAGATTGTCGCTGAAGAAACTCCGAACCCGAACCTCTCCGCTAAAATTCACTTCAGCGGCATAGAGCGGCAACGCCGTGAGCCAGGTGAGCAGCCCAACAGCAACAACCAGTAACTTCCTCATCTCCGTCCCTCCTTGGGTGAGTATGATGTTCGCGGCACCATTCCGCCATGCCGCCCGGCAATGACTTGTGACTGTTACACAACTCTCATCGTTGCGTAAATTCCGTGTAAACCTTCGCAAATGTAGCACCCTTCCCCAAAGCTGTCAAGCAGATTTTCTTCTTTCCCCTTTAAAAACAGTTGGGTTGCTTCTCCCCCGATGCTACAGTATAATGCCTTCTCAAAATTCTCCCAGATTCTCATCGACACGAGACGCGCGATGGTCCACACACCACCCTCCTCCCAACAACAGGCCAACGCCCCCGCCGTGCCGATGGGCGCCGACTGCCTGATGCCGACCTACTTGCGCAGCCCGTTGGTGCTTGTCAGCGGGCATGGCGCGCGGGTGCAGGATCAGACGGGCCGCAGCTATCTGGATTTTGTCGGCGGCGTAGCGGTCAACATCCTGGGCCATTGCCACCCGCACGTGGTCGAAGCGGTCCGAAAACAGGCCGGACAACTATTTCACGTCTCCAATCTCTACTATAATGACCCTCAGCTTCGCCTGGCCCAGGAATTGGTCCGCCATTCGTTTGCCGATCAAGTCTTCTTCTGCAACAGCGGCGCCGAAGCCGTTGAGGCCGCCATCAAATTGGCCCGTAAATGGGCGAAGCAGCACTGCCCGATCAATCATGGAGAACACGCCCATGAGATCCTGGCCATGGAGGGCTCCTTCCACGGCCGGACGATGGGCGCTCTTTCGGCGACCGGCCAGACCAAACTTCAGAAGGGGTTTGAACCGCTATTGCCCGGCTTTCGCCATGTGCCCTATGACGACCTGGACGCCGTGGCCACGGCGATCACGCCGCAGACGGCCGCCGTCATCGTCGAGCCGATTCAGGGCGAGGGCGGCGTGCGCCTCCCCCATCCCGGCTATCTGACGGGCCTGCGCCGGCTCTGCACCGAGCGCAATGTGCTGCTCATCTTCGACGAAGTCCAGACCGGCATGGGCCGCACGGGACGGCTCTTCGCCTATCAGCATGAATCTTCCGCCTCCGGCGGAGAAGACGGAGCCGCGCCCGACATCATGACGCTGGCCAAGGGGCTGGGCGGCGGCCTCCCGATCGGCGCCCTGTTGGCCACACGCCACGTGGCCGACGCCTTTACGCCCGGCAGCCACGCCAGCACGTTCGGCGGCAATCCGCTGGTCTGCGCCGCCGCACTGGCGACAATGGAGGTCCTCCACAGCGAAGGGCTCCTGCCGCTCTGCCACGAGATGGGCGACTACCTGCTGGGCAAGCTCTCGGTCTTGCGCTCGCGCCGGTCGAGTATCAGCGAGGTGCGGGGGAAAGGGCTGCTGGTTGGTATCGAATTGCTCACAGCGGGCCGGCCGATCATGGAGGCCTGTCTGGCGGAAGGCCTCTTGATCAATGTCACGGCCGAGCGGGTGCTTCGGCTGATGCCGCCGTTGATTGTGACGCGTCACGAGATTGACGAGGCGGTCGCCATTCTCGACCGGGTCTTGTCGGTGGCGGAATAAGCATGTCCGCCTCCCCTCAACCCCACGCATCCCGCCGCGCCACGGATCCCCGACCACGTTCCCCACGTTCCCCACGTTCCCCACGTTCGATGAGTGCGCCTCCCATTCGAGCCGGCTCGAACGTGGCGTCTTCAGTGAACGCGGGACAGTCATCCGCGCGTCATTTGCTCAGCGTGCTCGATCTGACCGGCGAGGAGATTGTCCGGCTCCTGGCCCGCGCCGCCGAACTGAAGCGGAACGGCCTTGCGCCGGCCGCCCCCCCACACACCAATCCAACCGGCCGGCTTCCCCTGCACGGGAAAACACTGGGGCTGCTTTTTCAAAAAGCGTCAACCCGCACGCGCATCTCGTTTGAGGTGGCGATGACCCAGTTGGGCGGCCATTCGCTCTTCCTCTCGGCTGACGAGATGCAACTGGGGCGGGGCGAGCCGATTGCCGACACGGCCCGCGTTTTGTCCGGCTATCTCCATGGCGTCGTCATCCGCACGTTCGAGCACGCCACGCTGGAGTCATGGGCCGCGCACGCGAGGATCCCGGTCATCAACGGCCTGACCGACATGCATCATCCCTGCCAGGCGCTCTCCGACCTGCTGACGATTCAGGAGCGGTTCAACAAACTTGCCGGACTCAAACTCGCCTATATCGGCGACGGCAACAATGTCGCCCATTCACTGGTCGAAGCGGCCGCCCGCACGGGCCTGTCGATCACACTCGCCTGTCCGAAGGGCTACCAACCCGATCCGCACATTCTGGCCCGAGCCAGGCAGGCCGCCCAGGCGACCGGCGCCACGATTGCGCTGACAACCGATCCGGCCGCCGCAGCCACAGGCAGCCACATTTTGTACACCGACGTCTGGACCAGCATGGGCCAGGAGCGGGAGGCCGCTCGACGCCGGAAGGCGTTTCGCGGCTATCAATTGAACCGATCGCTTATCGCCAGGGCGCAATCGAATGCCATCGTGCTCCATTGCCTGCCGGCCCACCGCGGCGAGGAGATCACCGATGAGGTGATGGACAGCCCGCAGTCGGCGATCTTTCAACAGGCCGAGAACCGGCTGCATATGCAGAAGGCGATCCTGGAGTGGTTGTTGGGATAGCAAAATGGGGACGGATTAGTGAAGAAAAGGCGGATTAAGGATTAATGGAGAAAGAGCGGATTAAGGAGCGTGAACAATGAGCACAGCCAAAAAAGAGGTGAGCAAGCTGCTCAAACAACTGCCGGATGAAGCGTCCTATGAAGAAATCCAATATCACATCTATGTCCGGCAAAAAATTGAAAAGGGCTTAAAAGACGTTGAGGAAGGCCGGGTGCTCACCCAAGCGGAGGTTGAACAACGGATGGCCAAATGGATTGGGAAGTAATCTGGACCCAAGCCGCATGGTCGGATCTTGAAGAAATCGCTGACTATATTGCCAAAGACTCCCCGGCGTATGCAGCGGCATTCGTCAGTGAGGTGCGCGAGGCGTCACGATCATTGAGCACATTGGCAAAGCGAGGCCGCATGGTTCCAGAGTTTCAGTCGCCGTCGGTGAGAGAGCTTCTGATGGAAAACTATCGGATGATCTACAAAACAGGGAAAAACTCGACCTACATCATTGGGTTCATTCACGGTGCCCGTGACCTAAAGGCATCCTGGAAACGAATGGGGCGACGATGAACAAAAAAATCAAAACCGTCGTCCTCGCCTATTCGGGCGGCTTGGACACGTCGGTCGCCATCCCGTGGCTGCGGGAGCAGTACCGCTGCGACGTGATCGCCTTCTGCGCCGACATCGGCCAGCAGGAGGATCTGGCCGCCGCGCGCGACAAAGCCATCAAATGCGGCGCGGTCAAGGCCACGGTGCAGGATTTGCGGGAGCTCTTCGTGCGCGACTATGTCTTCCCCATGCTCCGGGCCAATGCCGTCTATGAGGGCAGCTATCTGCTGGGCACGTCGATCGCCCGCCCGCTGATCGCCAAGGCGCAGATCGAGCTGGCGCTCAAGGAGAAGGCCGACGCCGTCGCCCACGGCGCCACCGGCAAGGGCAACGATCAACTCCGATTCGAGTTCACCTATCAAGCGCTGGCCCCTCACATCGCCATCATCGCCCCCTGGCGGGAATGGGCGTTCGATTCGCGGCAGGCGCTGATCGATTACGCCGAGCGCCATCAGATCCCGGTCAGTGCTACGAAGGCCAAACCCTATAGCATCGACCGGAATCTCTTCCACACCAGCTACGAAGGCGGCATTCTGGAAGACCCCTGGGCCGAGCCGCCGGAGGAGTTGTTCACCTGGACCCGCTCGGCCCGGCGGGCGCCCGATCTGAACGCCGTCATCGAGATCGGGTATGAAGCGGGCGACCCCGTCTCGGTCAACGGGAAACGCCTCACGCCGGTGGCGTTGCTCGAACGGCTCAACGCACTGGGCGCCGAGCACTCCATCGGCCGCGTGGATCTGGTGGAAAACCGGTACGTCGGGATCAAATCGCGCGGCGTCTATGAAACGCCCGGCGGCACGCTGCTGCACCTGGCCCATCGGGCGGTTGAATCGCTCACGCTCGACCGGGAGGTGCTCCATCTCCGCGACAGCCTGATTCCTCGCTACGCGGAATTGATTTACTACGGCTACTGGTTCTCGCCGGAGCGGGCGATGCTCCAGGCCGCCATCGATCAGGCGCAGACACCCGTAACCGGCACGGCCAGGCTCCGTCTCTATAAAGGACAAGCCGCGGTGATTGGAAGAAAAGCGCCTGCTTCTCTGTATCAGCCGGCCCTGGCGACGTTCGAGCAGGGAGAGGGATTCGATCAACGGGACGCCTCCGGTTTTATCCGGCTCAATGCGTTGCGGTTGCGATTACAAGCGAAGAAGGACAAGGGGTCAGGGGCCAGGGTCAAGGGTCCAGAAAAGCAAAAGACAAGAAGCAAGGACCGCCGGTGAAGAAAAAAGCGAAAAAACTGAAGAGGAGACCGCCAGCACCAAAAACAAAGGCAAAGGGCAAAACACAAGAAACCAAACACCTCTCGGCTGCGTCGAAGGCGTGGTCCGGCCGGCTGCCGGCGACCGACCCGGCCGTGGAGCAGTTCACCGCGTCGCTGCCCGTTGACCGGCGCCTCTACAAACACGACATCACGGGGAGCATCGCCCACTGCCAGGCGCTCCATGAAGCCGGCCTTCTTTCCGAGCAGGAGGCCGAACAGATCCGGGCCGGACTGGCCGCCATCGAAGAGGAGATCACCAACAACCGGTTCCCCTTCTTGCCATCCGATGAAGACATCCACATGGCGGTCGAACGGCGGTTGATCGAACGGATCGGCCCGGCGGGCGCCAAACTGCACACGGCCCGGAGCCGCAACGACCAGATCGCGCTCGACCTGCGGCTCTACGTCCGCGAAGAGGCCACCGCGGTCATGGGCCTGATCCGGGCCTTGCAGCAGGCGCTGGTCAAGGAAGCCAAGGCCCACCTGGGGATTCCGATGCCGGGCTACACGCACCTCCAACGGGCCCAGCCGGTGCTGTTGAGCCATCACTGGCTGGCCTATTACGACATGCTCGATCGCGACTACGGCCGGTTCAACGACGGTCTCAAACGCGCGCTTCGCCTGCCCCTCGGCTCGGGCGCGCTGGCCGGCACCAATTATGCCATCTCGCGCAAGCGGCTGGCCGAGCTGCTGGGCTTTCCGGCCGTCACCACCAACAGCCTGGACGCGGTGAGCGACCGTGACTTCGTGACCGAGTTTCTGGCCGCGGCCGCCCTCCTCATGGTTCACCTCTCCCGGTTGGGGGAGGAGCTGGTCCTGTGGTCGTCACAGGAGTTCGGTTTTATTGAATTGCCCGAAAGCTTTTGCACCGGCAGCAGCATGATGCCGCAGAAGAAAAACCCCGACGTCGCCGAGCTGGTGCGCGGGAAAAGCGCCCGGGTGATCGGCGCGCTCGTCACGCTGCTGACCCTGGTCAAAGGGCTGCCGCTCAGCTATAACCGGGATCTTCAAGAGGACAAACCGCCGCTCTTCGATACCGCGGACACGGCCAAGGCCGCGCTGGTCATCCTGATCCGCCTGCTCCCCGGCCTGGTCGTCCACCGGGAACGGTTGGAACGGGCCGCATCCGACAGCCTGCTCCTGGCCACCGATCTGGCCGATTACCTGGTGCTCAAAGGCGTGCCCTTCCGCCAGGCCCATGCCATCGTCGGCCAGGTGGTTCGATATGCACTGGAGCGGAAGAAGGCGCTCACCGCCCTCTCCCCCGCCGAGTGGCGCCGTTTCGCCAAACAGTTCGGGCCCGACCTAAAATCCTACCTGACCCTGGAGCAATCGCTCATCCGCAAGGTGCAACAGGGCGCGACGGCCATGAGTCAGGTGGCGGCGAGGATTAAAGAGCTGGAACAGCAGTAAAGATGGTAGGCAGTAGGCGGTAGACAGGAAAGAATAGAGGCCAGTAGGCGGTAGACAGTAGGCAGGAAAAATGGCAAAAACGAAGGTCATGACAAATCGTTTCATCTTTTTTCCTGTCTACTGGCTACTGGTTTTTTTCTCCCGCCTACTGCCTACTGGCTACTGCCTACTGGCTACTTTTTTCCGGTCGTTGGCCCCTGCCTACCGGTTTCTATCTTCCCGGCTACTGCCTACTGCCTACAGGACCCTTTGTACTCTTTCCTTGACCCTGCTCCTCTTCTCTGTTATGGTCTTGGGTAGTGCCGTCGGGTGCGGGAGGAAAGGGGAACCGCTGCCGCCGGAAAAGCAACCGCAGTCGTTGAGCCATTCCCCGGCGTACGAGAACGGTCATCCTTTCATAGCGGCACGCTTGTCCCGGTAAGGAGTACTGATGCCATCAATTCCAATGCCTCTGGACCTTGGATCGCGCCCCGACACCACCGCGTGGGGGCGGTCCGGAAACGCGCGCGGCCGCTACCGCCTGCTGCTGATCGATCCCTACCCGGAAGACAACCCATATCGAATGAACGACACGGAGATGCGGGCGATCTGGTTCCCGAAACTCTCCCTGCCCGTCATCGCCGGCCACACGCCCAAGCACTGGGACGTCCAGATCATCGATGAAAGCCGCACGATCGTCACACCCTCATTTATCGACCAGGTCGTCCGCGAGACGGGCCTCGATCGCCTCTTCGTGGGCATTTCAACCCAGATGACCTGTTACACGCCGCGGGCCTACGAGCTGGCCGACCAGTTCCGCGCGCGCGGCATCAAGGTCTGCCTGGGCGGCACGCACGCGACCTACTGTCCGGACGAAGCCGCCGCGCACGCCGATGCGGTGGTGCGGTTCGAAGCGGATGATCTCTGGCCGCAGGTGCTGCGCGATTTTGAGCAGGGCGCCCTGCAGTCGCGCTACGAGATGACGACCTATCCCACGATGGAGCACTATCCGCATCCCCGGGTCGACCTGCTGCCCCAGGGCTGCTATATGACCAATCAGTGCATTCAGACCACCCGCGGCTGCCATTTCGACTGTGAATTCTGCAGCGTGTCGCCCTTCAACGGCAAGAGTTCCAGGCGCCGGCCGGTCGACGAGGTCATCGCCGAGATTCAACGGATCAAGGAATGGCGCCGGAATCAGATCGTGGAGGACATGACGACCGGCCCGGTCTGGCACCGGATCGGCGCCTCGCTGCGCGTGCTGGTCGGTCTGGAAGACAGCGTCATTTTCGCCTTTGTCGACGATCTGCATAACTCCAACCGCGCCTACTGCAAGAAGCTCTGGACCGCGCTGAAGGAGCTCAACATCAAGTGGGGCGCGCAGTGCACGCTCTTTCTGGGCAACGAACCGGACATGCTCAAGCTGGCCGCCGAGAGCGGCTGTGTGGCGATGTTCGTCGGCATGGAGTCGATCAGCGGCGACGTCCTGGCCGAAATGAACAAGCCGTTCAACCAGGAGAAGAACTACGCCGACCAGATCAAGTGCTTTCACGACCACGGCATCATGGTCAATCCCGGCGTGATCTTCGGCTCGGACGGTGATGACGAGTCGGTCTTCGAAACGACCGTGGAATTTCTGATCAAGGCCCGCGTGGAGCTGGCCTACATGAATATTCTGACGCCGCTCCCCGGCACAGCGCTCTTCGACCGGATCAAGGCGGAGGGGCGCATCATCGATACCAATTGGGCCAACTACGACGGCAAGCACGTCGTCTATCGCCCCAAACGGATGAAGCCCGAGACGCTGCAGGAGGGCTTTTTCTGGGCCAACCAGGCGTTCTATTCCTATTCCTCGATCTTCACGCGCGTCTTTGCCACCCAGCAGCGGCTCATCCCCCGCTTCGAGATGA
>JBGPIL010000080.1:0-9932 GCA_041484905.1 Nitrospiria bacterium
CGCTGCGTAATTGACCAGATAATCGAACAACCGGATCAGCCTGCTCCCTTGCTGCTTTTGATCGATCCAGTGGCCGATAAACCCAATCGTCCGGGCCAGCGTGAAAAAGCCGTTCAGGCTGTCGACGGGAAATCCGAGATCGACCAGCACGGCCGCCATCGTGCCGTCCACGTTCAGGATCAGATTTTCCTTTTTGCCCGTTGTGATCTTCTCAACCTGCAGGGCGAAATCCAGGTGGGGAGTCGGCATGCTCAGGCTCTTCACATAGCCCACCAGCTCCTTGACCCGCTTGTCCGGATTCTTGACGCTTTTGACCCGATGCCCGATGCCCGGCACCGGCCCGACGTTCGCCTTCATGTATTCGAGAAACGCCTCGGGTGTCATCCGCTGTTTCACGGCATACGAAAAATATTTGCCCGCATCGGTCACCGCACCGCCGAAACGTGGCCCGATCATCAACAACCCGGCCGCCACCGATTGCGACAGGGGAATGCCGGCCGACGCCCCGATGATGGTCGTCAGCGCGCCGCTCACGCAGGGGCCGTGATCGGCCGAGAGCATGAGAATGCGTTTGATGATCTCGGCCTCCTGAGCCGACAGCAATCGCTTGTCCCAGAGCAGACCGATCACGTGCGGAATACCGTAGCCTTTATTGATCAAATCGGACGCCGCGTAGCCGACGTAAAGCGGCTCGTCGCCCCGATCATCGGTGATGGTCGTTTTGACCAGCGGTTCGACGAAGACGTCGCCTTCCTTGATCGCCTGATCGACGGTCTTCGGCAGTTTGGGCAGGGCGGCCGCGTCCACATCCTCCTGCGCCTTGATCACACCCGCCTGGACCAGTTCCCGGTAGGTTTGTTGAATGGCGGGACCCAATTTACCGAAGGTCTCCGGCACGATGGCGCCCGCCCTGGTCAGCAGCTCCGCCTTCCGGCGGGCCGTGCCCTCGCCGTGGGCGCCTTCCTTCGCGCCGGCGTGGCCGAACTTCATTCCCTTGGGCAACACCTCGGCGCAGAAACCGGAGACGACGGCAATGAGCTTGATCCGCCGCTTCTTCTGGCCGTACCAAGCGGCCGCCCGCTCTTCCAGATCGCCGCCCATCTCCCCGACGATAACAACCGCCTTGGTCTGCTGATCTTTCTCGAACAAGTCCAGATACGTCGCATAATCGGAGCCCGGAAAGCCGTCGCCACCGATGCCGATTGCGGTGGTGATCCCGTCGGCAAATTGCGACGCCATCCAGATAATTTCATTCGACAGGCCGCCCGATTTGGTGACCACGCCGAACGACCCGGGCCGGTAGAGTTTGCTCAGCACCAGATTGTCGAACGAGCCGCCGATCACGCCCAAACGGCACTCCCCGGCCGAGATGATGCCGATCGCCGACGGGCCGTTGAAGAGCTTGCCGCGCTCCTTCGCCGCCTTGGTCAGGAGCTTGGAATCCTTTTCCGGCACGCCTTCGGTGATCATCGAGACCAGCTGGATTTTTTTGTCATTCAACGCTTCCAACGCGGCTGCGTACGCCCGATCCGGCCCGACGTAGACCAGGCTGGTGTTGATTTCGGGATGCTTGGCCGTCGCCTCGGCAATCGTTTTATAGACGGGAATGGAGATCAGCTCGCTGCCATAGGGCAGTTCCACCGTCTTGCCCGCGTCCGGAGGGAAGACAAAGGCGGACACGGTGAACGGCTGCTTGATCAGATGGCAAAACTCCGCCATGCGGCGGGCGGCGGTTACACCGGCCGGGCCGCCCTGAATGACGACGCGCGTCTCTTTCGTCGCGACAATGCTCATGACGCCCTCTTGCCCTGGATCGCCATGTCGATGATGTCCGTCAACGGCGTCCAGCGATCAAAGACGTGGATGTTGAACCCTTCCTTCTCCAGCGCCTGCATGGCGGCCAACCCTTCCTTCTCGTAGGGCCCCCCCCGCCGCACCCAGATTTCAACCCCTTCCAGCTTGCCCTCGCTCTTGGCCCGTCGAAACCCGCCGATGATGCCGGCGAAGGTTTTCTTCACGTTGGTGAAATTGGCGATGGCGCCGCCGACAATAATGCGTTTGATGCCGGGCAGGGAGCAGACCTTGTCGGTCAACGCTTCGACCGCCCAGTCCGGCGGATCGCCGGAATATTCCGAATAATTGGCGAGCTTGCCGCCCAACGCCACGACGGCGTCGGCGTAGTAAACACTCGCCCCGCCGCCGGCGGGCAGCAACGCCGTGTCGCCGCCGGGGATTTCGATGAATTTCACCGAGCCTTTGATCCGGCTGTCGATCTCCATGATCGCCCGTTCGTCGTTGCTATAGGGCCGGCCGAACTCGGAGGCAAAGGTGAAGTTCCAATCGGGATGGCGGAAGCGCGCGTCGCCGTCGACCATGATGACGGCATCCAGCGCGGCCAACTGGCGGTCGCTTGCGCGGTAGACCAGCGGATTGATCTCCAGATACTGGCCGTCCTCCTGCTCGTAACATTCATATAATTTTGCCAGAAATTCGGCGACCGGATCGACCAATTCAGCGGGAAACCCGGCCGATTTGGCCAGTTTCTTGAGCGCCGCCGGCTCGGGCGTGGTACCGACAGCCACGAACAACCGCTGGATCTTGTCCCACTGGGATTCGATTTCAATCCCGCCGACGCTGGCCACCAGGATCTCAGCCCCGTCCCGGACTGATTTCACCGCGACGTAATATTCCTTCTCGTGAGCCACCATTTCGGAGATGATGACCTGGCCAACCGTCATGCCGCCGACCGATTTCCCGAGCATTTCCTTGGCGGCCGCTTCGGCGCCGGCCAGATCCAGTCCCACCTTGACCAACCCCAGCTTCATGCGGGAGCCGATCGCTTCGTGCGCCTTGACCACGAGCTTCTGGTCGCGCAGCCAGGCATTGACGTTCGCAAGATGGGAAAATTGATCGGGCGAGGTAATGACGACGTGGCGGGGGACTTCCATCCCCCACTTCTTCAGCAGATCCATCCCCGGGCCTTCAAGCACTTTCGCCACTGCGGCTCCTTTCCAATCCTTGGTCCGATTCTTGGTCAGAGACTTTGGAGTCAAAACAGCGGAAGTTTGTCCACCTGATCGCGGGGCAGACGGGCGTCACCGAGTTGTACACATCCACCTGGCGGTGCCGTTCACTCGCGAGGATGGACCTCGATTGGCCGTGCACCGCCTGAGAACCTCTCTTAGCTACGGACGCCGGCCCACCCTAAATTCGGATCAAGCTGCTTCTCCGGATTAATCTTCTTCGCCTTCTCGTAGAGGCTCCCTTTCGATTCGGGATGCTTCGGATCCGGCACGCAGCAGTCAGGCACGGGGCAGACCGCCGCGCATTGGGGCTGGTCAAAATGACCGACACACTCCGTGCACCGGTCGGCCGAGATGATATAGACATCCTTCCCATTATTTTCAGAGACATAGAGGCCTTTGCCCTCGGCTTCAGCCTTGTTCTCGAAAATGGCCTCGTTGGGGCACTCGGGAAGACACGCCCCGCAGTTAATACATTCACCCGTGATCAACAGAGACATGCGGCTCCTCCTCTACGGACAGATCAAAAAAATGTAGGTAATCGTCTTCGCTTCGGTTGCGTTTGCCGACGATCGCTCGCTCTGAAGTTCGTCGGGTTTTTCTCATCTTGGAAGGCCATTATACCGTGGCATTCACTGCGATTGTCAAGGGAAAATCGATTATTCTGATCGGGGGAGCGGCGCCGCCCCCCCACCGCCACCCAGTATTGAAATCAAGGGGAGCATGCACTTCGACTTCGGCCATGGCGTTCGCCATGCAGCCTCGCTCAGGTTCCGCCTTCACTGGCTTGCGCCCGTGAAGCTCCACTCAGCTCCCCCTGGTCATGTATCTGTGGGGGCCCGTCCGGTGCAGTCGCTCCTCCGATGCCCCCACACCCCCGGCCCCATCGCCATACCCATTGCACAGTTCCCCGCCGACAACGTTGAATTCAATTGCCCCTTGAGCGCTTCATGTATTATGCTGGGATCGCCATGGAAGCGTATGGAATCAATTGTCGCGTACATCTGATGGGGCCGGGGTGTGGGGGCGGATTACCCCCACAGATACATGACCAGGGGGAGAAATCGGAATCTCTCCCCTGACTCCAAATGATCAACCTGGAAGAGATCCTGACGCGCCTGGCCGCGCTCCAATGTCCGATCTGTCACAAATCGGACTTCGCCATCCATCCTCGCGGCGAGCAGAGCTTTTCTGACGCGCAGCACACGGTCAGATGCATCGGCTGCGCCTATACGTTCAAACTGAGCATCCCCACCCGTCCGGTCAGCCAAACAGACCCCGATACAGCGAACTGGCTGACGGGCTTGCCCTGCCCGGCCTGCCAGGAAACGGGCGTCCGGCTCGATTTTCGCTGCATGCCCTATGTCCGTGAGAGCGTGCTCTTTGTCACCTGCACCTCCTGCCACCACCCCTTCACCGAAAAAGCCCCGATGGAAGCGTATGAATAGGGTCGGCATTATTGCGTAAATCCGATGGGGGTTGTCAGGGGGAGAAAGCAGCCTCTCCCCCTGACTCTAATAGCCGCGTATGAGTAATACTCGCGTCATAATGTAAATCTGATGGGGGGCCACGGGGGGAGAAAACAGATTCTCCCCCCGTCTTCAATCAAAGCGTATGAATAGAGAGATACACGTACCTCCGATGGGGATTATTAAGGGGAGAGTCAGGATCTCCCCTTAATTTCAATGCCGGGTTGTCAGGGGGAGCGCCGGAATCTCCCCTTGATTCAAATACCGGGTTGTCAGTGGGAGAAAACAGCCTCTCCCCTCGCCCATTGCCCTAACAAGTGACTCGTATTGCCATCATGACGGAAATATGCTACAAAAGGCGGGCTGTGACACCCGAGACACAACAGACCTTAACGCTGATGGCCCAGGTGCTTGATGACTTGAACCAGGCGCTGCAGGTCGAATTGAGCGAAATGGAGCGGACGGGCCTGCCGCCGTCGAAAATCGAACATGTGCGCGCCGGCGCCAAGGCCATCAGGGATTGTGGCAACATGCTGCTGATCTGGTCCGATTATATCGCCCGCGGCGATCTTGCTGATTCATCGACCCAACCTGATTCCGAACGAGATCTTTTCCCGCGATAACGCGTGAGTGGAGGGCGGATGGCACACATAACAATTGAGGAGGCCCGTCAGTTGCTTGAACTCGTGATCGGGCCGGAAGAGGTCGCGGCAAAAACGCCGGAACTGAAATTTCAGGATGTGAAGGCGCTGTTGAAACAGAACAAGCTCTCCGCCGTGCCGCCGCTGCCCTCCAAGGAAGCGCTGCAGAAAGCCAAGGCACAAAAGAAGGCGCTGATCTTCAGAGTGGGACGCGACGGCGCCGGCAAGGACATCACGCTGGCCGCATTGAAGGGATCCTTCGGTTCGCTCATCTACTCCACCTGGTATTTACAGCCGCTGGCGCCGTTCGCGTCGGAGCCGTTAGTCACCGGATGGGCCCTGGCCGATCTGGACAGCCTGCCGGGATCAACCGACCGCACCTACGAGGAACAACAGGCGTACACCAAGGATCAGGAGTGCCGGCTCAAACAGCCGGTGGCCGACGTCTACGATCTGCTGGTGGCGTACAAGGTCACGGGCAAGTTCTTTCGGGGCTCGCCGGTCAACGCCCGCACCGGCGTGAGCCACCATGAGGAACCAATCAAGATCAGCGATTTCGACAAATCGGGCCTGTGCATTTCCACCGGCTGGGGCAAGTCGGTCAAGCACGCCGAGATCGGCGCCACGACGGAACTGGTCCTACCGTAACCGATCATTTGTAGGGGCGTATGGCCGTACCCCCTACAATCCGGGTCGTATGTCCCGCCAACAACCTCAGGGCGCCCCCTATCTGGGGATCTGAAACGGGTGCCACCCCCCAAGCAGCAGCATCACCGCAAATCCCACCACATACGCCGCCATGACATGCCAGCCTTCCCGAATCCAGCGGAGGGTGTCCTTGGCTTCCGGGAAGCTGTTGGTCAGCGCCACACCGGCCGATGACCCAAACCAGATCATCGACCCGCCATAGCCGACCGCGTAGGCCAGCACACCCCAATCATAGCCGTTCTGAAACAAAGCCAGGGCGGTCAGGGGAATGTTATCGAAAACCGCGCTGACCCAGCCCAACACGAACGCCGTCTGCCAGGACGGCGCCGGCAACGCTTCAACCGGCATCAGGCTCGCGCTCATGACCAGTGAGAGCAAAAAGAGACTGCCTTTCCAGGCCTTTCCCAACTCTGCCCAAGGCGTCGGGCGGAGCATGGCGCCGAGCACGATGGCCGCCCAGACCCCGACGGCGGGAAAATCGAGCAGCAGATTCGCCGCCACGGCGCCCCCGATGATCAACAGCACAATCACAAGCCGGCCGTGATCAATTTTCAGATGTTCCGGTGGATCTTTCCTGATGGGGTGAATCCGATGTTGCGCCCGGCCAGCAATCACACCGGACAAGATGACGGCCACCACGGAAGCGATGAACCCCTTCGCCACAGAAAGGGCCGGCACGCCGGCGATCCACATCATCGTCGTGGTGGTGTCGCCGATCACCGACCCGGCGCCGCCGGCGTTGCTCGCCGCCACGATGGCCGCCAGATAACCGACGCTGACGTGCTGTTTGTAGACCCGCTTGGCAATGACTCCGCCGATCATCGCGGCCGCGATATTGTCCAAAAACGTGGAGATCACCGCGACCAGAACCAGCAGCACCGTCCCCCCCACCCAGGTATCTGGCAGCCATTTCGGCAGCCAGTCCGGCACCCGCGAGTCTTCAAATTGCTTGGCCAGGATCGCAAACCCCAATAACAACCCCGCCAGATTCAACAGCAGGTGCCACTCATGGCCGAGATGGGTGACCAGGTCGAACCGGTAGACCAGCAGCTTGTAGGCCAGAATCACGCCCAGACCGCCGAGCGCCACCTCGAAGTTCCGGTGATGGAAGATCGCCACGCCGAGCAGCGTGAGGCCGAAGAGGAAGAACTCGATGGGAATGCCGAGGATGGCCATTTCAGTCAAGGGGAGATGCGCTTCGACTCGGCCATGGCCGTTGGCCATGTTGCCGGCTCAGATTCCGCCTTCGTGGGCAGAGCCCACGAAGCTTCATTCCTCTCCCCCCCCCATCGCCCATACGCAATGGATCTCATATCGTAAATCCGATGGGGATTATCAAGGGGAGAGCGGGATTCTCCCCTTGATTCAATACGTACGGCCATGGGGGTTGTCAGGGGGAGAAAGTGGCACTCTCCCCCTGACTTGAGCGAGCGCTTTCTGCAAGCGGAATTGACAGACTTCCTGACGCTATGATAGCGTGGCATGCTCACCAGGAGGGGCGAATGGAACCGAAGATCAAGAATGGTGCGTTGTACCGGGAGACGGACAAGCAGGTGAAGTTCCCTCGGATTGTCCGAGTCAAAAAACTCGCTGAGATAGGCCCGCTCACCTATGTCTATTTCATGGCGGAAAACCAGGCGGCCCAAGCCATCCACCCGAACGGCGGCTTTCTCCCCATTGATAACTTCCTGCGTGTCTGGGAACCTGTCAGTGAGGCCGGCGCTAAATATTCTGGTAGAAGTGGGCCAGCTTAGACTTATCGTCGGCTGACATCTCCTCACCCTTTTTGCCGCCGTTCCCCTTCTGACCGTTGTCCTTCAGCCCCGCCCCGACCACCGCATGAGCCGGCGAGATCTTCTTGATCCCGCCGATCACCGTCTCGACAATTAGTTCCACCGGCATCGACATGCCGCCGAAGACCCTGGGGCCGCCGATGATGAGCGGAACCGGGTTCAACTCACCGTAGAGCGCCGCTTTGACCTCTTTGGCCATCCAGCCAACGTAGTTGTATTCCGGGCAGACGATCAGCTTGGCCTTGGCGCAGGCGCGTTGCAACTCCCGGGTGGGGAATGGACGAAGCGAGCGGATTTTCACAATTCCGGCCCGAATCCCCTGCTCGGCCAATAAACGTACGGCTTCACGGGACTGGGCGGCGGCCGATCCCGACGCCACCAGCAACACCTCGGCGTCGGTATCCTGCGCCTCCAGCAATCCGCCCATGTAGTAGTTGATGTACTTCTTGGCCCGTTCCGTGGCGCCCCAAACCTCCTGCTGCCACACATTATGGATGTTATAGGACATGAAGTTGCTCTTCTGGACCGGCGCGTCGCGGGAGAGGCGCGCGGGCGGATTCTCCGCGTCGAGCACCGGCACGGCGCCGTGATAGGCCAGGCGGGGCGGAAGCTTGATATCCTTGGGCGGCATCCAGACGTAGCCGCGCGCGTGCGTCACAAAGAACCCGTCGTAGGCAATCCCCACGGGCAGCGTCACGTCGTTGGCTTCGCTGATCATGAAGCCTTTGAGGATGAAATCAAACACATCCTGCTGATTCTCGGCATGAAAGAGGATCATGCCGCAATTGAGCAGATAGGTGATCTCAATGTTGTCGGGCTGAATGGCCAGCGGCGCGTTGACCACCCGGCAGGTGAAGATCGCCACCAGCGGCAGCCGGTGGCCCGGCCATGAGGCGATCGGTTCGATCCCGCGCAGCGTGCCCGGGCCCGCCGTCGCAGTAAAGCAGCGCACGCCGGCGCGGGACGCCCCGGCCATCGTTGACATCACACCGTATTCTTCTTCGCCCCGATAATATTCCTTGACGTACCCTTCGCCATAGAGCACGCCGATGAGCTGCATCGTTTCGGTCTGGGGCGTGATGGGATAGGCGATTGAAAAATCGACATTGGCCCGGCGAATCGCTTCCTTGCCCGCCTCGCTGCCGGTGATAAACGACCGCTCGCGC
Source organism: Nitrospiria bacterium (assembly GCA_041484905.1). Taxonomy (GTDB): domain Bacteria; phylum Nitrospirota; class Nitrospiria; order JACQCE01; family JACQCE01; genus JACQCE01. Next base: position 8,801 of record JBGPIL010000080.1, read on the forward strand.
GGGGCTTCAAAAAAGAAATATTCCGGAGAGACGACCCGTTGTTTTTTTGCCTCGGCGTGCGGATCCTTGCCGGCATCAACTTTGACGGACGCGGTCGTGCTGATGACATCACCCTGAGGATTGGTCTTCTGTTCCGGTTCGTGCTCGCTCATTGTCGTCTCCTCCCAGCAACCGCAGATTAACTAGTGGGCGCCTTCCGGCCGGCCCAGCTCTGGGGAAACCCCGACCGCCTTTGCCATGGCAAAATTCTTTCCGGTGCGGGCCGATTCCACAATCTTGGCCCATTCTTCCGGCGTGTGAACGATGACTCGCTTGTTATCCACCGGTCCGTAGCCGCCGGTCGGCGCCACCGCCGGAGCGGGAATGCCCATCTTCTCCCGCGTCCGCTTGATCACGCCGGCCAGCTTCCAGAGTTTGGCCGCATCGCAGTCGCGCACGGTGAGCATGGCATCCTCGTGCCCCTGCTCGGCACAGAGTGCGACCGTGCAGCAATTCGTGCCGGCCCGGATCATCTTCAACGTCAGATTGGCGTAATGGCAATGCACCCCGACGAACGCACACACGCCTTCCTTGTTATGCCAGATGGTCAGATTGGGGTGATTGGGGTTGATCATCTCTTCAGGCTCAATTTTCGGATAGCGGGGACGATAATCCGCCATGGGAATGATCATCAGGTCGGGAATTTCCGCCGCGATGCCGATGACGGCCCTGGCCTTCTCAACCGCATGCTCGTTCCATGCCCAGATCACCAGCGGCCCGGGGTGAAGCGTCGGATTCGGATCGGTCAGGAACCGACGGGCAATTTCTTCCATCGCCCGGTCTTCCGACACCAGTTCGCCATAGAGGAGCCCCCCCCCGACCTCGGGCAGTTCCACCCCCATCGACGCAGCGGCGGGAATCACAAAGCCCTCCGGCCCCGGCATGACCTTATACGGCTGATCGTGTTCGTAGAGATATTCTTTCTTCAGATACATCGCGTGGGCCCTTACTTGCCGACCAATTCGGCGTGAGGAAGATTGATCTTGGCATCCTTCAGCAGATTCGACGACTCATACCGCATATCGAGCGTCGTCCGCAACTGTTCTTTCGGAAGCTCATCGATCATGACCATCTTGATGGCGTGGTGTTTGGC
>JBGPIL010000081.1:0-9929 GCA_041484905.1 Nitrospiria bacterium
AACGTCTCGGATTTCGGGGTGATGGCGGATGTAGTCAATGCCCGCGTCGATCGTTGCCGTCGAGATGATGCCGGGTTTGCCGATGATCCGCTTGCGCGTGCAGAAGCGGCAGTAGATCGGGCATTGGGTGGTGACCATGAGGAGCACGCGATCGGGATAGCGGTGAACGAGTCCCCGCACAGGGCTGTCGGCCTCTTCGGCCAGCGGGTCTTCAAAATGGGCTTCGACCCCCTGGTCCATCTCGGCTGCCGAGGGGACGACCTGCAGGGCGAGCGGCGCGCCCTTCTCTTTCATGAGGTTGAGAAAATAGTCGTTGATCCGGACGGGATAATCGGCAATCGCGTCATTCAATTTTTCTGGCAGCTCGCCCGGCGCCACATCGAGGTGCCGCTCCAGGCTCTCCGCGTCGGAGACGCCCTCCCGGAATAATTTGAGCCAGGTCTGGTCGCTCATAGAGGGTCCATTATGACGCGGTTCCCCGCACCGCGCACGGCGCCAGGATCGCCTCGCTCATGCCGTGCAGCAGTTTTTTATCCATCGGGCAGAACGTGGCCAGAACACCGCCCAATTGCACCTGGGCATCGGATGAAAAAGAGTGGGGCGAAGAAAAATAGTAGGGTGACAACCGAACGCGGCCCTGGAGTTCGACGAGCTTGTCGACCGTCTGGTCCCAGTACGCCATCGTATAGGGCCGGCCCGAAATGAAGGGCTGCAGGACATACGGCGTCTGCGCAAAACCGCCCACGGCCTGCTGGACCGCCTCGGCCCAGGCGTCTTGAGAACGATCGTGACCGACGACGACCCCGCGGCTTCCCCAGGCCAGCGGTGAAAAACCCGACGGTTTCAGGATCAGATGGCGTCCTTTTTGTGAGGCCCGGCTCACCTGTTCCCAGCCGGTCACGGCTTCGCCGTCGATCTCCAGCCCCGGGATGATGGCGTGGGGCGGGAGCGGCGCGGGATCGACGATCCAGGTCGGCGGAATCATGGCCAGCAACACGGCCAGCGTCTCGGCGGACAGCGCGGTCCGCCAGAATGGGCGCAGCGCAGGGTGATGCAGGAGTGCGAAGGCCAGTTTCTCTTCGAGATACGTCTTCGGCGGCGGCGTCATGGCCACCAACCCTTTTTTGGCGGCGTAGAGGAGCAAGTCGGCCTTGGGGATATTTTTCAAGTCGAACAATTCAAAAAATCGATACACGACATCAATGCGGCGGGGATGGCCGTTCACGTCGCATTCCAGTTGCTGTTCGGTAAAACGGATTTCTTCGGGAGTGAGACAGACCGCCTGGATTCCATGCCGGCCCAATGCTTCCGCGAGCCACGTCATCTCCGCGCGATAATCGCGCGATTCCTCCGAGACGACAATGGCCAGCAGGGGTTCGCGCGACGATCCCCCCTGTGGTCGCAATTGATCGGCCGCGGCCCGGATCATCGCCGCAAAGCCGGTGACTATGCCGTTGGGTCCACCTACAATCTGGTACCGCGGGGCACCGTTTGGTAGGGGCGATTGACCAATCGCCCCTGCGCCAACCCCGGGTTCGGCATACGCGCGGGCCAACGCCGCCGTCAGGCCGATCCCGCCGGGCACGGCATCGAGTTCTGTAATGGCCCAGCCTGAAGCGGCGGCAGGGATGATGTCGGGACGGATCACGCCGGGGAGCTGTTGCTTGAACCGGTTCATGCGTCCGAGGTCGATGATCGTGTCGGGTTTGCCTTGATCACAATAGCCGCTGACCCAGGCCGGTTGCTGCCCTTTTCGGCTGGCATGATAGAGCTGGTTCACCGCGCGGTAGAAGGCCTGAAGATGCGCGCCCAGCGTTTCAAAAAACGAGGCTTCTTGAGCGGTCAGCCAGAACGGTTCGGGCGAGATGCGCCAGCTGTTCGCGGCCGGCGTCGCTTGGGCTGAAGCTGGAAGCGTTGCTTGGGCTGAAGCTGGAAGACTGCGGGCCGGCTGTGTATGTTGATAGAGACCGGCCTGGCTCAGCGGCTGGCTGATGGCCCGGCAGCGCTCAAGGCTGGCTGTGAGTGAATTGGGCAGGGCCGACCCCTGCTGGTGTGGTGGGGAATCGCAAGTGCGTACGGCCACGCTGGGAGGTCCAAGCGGACAGCGCTAAACAGCAACAACCCTCTGGATTTCAGGGACTTTGGCCTTAATACGCTTTTCAATGCCCATCGTCAGGGTCATACTGGAGGAGGGGCAGCCGCCGCAGGCCCCCTTCATATGCACCGTGACCACGCCATCGGGCGACACATCGACCAGATCGCAATCACCGCCGTCCATTTGCAACGCGGGCCTGATCGAATCAAGCACTTCCTGAACCTTGGTGGCCAGCGGGGAAGTCAGCGGTTTCTGTGTCTGGGGTGCGTCCATCAACAACAGCCTCCTGTCCATGTAGAGCGTCCGTACTGTGATGCAATCTTAACATGCGGTTTCCGGTCTAATCAAGTTAAAGAGGCAAGCGGGCAAGCTAAAGCGGCAGGCTGGAGGCGGTCAACTAAGGGGGGACGGCGGGCCGATTACGCGCGGAGGCGGCGGGCCTGTTCAGCCGTCGCTTCTTGATCAAGCCGGTCGATGACCTGGGCAAGCCGGTCGGGATAATTGGTCATGAGGCCGTCCACGCCGCGGGTGAGCAATTGCCGCATCTGCAACGGCCGGTTGATCGTATAGGAGAAGACTTTCAGCCGGTTGGCGTGTGCCTGGCGCACGACGGCCGGTGTTGTCCACTGTCCTTGTAGAATGAGGGCTGTGGCCTGCAGCCCTTTGGCTTCGGTGAACTGCTCCTGAGCGATGCGTCCCTCGACCAAATAGCCGAGCGGCAGGGCGATGGCTCGGTGGCGTAACGCCCACAGCACCTTGTGCGCGAACGAAGAACAGAGGACGCGCCGTTCGGCCCGCTGCCCGGCAATTACCGCAGCGACCTGCTCGGCCAGCCGTTGGAGTTGGCCGGGTGTGTTGGGTTTTAACTCGATGTTGATCGTCATTGTCTCAGGGATGGCGTGCAACGCCTCGACGAGCGTCGGGATCCGTTCGCCGGTGAACTCCGGTGCGAACCAGCGGCCGGCATCCAGTTGCTGTAGCTGCGCAACGGTCAATTGGTTGATCCGCCGGGGATCGCCCGCCGTTCGGGCGAGCGTGCCGTCATGCAGGACGACCGGCACCTCATCGGCGCTGAGCCGCACATCGAGCTCGATCATCTGGCAGCCGAGTTCAACCGCCTTGCGAAAGGCCGTCAGCGTATTCTCCGGCGCGTAGCCGGAGGCGCCGCGGTGGGCGATGATCAGCGGGATGGTCGTTGTGACGGTGGCTTGACGCATGACGGTGTGCTCAAAGGTCGTAGTTCGAGCCTAGCACAGGGTGGGGGGGGTGTCAAAACGAAAAGGAAGGTGGCTAGGTAGTAAGGTCGCTAGGTCGCTAGGAAAACCGTCTTGATAGCATTTTCTAGCCACCCAGCTCACTTGCCTTTGCCCAGCTACCTGACCAACCTAGCCACCTGCTGCTGGCGCAAGCCGGGAAAGCGGGTATAATGAAAAGGGCGCACGACATAGAGTTTCCACGTGGAGATGAGCATCATGGCGCAACCGCCGGCGGGACCGCAAATCACAATTGAAATCGATGAGACCGTGGCCAGAGGCACGTATGCCAATCTGGCGATGATTTCTCATACCGAGTCGGAATTTTTGTTGGATTTTCTCTTTTTGACCCCGCAGCAGCCGAAGGCGAAGGTGCTCGCCCGGATCATTTCCAGTCCCGGCCACACCAAGCGGCTGCTGATGGCGTTGCAGGATAATGTCAAACGGTATGAAGAGCAGTTTGGTGATATCAAGGTCATGGCTGATGAGCAAAAACGGATCGGGTTTGCCAAACCGTAATCGTCCGGCGGCGTGGCCGGAGTTGGCGAATCTGCCGTCCGGTCGGCTGATCATTGTCCTGATGAGTTTCTCGATCGGGTTGATCGGGCTGATCTGGCTGGCCGGTGCGCCGGTGGCTCAGGCGGCGGAGCCGATCGTCGGGCTTCGTGCCATTGTGCCGGAGTCGTCGATTGTGGCTGCGGCTGGGGCGTCAGGCCAGGCCGTCCTGTCAACCCGGCTGGTGATCGAGGGCAGCGCGGCCGGCGACGATTTCAGCAGCGCCGTGGTTGAATACGGCCGGGGCGAATTTCCCTCCCAGTGGGAGCCGATTGCCACGCTCAAGCAGCCTGTTGCCAACGGCCGGCTGGCGGTCTGGGAGACGAAGGCGCTGCCCGCCGATCGCTACACGGTCCGGCTCACGTTCTATTCGAAGGCGGGTGTCTTCAATCGCACCCAGCAACTGGTCGACCTCAGATCGTGGCGGTCCGATCTGGCCATTCGCCAGGTCATGAGCCGGTTGGACGGTGGCACGTTGACCGTCGCCGTGGATATCGCCAATCAGGGACAGCAGCCGGCGCCGGGGCCTGTAAAGCTGGTGGTCGGATTGCTCAGCGATCCGCCGACCGAGACCTCGTCGCTGGTGCGGCTGGCCCATTGGGAGTTGACCGGGCCGCTGCCCTCGGGCGGGCAGGCGAGCAAGACGGGCGCCGTGACGTTTCCCCCGACGCTGCAGCCGGGCCGCTATCGCGTGGCCGTGGTGGTGGATGAGGAGGGCTCGACCGCCGATGCCGACCGGACCAACAACCGTGCCGTCGCCGGATCACCCGTGGACGTGGGGGCGGATCTGGTCATCACCCAATTGAAGGCCGAGCTGACAGCCGACGGCGCCGCCGTCACCGTGACCGACCTGATCGTGAATAAAGGCCTGCTGCCGACCACGGCGGCCACAACCATGGTTTATTATTTTTCCACCGATGGCGTCATTCAGAGCACCGATTCGTTGCTGGGCCGGCGCGCCTTGCCGCCGATGCGGGCCGGCGAGTCCTCCACAACGGCGACCCGGCTGCTCCTGCCGGCCGGGCTGGCCTCGGGGAGCTATTATGTCCTGGGCCGCGTGAATCCTCCTCCGTCTCAGACGGCGCAGGGGGAGGCGCCGGCCGTGGGACAGTCGCGCGTGGCCGAGATCGATCTGACCAACAACGATTATTGGGGCAGCCAGCTCACGCTGGGGCCCGATCTGGCGCTGACCACTCTCACCGTACAGATCGATGCCGGCCACCGGCAACTCGTCGTCACTGATGTGGTCAAAAATGGCGGCCGCTATCAGGCCGACGGCCCCGTCGCGCTCTCCTATCGGCTGCTCAAGGGAGAGGCCGCGGGTAGCGCCACGCTGACCCCCGTCGCCATTCAGGCCGCTCCCGTGATTGGACAGCATGAACTGGCCGGCGCGCTTGCGTCGGGCGAGGAACGGCGGACTGTGACGACCGTGTCGTTGCCGGAGGCGCTTTCGGCCGGCCGGTATCGGTTGATCGGAGAACTGGACCCGGCGCAGCGCATCATGGACAGCGATCGGGGCAACAATCAGCGGCGCAGCGACGTCCTCGTGATCGGGTACGACCTGGAGGTGGCCGCCCTCTCGGCGGAACCCTCTTCGGACGGGCTGCAGCTCAGGGTCACGGAGACGATTGCGAATCAAGGACTGCTCACGGCCGACGGGCCGATCACGGTGCAGTATTTCCTGAAGGACGAATCGGCCCGCGCCGGAGCGGAGCGAACGGAGACACTGATCGGACGACGGACGATTGACGGCGGTTTGGCCCCAGGCGCCCGATCGACCGGCACGGTCGCCATTCCGTTGCCGGATAGCGCCGGTTCACGCCGATGGCGTTTAGTCGCGTCGGTGGCCGCTTCCGGTATTGATACCAAAGCGGAGAATGACCGGCGCGTGACGGACTCGCTGATGAATGAGGGGATCGATCTGGCCCTCGGCAAGACGACGGCGGCGCTCTCGCCGACCGCCGATCGGCTGACGGTGACCGACACGGTGAAGAATTACGGCCGCGCGGCGTTGACCGCGCCGGTGCGGGTGGTCTATGCGTTGTCGGCAACGGGCCTGCTGGACGGCCATGAGACGGTGCTGGGCGCGCGTACGATCGCCGCGCTCGCGGCCGATGCCGAATCCACGGCGACGACGACGGTGACCGTGCCGCCGGCGCTGGAGCCGAATCGCTATTTTGTCATCATTCAGGTCGATCCCGACCGGCGTGTCGCCGAGTTGAAGCGGGACAACAACACCACGGCGGGCCAGCGCGTCAACATTGGTCCGGAACCGGTGGTGGAAGCGGTCGCCGCGCAACTCAAGTCTGACGGCAATGTGATGACAGTCAAGGTGACAGTGACGAATCGCGGCAACCGGCCCAGCGGACCGGTGGGGTTGACGTTCGGTGTGTCGGCGGGCAATAAGAATGCGCAGTCGGTGGTTGAATTGGGACGGCAATCGATGGCGCCGCTGCCGCCTGGCCGGCGCGCCACGCCCGATTTCACCCTTTCGGTGCCCGCGACGCTGCCGGCCGGCGCCTATTTTGTGACCGCGCGTCTTGACGGTCAACCCGGCGACCAACCGCCGACCGTCACGCCGGCCGCGCTGCCCCTGGGCCCCGATTTGCTGACGCAGGAACTGCGCGCGCAGTTGATCGGCGCCGGCGAACAGCTCAAGGTGAGTATGTCCGATACGATCGTCAACGAGGGGAACCAGGGTGTTTCGCGCCCCTTCACCGTCAGTTATTTTCTGTCCACCGACTGGCGTTTAGATCGGGGGGATCTGCTGCTCGGTCAGCGGAAGATCGATGCATTGCCGGCGCACGAGCAGAACAGCGCCACCGTGCAGTTCCCCGTGCCGGTTGTGACGATTCAAACGGGACGCTATTTCGTGCTGTCCCGGATCGATCTGGAAGGGACAGTGGAGGAAAGCGATCGAACAAATAATCTCCGGCCGACGGTCGAAGGGCTGCTCATTGACCGGTTGGAGAAGAAGAAAGCGCCCGACATGCCCGACGTGATGTCCGGGGGGCAATAGTTATCCACTCGGGCACAACCCTCGCTCAAGTCAGGGGGAGCTCCGCTTCCTCTCCCCCTGACAACCCCCATCACTACAGGAAAAGCAATGAGTGCTTTATCGCGAAAACCTGTCCGCATCGCCTCTGCGTATGGCGATGGGGATTCTCAAGGGGAGCTGAGCATCTCCCCTTGAGCTGAGCGAGTGTGGAGCACGAGCGGATAAAAAGCAAAGGCGACTTAAGCCTTTGCAGTATGCGGACAGATCTCCCGGTAGGCGCAGTACTGGCAGGCCAGATAGGCGGGAGTGGCGGTGAAATTCTGGGCCCGGATGCCGTCGGCGGCCTTCAGAATCGTTGCCCGGGTCTTCTCAAGATCGTCTTCCTCTTTATTGGCCCGTCCGATCAGCCCCGATTCAAGAAAGTGCAGTTGGACTTCCTCCGGCAGCCGGCCCTGCTTGGCCGAATAGGCCAGCGCGTAGATCGACAACTGCAGACTCTTCGCCGCCTCCTGGTCGGCTTTCTTCTGGTCGCGCACGTCCGATGATTTGTAATCGATGATCACGGCGCGGCCATCCCGTTCGTCGACGCGGTCCCACCGGCCGATGACGGTGTTCGGCCCGATGGAGAATTTAAAGCTCTGCTCCACGGCGGCGGGCGGCGCGTCCGACGCTTCTTCCCGCGCGTAGAACTGGGCCAGCACCTCGTGGCCGGTGGCAAAGCGCCGCTCTTCGTGTTCGCGGCTGATGAAGCCCTCGCTGCGCCATTCCCGTTCGAAGACATCATGCAACTGTTCGAGCGACATGCGCTGGCCGCTGACTTTCGCGCGCAGGTAGGCCGCGATCGCCTGGTGCAGTGCCGCCCCGTAGATGATGGCGTGGTGCTGGTAGATGGGCATGTGCAGCAGATGGGTGTATTTGTACTTGAGCGGGCAGGTCAGATAGTCGTCGATTTTGTAATAGCTCAACTGCAGCGGGATATGTGCATCGGTGGGCGCGCCCATCGGTCCGCCCATCAGATCGGCGGGGAGGGTTCGCTCCGCCTGCTTGGGCGCGTGCCGTTCGATCGCTTCAAGCGGCGAACTGGCCGCCGGGTGGAGTAATTTTGGATTGAGCCCCAGCGCTTCCACCACGAATCGGCTGACCTTGCGGAGCCGATTGGTGCCGTAGTCGCGCGCGCTGGTCAGAAACAGCTCATCCCTGGCCCGGGTCATGCCGACGTAGAAGAGCCGCCGCTCTTCCTGAAGATGGATGTCCCCCTCCGGCAGCAGGTCCTTGATCAGTTCCCGCGGCAGCTCAATCGCATCGCTCCGGTCCCGTGACGGGAAGCGCTGCTCCACCAGGCTGACGAGAAAGACGACGGGAAATTCGAGACCCTTGGCCTTGTGGATCGTCATCACCGTGACCGCGTCGGCGTCAACGTCGGCCTGGGCCGTGGGCGGGTCGTCGCCGGCCTCGATCATCTGGGTCAGGTAACTGACGCAGGCGTGGACCGTGGGATGCTCCGTGCGGAGTTCGAATCGACGGACCACTTCGAAAAATCGGGCGATGTTGTGCAGCTCAGCCTCGGACCGCGCCGTCTGGACGGTGCCGAGCTCCTTCAGCCAGCCGCTGTGCTTGAAAAATTCGTAGAGGACGCCGCCCGCCGTCAGGTGGCGGGCCCGTTCCCGGTGTTCGTCCAGATCGGCGAGCAGTTTGGCGATCGAAGCGCGCCCTTCCAGCGAGACGGGCAGCCGGCTGAGGTCGCTCTTCAGGCGGCGAAAGATTGTCTGGAGACTGGCGTGCTGGCGACGGCACAAGCGGGTGCATTCGGTCAGGTCGGCCATCGGCACCAGATAGAGCGGCGAGCAGGCGAGATAGTGCAGCTGCGGGCTGTCGTGCGGATCGGCCAGGACGCGCAGAAACGCCAGGAGCCGGCGCACTTCGGGCTGATGATAGAGCCCGCGGCTTCCGGAAAAGCGCCAGGGAATGGAGGCCAGGTTCAGCGCTCTCAGGTAGGGTTCGGCGTGGTCGTTGCCGCGCACGAGGATGGCCACCTCCCGATAGGCGCGCCCGCCCTCGTGCGCGTCCTTGATCCAACGGGCCACCCCGTCGGCCTCGGCTGAGAGCGTGTCGTAGTGCAGATGGCGGACCGGCGGGGCGTCCGATGCCGGCCGCGCGGCGACGAGCTGTTTGTTGATCCGTTCATGCACTTCGAGCCGTTCCGGATCGTTGTGGCGGATCAGCCGGTAGGCGGTATCCAGGATCACCTGTGTGGAACGGTGATTTTCGGACAAGACCACCCGCTTGGCGTCGGGGTAATCGCGGCCGAACATCAAAATATTGCTCATTGCCGCGCCCCGGAAGCGGTAAATACTCTGATCATCATCGCCGACGACGGTCAAATTACACCGCTGGCCGCCCAGCATCTTGATCAGCAAATATTGGGTGTAATTGGTGTCCTGAAACTCGTCGACGAGGATATACCGGAACTGCTCCTGATACCGGGCGAGGACGGCCGGATGCTCCCGAAAGAGTGTGAGCGCGAGCGTGACCTGATCGCCGAAATCGATCAGCCCGGCCTGACCGAGCAGCTCCTGATAGCGACTGTAACACCGGGCGACCTCCAACTGCTGGGCGGCCTCGTCTTGGAGCACGGCGCGCCGCTCCGGATCAGCCTCTGCCGCGGCTTGGACGACACACCCTTCGGCGTGACGGAGGTAATCGGCCGGCGAGACATCTTCATCCTTGGCCCTGGAGATCGTCGTCAACAGCGACTGCAGATGCTTGGTGGGATTGCCCAGCGGCCGAAAGCGCTCCAGCGACAGTTCGAACAGGTGCTCGCGCAGAAAGAGCAGTTGCTCCGGGCGGGTCAGGACCTGAAAAGTTGGGGGCAGCCCCAGCAGCAACGCATGGTCGCGCAGCAGCCGATCACCAAAAGCATGAAACGTGGAAATCCGCACATCCGTGTAGCCATAGGGGACGAGCTGGTCGACCCGCTCCTCCATCTCCTGGGCGGCCCGCTCCGTAAAGGTCAGTGTCAGAATTTCCT
>JBGPIL010000082.1:0-9854 GCA_041484905.1 Nitrospiria bacterium
AGGGCCGGCAGCAGCGCAAGGATGACCAGCGCAACCGCAAAGAGACCGCCCGCAATCCAGAGAAGGCGTTTCATCTTATGGCCAGGTTTGACATCGGTTGTTGAAGAACCCCGCCCTCACAAGCCGGGATTCCCTGCCTGCCGGCAGGCAAGTTCAACTCCTCCGAGTGGAAAAGGGCCATTCCCATATTCGCTTGCTCACCCCGCCTAGTGTGTGCCGAGAATCGAACGGTCTCTCTCACGTTCGTTCGAGGCATTAGTGGTACCAACATCGGACATGACCTCTCACGTTCGTTCGAGGTGAAGGCGTGGACTGCACTCGCTGTCCGGGTTCATCAGGGGATCGGCGATGCGGAAAAGCGAGCGAAGCCCGGCACGCCGGGCCTTATCGGCGGCGCTCGTTGATCCACAGCAGTTCAGGCTCGCCGAGTTGGTGGCCGGTCCACCGGGCCAGCACGAAGAAGAGGTCGCTCAGACGATTCAGATAGACTGCGGACAGCCGGTCGACCGCTTCCCGTCGGCTCAGACCCACCACCCGCCGTTCCGCACGCCGGCAGACGGTCCGGCACAGATGCAGCGTGGCAGTCAATGGACCGCCGCCGGGCAGCAGAAACGACGTCAACGGTTTGAACCCCTGCTGCAGGGTGTCCATCGTCCGTTCCAGTCCGGTGATATCGCGTTCTTCGATCCGCGGGCCGTCGGGGTGCGGGCGTTTGGCGGGACGCGGCCGTTTGGGCGGCGTGGCCAACTGTGCCCCCAAATCGAACAGGCGTTGCTGGATCTCCTCCAACAGTTGCCGCATCATGCGACGCTGCTCGTCGGATAATCTCGACGCGTCCGTCTCGGCGCGGGCCACTCCCACCCAACTGCTCAGCTCATCCACCGCGCCGTAGCTCTCCACGCGGGGACTGTCCTTGGCCACCCGCCGGCCGCCGACCAGGCCGGTGGTGCCCCGATCACCCGTGCGCGTGTAGACGCGTGTAATTCGGATAGCCATCTTCTCTCTCACTCTAGTAGACAGTAGGCAGGAAGAATCGTCGCCAGCAAGAGAGCCGGCAGTAGACCGTAGGCGGAAATTGGAAAAAATGAAGAGCTATTGCTCGTCTCTTTTATTTTTCCTGTCTACTGACTACTTCTTTTCTTTTCCTGTCTACTGTCTACTGGCCACTGGCTACTGTCATTCATGGTGCGACGTTGATCGCGCCCCACATCTGAAAATGGATCGCGCAGAAGAAATTGTAGTCGTCGGCTCGTTCGAACTGATACTCGTAGCTTTCCCCGGGTTGGATCGTATGATAAATCAACAACTGCTGGGTCGAGCCTTTCGGATCCTGGGTCACGACCAAATGTTTCTGGGCATCGTGATTCGTCCAGCGCATAATATCGCCGACACGCATGGATGTCACCTGTGGGGCAAACGCAAAGCTGTCCTTTTCAACGATGACTTCATATTTCGTCCCGACCGGCAGGGCCGGTTTTTTCTGGGGTGTTTCCTCCAATGCGCCGCTTCCCGCCGGCCACAACACCACAATGGCCGAAAACAGTCCGCACCCGATCAGCCACATTGCCACGCGCCGGGTCATGGTGCCACCCCACTCCCGCGCGCCGGTTGTCCGGCCCGGCAACACCACCGCACCGCCTCCACAATCTCAGCCGGGTTCGCGCCGGCCATCCGTTTGACACACGCAATCGCATAGGACTCGGCATCCACGATCACCTCCTCCTCAAAGCCCGCCTGGACGAACAGCGGCTGATACCGCCGATAGAGTGGCCGCAACTGTTCACGCGCCACCCGTTGCAACTCATCCTCACCCAAATCCTCATTGCTGGAACCTGACACCAGCAATCGGAGTTCCTGCATATCCACGCCGAACAGACACCAAACGCCGCCCGTTGCATCCACCTCGATCAGATAGTCGTCCGGTCCTCCGGAGATCGCCAACCGACCCGATGGCTCTTCAGCAAATCCAATACCACCCTGCCGGAGCAGCGCCTTGAGCCGGTCAACATCGATGGGCGGGGCCGCGGTCACGTCACCGTCCCCGGCCCGATTGACCGGTCGGGTCTGTCGGGGCGGTCGAATCGGGCGGCCAATCAGTCGGATAAACGGGGCCGCCGGGCGCGCACCGCTCGCAGGGGCAGAGCCGGCGGAGCAAGGAAAAACCGTAAATCCCCGTTCCATGGCCATCGCTCCATTCTACATGAATCGCATACCGTCCCACCGGCCGGATCTCGAGAGATGTAATATCGTTCGGAATGCGTTCCACCTGGACCAACACCTTGCGGCTCCATTCGTCCACACAGGCCGCGCACTGGCAATGCGCCCGCAGATACCGATGGGGATAGAGCCCGACGTGGCCGTCCGCCCATGTCACGCGAAGCCCTTCGGCTTCCTTTTTAATTTCTGTGGGTTGAACCGGGGCCGTGGTTGTCATCGTGAATGCCGTATTATACACCACCCTCCCTACGACGACAAATAGATTTGCCCGTCGTTAACCGCACGGGCGTTGCGCCCGCGGGGCGGCCCGTGCTACCCTGCAACGCGAGGAAACACCGCGGAGAGAACTCACACCACCCAGGAGGCGTTGCTGATGGAGGGATTATCTGAGGAAGAGATCACGGCGCGCATCGGCCAACTCCCGGCCTGGCAGGTGATCGACCGTACTCTTCAGCGGCAATGGAAGTTTCCCGCCTTTTTCGATGGAATCCGCTTCATCAATCGAGTGGCGGAACTGGCTGACGCCGCGGATCACCATCCGGACATCGACATCCGCTACACACGAATCACCATCCGCCTCTGGACGCACACGGCCAACGGCATCACCCAGAAAGACTTCGACCTGGCCAAGCGAATCGACCACGTCGCACCACCCCTCTGATCACCGCAAAGAGCGGCCGAGGCGCCACTCATCCCGCTCTTCGCGCGGGCGGTTCGCCTCAGGCCACCAGCCGTTGCCGGCGCCGGGCCTTCGTCCGGGGAAGCGGCTCCGACGGACGCCGTTGCTGCCGGTTTCTCACAATCACCGGGTCGATCACCTCCCCGCAGGTGAGGCATCGCCACCCCATAAAACAGAGCTGCCCCGTTTCATCATATAGATCGCAAAAACGCTCCAACGCCATGACTCCGTCACACCGTGGGCAGTTCATGGACCTCACCTCCTTTGTTGTCTGTGCCATCAGCGATCACTCTTGAGAGTCGCACCTGTCTCAAACAGCTCTTCAGCCCCTCAAAACAGCGCTCCATCACCTGCACGTCACGCCCGACCTTCGCCAGCAAAATTCCCCCTTCGATCGTTGACAACACGAGAAACGACAATTCCACAACCTCCACGTCGGGTCGAATCTGCCCGCGGGCCTGCGCTGTGCTCAATGTCCGTTCAACCACGACCCGCCACGACTCGAAAATACCCGCCAACCGTGCCCGAAATCCCTCATGCAGATCGCTCATCTCCGCGGCCAGATTCCCCAACGGACACCCGCCCCCGCACTGGGTCTGCCTGGCGGTGCTGACCAGACAGTCCAGCATCCACTCAACCGCCTCAATTCCCTCCCCCTGTTCCAGCCGTTCAAACAGGGCCGAACGCATCTGCGCCGCCGCGCGATCCACAATGGCCAATCCGACATCATCTTTATTTTTGAAATAATGGTAGAATTGCCCCTTCCCCGCATGCGCCTCATCAAGAATGTCATCGACACTCGTGCGGTGGAAGCCTTTCACATGCACCAACCGCGCCGCTGCTTGAATGATTTGGTCCCGCTTCAATATGGATTGTGTTGATCTCATTTTATGTACCTACCGGTCGGTACAATAATACACTCCAATATATTTCACTGTCAATCCCCCCATAGCAGTAGCTCCGACATTGACTTGACAGCGGTTTTCTCCTTGTTTACAATAAATTACAAATCGATTGTGGACTCTGATCTCCATCGATTCCATACGATTTAAAAGACGTTAAGACTTTGGAGAACGAAACCGCCATGGATTACTCGCGTTTGATGACGATCATGCCGGATGGCACGATCAAGCAGATCAATCCCTTCACCGGCACGGAGGTGTGGGCCGTCCCCGGCCGCGGCCACCGCCCCATGACCAATGGCGGCGCGGCGATATCGAAACCGATCGAACGCCACACTGTTGAAGACTACTGCAATTTCTGCGCGGCCCATTATCTTTCCACCCCCCCTGAAAAGGATCGGCTGGTGTTGGAAGGGGCCAACACCCATTCGATCCCCCGCGTGGCGGCCGCCGATCTCTTCAAAAGCCACGCGGCCATGCGGCGCATTCCCAATCTGTTTGAAATTGTAACGATCGATTATTGGGAAAAAAATTACGGCTACCGGCTGTCGGACCGCAACCAGGCGTGGAAGGAGCAGTATCTGGCTGCGCCGGACGGGCAATCTCACGTGCGGCGCGTGCTGGAAATGAAGCTCGGCGCGATGGGGCGCTCCAAGGAGGAGTCGGGCCGCCTTGACGACACCGCGCTGTCTCGAATGGCCGACGCCTTCTTCGGCGGAGCCCATGAACTCATCGTGATGGACCGCCATTACCGGCCCAACGCCCAGAACGAAGCCGAGCTCCTCTCCTCCGGCGAGTTGTCGCCGGAGGAGCACGATCGTTACTGTGTCTTTACCATTTCAGCCATTCAGGACATTCATGCCCAGAACCGTTACGTCCGGTATGTCGCCGTCTTTCAAAACTGGCTCCGCGCTGCGGGCGCGTCGTTTGATCATCTCCACAAGCAACTGGTGGGCTTGGATGATTGGGGCAACGCGCTGAAAGCGCAGAGCAAAGCCGTCAGGGAAAACCCCAACGTCTTCAACGAGGCGGTGGTCAACTTCGCCGCCTATAATAATCTGGTCGTGGCGGAAAATGACCATGCCGTGGCCTTCGTCGAAATCGGCCATCTCTTTCCCACCCTCTCAGTCTACTCCAAAAGCACCAGGCTCAGACCCTGGGAACATCTGCCTGAGGAGATCCGCGGCATCAGCCATATGGTGCACGCCTGCCATGCGTCGCTGGGCGCGACGGTCTCGTCCAATGAAGAGTGGTATTATCTGCCCGTCGACTCGGTCGACCGGATTCCCTGGCACATCCAGATCCATCTCCGCATCAACAACCCCGCCGGGTTCGAAGGCGGCACGCGCATCTATATCAATCCGGTGACACCGTATGAATTGCGGGATAAGATCGTCCCCCGTCTCTATGAGCTGCGGCGACGGGGCGCGATCAGCGAGATGCGGATTGCCGAGGAATGTGTGCTGCGACCCAACCCGCTCCGCTACTTCCAGGCGGGTTCCCCAGGCTAATCCCCGCCGCCCGACTGGCGCGAAGCTTCTACCCGGTCAGGATTTAGACGTTCCGAAGGACCGCGACCAGATCGCTCATGGCCCGTGAGCTTTCTCTCAGCCGCTGGCTCAGCACTTTGGCTTCCTGTTGAATGACCTGCCGGCTGGGGTGATTCGTCGCGTAACGCTTCGCCTCACCCAGCATGCGCTCCGTTTCCTCGGCCATGCGTTCGATCTTGCCCCGAAGAACGGGATGGTGTCCCACCACCCGCAGCAACGCGCGGCGCACCTCATTAAACTGTCCCTGGAAGTGGTCGGGTGTGTTGGCGGGGCCGGTGAACGGCCCAACGTCTCCGGTCAGCGGTTGCAGTTGGTGAGACAGAAACATGTAATACGAGATCAGGTGACTGCCAACTTCCAGCATGCGTTGGCCCCGGTCGAGGCGGAACGGATCTGGCCCCCGCCTCGCAGTAGCCTGAGACTCCAGGGCCGCGGCCGGACGAGCCGGGCGCCGGCGCCCTTTCGGAGAGGCGGGCCGGCGCGGTGTGACGCGTGATTTCTTCATAGAAGGCACTCCTTTATCGCCGGCCGAAAATTTTTGCGTTCTCGCGGGCATCGTCTTCAAGGACGCGCTTCCAGTCGCGCTGTTTTCTGGGCGCCTGACGAAACTCCTCATAAATCCCCCGGGCCAACTCCACCCGGTCGACCCCCTCAGGGGCCACTTGAATATCCAACTGGGCCATGGTGAAATCGAACTCGGTGTTCAACAGCGCATCCGCGTCCATTCCGTACGCCTGCAGGGCCTGTTTGATGACGCCCCCGTCGACATTGAATCGTCGGGCGACGTCGTGAAGATTCGAGGGACGGTACTGCTTCTCCTGGGTAATACCCAGATGGTACGCGCAGAACAGTTCGAACGGATCGATCTTCTTCATCTGATCCGTGATCGGAGCCCCTGGGGGCGGCCCGTGGGACGGCGCGCCGTGCGGCCGATTGGATGACGCTCCGCCGGACGGGCGCCCGGAGGGATGGCCGGAGGAACGCCCAGAAGAATGCCCGGGGGGATGGCCGGAAGAATGTGGCGCCCCTCCCCGCTTCTGTTGTGCATCGCGTGCGCGAAAAGGCGGCTTGCCTCCCATGCGATCGCCCGGGCGATCACTCGGGAGATTCCCCGACCAACGACCTGGCCACTGTGACCCGCCCCGTGGGCGGTTATGCCGTTTCTGATCCGACAGGGATCTCTCCTCCGCGCCATTGTGGCATAATCCGACGGTAGGAGCAACTGCCTTCGCAACCGCCGCGGGACCTTCTTCAGGAGATCAGGTTTCGGAAGTGCCGGCGTACCAATGGGCGGACCAGCACCACTCCGGTGAGAAAGCCGCCAACATGTGCAAACCAAGCCACCCCTCCGCCGGGCGCGCCAAGGCCGAACACACCGTAGAGCAGCTGGATCACGATCCAGAAGCCCAGCACAAAGATCGCCGGAACCCGCATCATTTGCAGAAAGAATCCCATCGGAACCAGCGTCAACACACGCGCACGCGGAAAGAGAACCAGATAGGCGCCCAGCACGCCGGAGACGGCGCCGCTGGCGCCGATCATCGGCATCGTGGAGGACGGATCGACCAGGGCATGGGCGTAGACGGCCGCGACGCCGCTCAGCAGATAAAAGAACAGATAACGGGCGTGACCCAGCGCGTCTTCGACGTTGTTGCCAAAAATCCACAGGTAGAGCATGTTCCCTGCCACATGCAGCCATCCACCGTGAAGAAACATGGAGGAGAACACCGTCACGACGGCCGGAAGCGCCGGACCGACAAGAGGGTCGGACGACAGCAAACGAGCGGGCACCGCGCCGAAGACAGCCAAAAAGGGCTGGAGCCGCTCCCCCAACGACACTTCAAACAGAAACGCCAGGATATTCGCCGCGATCAATGCGGCCGTCACCCACGGCACCAGCGTGGTCGGATTCTCATCTCGGAGTGGAATCATGCGACGACCGTTAACAATGGGCGGGGAATCAGAGCGGCACTGGCAGAGCGTTAAAAACTCGTGCGCCGTGCAGGCCGGTCAAAAAGCTCCACCACCCGCTTTCGCGGGTACCCGGAGGCCGCAGGCTCTGAGGGAACCGGGTCCGATCACCGCTCTGCGAGATGATCGGGTGAGGATTCCCGAGGAGCCGGGCTTGTCCCGAGAATCGAATGGTCCTCTCATCTTTACTTCGAATCGAAGATGAGAAGTCATAGTCGATTCTCAGGACAAGCGCTTCGAGGTAAACGCCGCAAATGGACTTTTTCAACGGCCTGCTAGACCTTGGCAATCGTCCAGGGCGACGCGCTGACCCATCGCGCCAACTCATCGGCCGGGATCGGGTGGCTGATGAAATATCCCTGCGCCGAATCGCAGCCCAACTCGATCAACCGGTCCAGCGTCTGCTGGCTCTGGACGCCTTCAGCCACAACCTTGAGCCCCTGATTATGGCCGAGATCGATGATCGATCGCACGATCATCACGTCATCCGGATCCTCATCCATGTTCAGGACGAACGACTTGTCGATTTTGATCTCGTGCACCGGGAGTTTTTTCAAATAGGCCAGGGAGGAATGGCCGACGCCGAAATCATCGATCGCCAGCCGGACGCCCATGATGCTCAAACTGCTGAGGATCTCCATGGCGCGATCGGGATCGGACATGATGGCGCTTTCGGTGATTTCCATCTCGAGCAGCCGCGGCGGGATGCCATATTCCAAGAGCCGCTTGTCGATCTGATCGGCAAAGGTGGGATCGTGCAGACTTCGCGCCGAGAGGTTGACCGACACGCTCAACGGCATCCCCTCGCGCAGCCAGGTGCGGCATTGTTCCAGAGCGGTACCCACCACCAATTCCGTCAGCGGCTTGATCAGCCCCGTTTGCTCGGCCAGCGGGATGAATTGATCCGTGGGGACCAACCCATACTTGGGATGCCGCCACCGCAACAGCGCTTCCACGCCGATCACCTGTCCCTGTTTGAGCCCGATGGTGGGCTGATAGTGCAGGAAGAGCTGCCCGCGCTCGATGGCATGCCGCAACTCCCCCATCAACGACAACCGGCGGTGGCTGTACTGGTCATGCTCAGAATCATAGAGGGCATAACCACTCCCCGCCTGCTTGGCCATGTACATCGCGACGTCGGCGTGGCGCAGGATCGTCTCAGCGTCCAGCGCGCGTTCGGAGAAGAGCTCGATGCCGATGCTGGCTTCTACATCGAGCGCCAGCTCATCCAGCATGAACGGCTTGGTCAGGGTTTGCAAAATTTTCTGCGCCGTCATCACCGCGCCCTCCTGGTCCGCCGTCGGCAACAGCACGGCGAACTCATCCCCCCCCAGGCGCGCGACCGTGTCAGACTCCCGCAGCGCGGCGCGAAGACGCGGACCGATTTCCTTGAGCAGCAGATCACCATGGTGGTGGCCCAGCGTATCATTGATCTCCTTAAACCGGTCCAGATCCAGCACCAAGAGGGCCAGCGAGTGGTGATCGCGCTGCGCCGCCAGAATGGCCTGACGCAACCGGTCGTTGAGCAGATTCCGGTTCGGCAGGGCGGTCAGGGCATCGTGGTTGGCCTGATATTCGAGCGCCGCCGTCTGCGCCTTGCGTTCACTGATATCCCGGGCGATCGTGGATAAATACTCCACCGACCCGTCCTCCGTCTTGTGGGCCAGAATGACCTGCGACACGGGAATTTCACGTCCGTCACGGGCTAACAGGACGGACTCCCCGCTCCAGACGCCCTGCTTGATCGCTTTGGGAATCGCTTCATTCAGGATCACCGCGGCCGCCCATTGCGGGTGGCAGGCCGAAATCCGCAGTTCCGCCGCCGGTTCCTTGGCGCCCAGACCCAGCATCGTCCGGCCGGCCTGATTCAGATAGAGAAACGACCCGTTGACGTCCACCGTGCCCACAAAATCGGTCGTCGCCTCCAAAATGGCGGCCAGTCGCTCCCGGGCTTCCGCCGACCGTCTCCGTTCGGTAATGTCCCGGCCAACCGAGACGAAATGGGTGATGGTGCCGTCTTGGCTCTTGATCGGCGTGATCGTCTTGTCCTCGTAGTAAATCTCCCCGTCCTTCTTCTTGTTGACGAAGATGGCACGAAATACCCTGCCGGCCAGAATGGTCTCCCAGAGGCTTTCGTAAAACCTCCCGCTGTGATGTCCCGACTTGAGCAGCCTGGCGTTCTGACCGATCGCCTCCTGGCGGGAGTAGCCCATCAACTCTTCAAAGGCGGGGTTCACATATTCGATCACGCCTTCACGGTCCGTGATGAACACGCTCTCGGCCGATTGTTCAACCGCGCTGGACAACTTGGTCAGCGACTGCTCCACTAATTTCATCGTCGTAATGTCATGAAAACTCCACACACGGCCGATGATGCGCTCCCCGATGCGATGGGGACTGGAGTGGCGCTCAAACACCCGACCGTCCTTGAACTCCAGAAGGTCCACGCTCTCCGCTTTCGGCTGCGCGTACAATTCTTTGACTTTGACCAGAAACCCTTCCGGATTCCTCAACTGGGCCGCGGCGTGTTCAAAA
>JBGPIL010000083.1:0-9834 GCA_041484905.1 Nitrospiria bacterium
ATTCTGATACGGCCGCGCGCCTGGGCGGCGATGAATTTGCCATCGTGTTGTCGAACACGGATGCAGAGGGGGCGGGAACGGCGGCCCAGAAAGTGTTGGACGCGTTGGAGACGCCGATCCAGCTTGAAACGCAGTCGGTGACGATCGGGGCGAGCATCGGCATCGCCCTCTATCCAGATCATGGGAATGAGGTGAGTACTCTGTTACGACGGGCCGACCGCGCCATGTATGCCGCAAAACGGGAACAGCGAGGTTATCTGGTCTATTCCCCCGAGCTGACTCGACGCCCGTCCGGCCAAGTGACGGCGGACGACAACCCCCGCACTGAGAAAAAGCCCGAGAAGTAAGAATCGTGCTGAGCGGCGGCGGTAAGTAATCAGCCCAGTAGCAGGCCGATATCGAACGTGCCTGCGTAGCCGCCGGTGTTGTTGGAGGACTGCGCGGCGATCGGGGTGAGCGGGAGCAACAGATCCGCGCCGCCATCCTGGAAAATTCCGTCCTCCCGGTTCCTGATCCGGCCGCGCCCCGTGGGGGCATAGGGCGGCTGCGCAAAGATCCGGTCGGATAGGGCGTCATCACAATAGAGCTGTGATGTGAACTCAGAGCCCCTCCGGTTCTCGGGGCGGGTGCGGATCTTGAAATGGATATGCACCGTCCGGCCGGGATACCAGCCTGGATAGATCGTCTGAAACCGTGCGACGCCGTCGCCGTCCGTCAGTTAAAAGCCGCGCAGAAATTTTTTGCCCCTCGTGTCGAATGACCGGTCCCGCGCGTCGGAATAGACGCCCTTGGCATCACAGTGCCAGATATCGACCATCGCAGCGGGCAATGGCACGCACGCCTTGTCCCGCATCTCATGGACGCGCAGCGTCACTTGAAGGGGCGTCCCTGCCTTCACCGAGCCGTCGGATGGATCCCATCGAATATCGGCGCGGTTGAGCCGTTCATCGACAAAATAGGGTCCTTCCGTCTGTTCGGGTCTGACGAGGCAGGGTGGGAATGACGCGACGGCCGGTGTGCGGCGGGAGAGCAATCGCCTCCACCAAGGAGGAACGGACCCGCCGGGGCCGCAGCCCGTCAGCAGGGCGACGGCAGCCGTCCCCGCAAGACCGAGCAGGGTTCGCCGATTCAGTTGTCGGGTGATCGGGTCGCTCTGATCACGGTCTGTGTCCACCGTGTCTCGATTATAAACGGGCGCAATCCGTCCGCACAAGGTCCGGTGAAACATGGGGAGGGATTGTTGTTCACTCTCTTCAGGTCTGTGGTATTCTACGATCGAAGGAGGATGACCGTGGCCGACTTCTTTCCGCACGCGGATCAACTGGACGCGCTCAATCGCAGTTCGACCCTGTCTGAAAAACTGAAAGTGGTGCATGCGGTGCTGCGCGAGCGGCACGGCTTCATCGATCGGATCGCGGTCGCGGTGTACGACGCCAAAACCGATATGCTCAAAACCTTCATCGACAGCAGCGGCGCCGATCGTCCGCTTGTGAGCTATGAGGCCAAGCTGGCCGACGCCGGCTCGTTGCGCCAGATCCTCTCCGCCGGCCGCCCGCGCGTGATCAACGATCTGTCGGTCCTGCAGCCGGGCCAGCAGGAACACACGCGGCATATCCTGGATCAGGGCTATGCGTCGAGCTACACCATGCCGATGCACCTGAACGGGACGTTTTTCGGCTTCCTCTTCCTCGATTCCTACCGCAAGGAGGCCTTCCAGCCGGCCGTGTTGGGTGACGTCGACCTGTTTGGCCACCTGATCACGCACGTCGTGATCGGCTCGCTCATGGCCTTTCGCGCCATGCTGGCCACGGTCAAGGCGACGCGTGACATCACGGCCTACCGTGACCTGGAGACCGCCGAGCACCTTGACCGCATGTCCCATTACGCGAGGCTGATCGCGCGCCGCATCGCGCCGAAATACGGCCTTGACGACGAGTACATTGAACACGTGTTTCTGTTCTCGCCGATTCATGACATCGGCAAGATCGGGGTGCCGGATGCGGTCCTGCGCAAGTCCGGCAAGTTGTCGCCGGAGGAGTTTGAGCAGATGAAGCTCCATCCCACGATGGGGCGGCAGATCATCGATTCGATGCTGCGCGACTTTGGGCTCGATGCCGGACACCACGTCGACATGCTGCGCAACATCGCGGAGTATCATCACGAAACGCTCTCGGGCGGCGGCTATCCGAAAGGCCTGCGCGGCGAGGAGATCCCGATCGAGGCGCGGATCGTCGCGGTGGCGGACGTGTTCGACGCTCTCACGAATGCCCGGCCCTACAAAACGGCCTGGACCAACGACGAGGCGTTTACGCTGCTGCGCGAGCTGGCGGGCAAGACGCTCGATGCCGATTGCGTCGCCGCGCTGGCCGAACAGCGCGGCGAGGTCGAGCGCCTTCAGGCGCGCTTTCGCGACCAGGGCGCGGCCTGAAGCCCGGCCGTCACGCTAAAAATTGACGGCCAGTCCCGTCACCAGCAGCGGCCCCATCTCCACCTTGATATGGTTGGGCACGGTTTGCAAATCTTGATGGTCGATCTGATCATAGCCAATCCCCAGAAAGAACGTGCCACCCCGATCGGTCCGCCCCCACAGCCGATAGCGTCCGGTCGCCTGGAACGAGAGAATTACCGGCTGGCCGGGAATCGGCGCCGAGCCCATCGCCTCACCGAGGATCGAAAACCGCGGCCACGGGCTCCACTCCGAGCGGACCCCAAGCCGGACGCCCCCTTTGAAATAGGTGCGGCTGGTCGAAAGGCCGCCGCCGCTCAACTGATAGCCAACATGGAACAACACCCCTTCAATGGCCGGATCGATTCGCAGTCTGGCGCCGTCGCCATGACCAAAGACGAACCGATGCGCATAGCCCAGCCGATACCAGTTAAGCTGAACAGTGGAACTCACGGCCGTGCCGAGTGGAAACGTGACGTCGTGGGTGACGAGCTCCTGATCGAGGATGCTGGCGCCGGACAGCTCGATCACCCGGGCGCCGCCATAAAAATCATGCGCGCCCCACCCCACCGTGACGGACGCGTCGGCCATGGGGGCCGTGTGAATCCCCAATTCCTTCAGCGTCGGCCGGTCGTGGGAGGTTGTCCCGGGATGGCCGCCGGCCGGCGTTTGCAAAAAACCTTGAACCGGCCCGTAGAGGAAGGCGCCGTCGGCGGACGCCCGAAACCCTTGCGCGTCTTCGCGCCCCCCCTGCATCCAATGCCCGGCGCATCCGCTGAGCCCGCTGAGCCCGTTGAGAAGAATCACCACGAGAACGAGAGCGGCACGTACAGTCGGTCGATCTCCGGCGGGAAACCGCACACTTCATTATATACTCTACGCCCGGCCGTTCTACATAGCGGCAGCTCCAAGCAACGCCGTCCTGCTCGGCTCGGAGCCGCGTTGATGGATGCCGACTGCGGCAGAGGTGCGGTCCTGTAAGGCACGCCGAGCCTCATCCTTTTGGAAGGGGACACGCCGCCTGTTTGGGTATCTTGACTCTTTTTTCTCTCTCTGCCTAGAATGCTAGTGGGTGGTTTCTCTGAGGGGGCGGGATAGGCCACACAGGGTGAGCGATTCAGCGGGATCAACAACCCAACCGACGGAGGGGGTGATGATCATGCGGAGGAAGTCGACCATCGGCAACACGGCGGCCCAATCACCCGCCGAGCTCAAGGGTGAAGTCCTTCAGCGGCGGATCGCCGAAAAGGCCTACGAACGTTATCTGGATCGGGGTCAGCTTGATGGCTACGATCTGGACGATCGGCTGACGGCCGAGCAGTTGATATTGGCTGACTTGGGCACGGAAGCCGGGGAGATGGACTGAAGAGGCCATTATCTGACGGGATGAACGCGATCCTTCAAGGAAGGAGCCACGTCATGGCGACCGAAAAATCCAAGACGCAACAAGGACAGAGCGTTCCGGTGAGCAGGGTGTTCGCGGGACCCGTTCCCATGGATCGGGAAATGGACCGGTGGTTCAATGATGTGATGGGGCGCGCCGGAGGCAAATTTGCGCTGCCCGATTGGTGGCGGCGGCGGGAATTGATCCCGCGGCAGCCGGCCATCGAAATCACCGAAGATAAAGACACCGTGATCGTCAAGGCGGAAATCCCGGGCCTGAAGAAAGAGAATCTCCAGGTGAATCTCTCCAATGCGCTCCTGACCATCGGCGGGGAGCGAAAAGAGGAGCAGGAGAAAAAGGGCAGGGGCTTCTACTATTCCGAGCGGTCCTACGGGAGCTTCAGCCGTTCCGTCCAGCTCCCGGCGGACGTGCTGGCGGAGCAGGCGAGCGCCACCTTCAAGGACGGCATTCTGGAAGTGCGGCTGCCCAAGACGGAAGAGGCGAAGCGCAAGGCGGTCAAGATCAAGGTGGAATAAGAGGGCGTGCCGGCCGAAGGCGGCTCCGGGCCGGCAGTCGCGGTGTCCTGTGTGCCGGCCGCCGCTATTTCATCAGGCGCGTTCATTCCATGGCTCCATGGCAGGAGGCGGGCCGAGAGGCCAGCGCGTGTCGGCGGCCGTTGTCCGGAAGCGCCGCGGGGGTGAGCGAGCGTACTATTCACCATACTATTCAATCATGAAAGGGTCGGGATAAATATGAGGGCAAAAAGCAGGGGGGGGCGGGCGCCGCAGAAAGAGCGGATCACTCACTGGCTCGGGTTGCAACGGGAGTACGTGCACGATACCTACAAATTGAAGAAGAAACTGCCGGAGCCGACCGTCTGCTCCGGGTGCGGGGCGGTGTTCAAAAAGGGGCATTGGGCCTGGGCGGCCAAGCCGGCGAAGGCGCACGAGGCCGTCTGTCCGGCCTGCCGTCGGATTGAAGACAACTATCCCGCCGGCACGGTTCAGTTAAGCGGCCCCTTTCTTGCCGCGCGCCGGCAGGAGGTGCTCAATGCGGTTCGTCATCAGGAACGGGAAGCCAAGAGGGAACATCCCCTCTCGCGGATTATCGGGATCGAAGAATCGGCCAAGGGGGTCACGGTGACGACCACCGATATGCATCTGCCCCGCCGGATCGGCGAGGCGCTGTGGCACGCCTATCACGGCAAGCTCGATCTGCATTACGCCGAGGATGCCAGGTTGATCCGGGTCAACTGGAACGGGTAGCCGGACGGCCGCTACCGCATGTTCACCGAGACGGGTTGCTTCATCCTGGATGGGACCGCTACCTCATCTTTGATGGCAATCGTATCGTCCGGCCGGCGACCATGAAGGCGCCCCAACCGAGATGGTGGAGCGTCCGCGGGCGCTTCCACTGGTTGATGTGTTCCGCATCCGGTTGTATATGGAAGAATGGATTCTGTCAACGCATAAAATAAATCTGTCCCTATTTATTTTGATGCAGGCGATCTCTGTGTTATGCTGGCCGAAATATTGAGGGGAGGCACTCCTTCCCGAGTCTCTCATAAACGGGAGGCGACCCAGCGGCCGGGCAACGGCGGTCCGGCCGATGGCGCGCGAACGGGCTGGGTCCGTTCATGGTGAACCCTTTGGGTGAACCCACGCGGCGCAGTGCATCGCCGATGAGAGGAGGTGGTCCAGTGGGCAGTACCAACCCTACGGCGAGTGAGGTGGCAACGTCTTAAGGCGCCACAATGAGGGGACCGATTTGAAATCTGTCCCCATCGCGTAGCCTGGGACGTTGTCCCAGTGCCACTCGTGGTGAACCGTCCTTGCGGTGACCACTCGTGGTGAACCACCGGACCCGGAAGCGCCTGCCAGCCGGCAGGCGGGCGGACACCGTAGCCGCCTTGGGATCATCGCGATCCGCTTCCGGGTGTGGTTTTTAAAAATCCACTTTCTATTTTCCACTCTCCATTTTCTGCTTACGGCGAAGTGCGGGAGAATGGAAAGTGGAAAGTAGTAAATAGATTATTGCAATTCACTCTCCATTTTCTATTCTCCATTCTCCGCCTTGCAAGGGGCGGGGACGGCGGAGGTGGGCGGCCGGTCACTCTGAAGCTGTTGACGACTCGGAGTTCTTGCGGGGGTGATCGGTGTCCGGTTTGTTTGGCTTGGCGGTCTTGTTCGCGATGGTGATCCGGTTTTTGCCGAGCCGCTTGGCTTCATACAGCGCCGCATCGGCCTGCTCGATCAAGAGATGGGACGATCGGCTGTGCTTGGGGTAGGTGGCGACACCCGCGCTAATGGTCAAGCGGGGCCCGCCGTGTTTGCCGTTGGGTTTGAAGTGATGTTGTGCAATCGCTTCTCGAAGGCGATCAACCATGCGCGCCGCCTCATTTGGGGCCGTCTCCGGCATAATGATGGAAAATTCTTCTCCGCCGTAGCGCGCGATGACGTCGACTTCCCGGCATTGCTCGATCAAGAGCGCGCTCAACTGGCGCAGGATGTCGTTGCCCTTCAAGTGTCCGTTGGTGTCGTTATAGTGTTTGAAATCATCAATGTCGATCATCGCCAGTGCAAACGACAGATCGTAGCGCGAGGCGCGGTTCGTTTCATAGGAGAGTCGCTGGACGAAATATCGGTGATTATAGAGTCCCGTCAGTTCATCGGTAATGGCCATGAGCGCCGCATTCTCGAGCAGCCGGGCCTTCTCGATCGTCGTCGCCGCGATGCTGCTGATCAGCCAGAACAGCGAGGATTCCCGGCTGGTGAACCGGCGGTGGATGAAATCGTCGACGTACAAAATGCCCACGATCTTGCCTTCGACGATCAACGGGCACGCCATGAGCGACCGGACGCCTTCCCGCAGCATAATAGGATTGTCGAACTCGGGATGCTGTAAGACGTCCTCGATCACCAGCGGTTCCTTGCGATTCAAAATGGAGTGGGTCAGCCCGCCCTTGCGCACCCGCCAGCGGAGCTTGCTCGAAAAGCGGTCGCTGAACCCCTTCACCGCCCCCAGGTACATCTGGCCGTGCCGTTCATCCATCAGCGCCACGCTGCCGGCCGGCGTGTTCGTGAGCTTGGTCGCGTCTTCAACGATATGAAAGAGCAACCGGGAGAGGCTGTTACTCGCCGTGAGCTTCAATCCCAGATCGTAAATCGATTGATATTGGAACAACAATTGTTCGATGGATTCCTTGCGCCTGACACGGTCGATGATTTGCTGCCACATGAACTTGGCCGTTGATCCGCTGATGACCTCTACGTCATGGTGGTTGAGCCGTTTCAGCTCCTGGCGCACCTTGTTATTCCCGGTGACATCGATGATGAAATCAAGACCGGGCAAGGCCAGAAGTTTTTTGTAATCGGTGGTGGTGTGGATTTTGAGCCGTTTGGCCAGGACCATCCCCGGGGCGGACCGATTGACGTCGGCGACACCCTGGATATGGATCAACGCATCGACGCCGAGCAGTTCGAGCAGCGTGGTGCCGCCCTGTCCCGCTCCAATGATTACGATGTTCAACATGGGGTTGTCCGCCCCCCTGAAAGTCGGCGTGCCGATGTCATCCGGTCAAATGAAGGGTAGTCGGTTTTCCCCTCGCTGTCAAGAAATGCCGTGTCCACCACGTCGCCCCGGCCGCGGCGGACGCCTTTCAATCAATTCTGGTCCATGATTGTGTTCCGGCCATGGCGTGGGTTACACTTTCCTTTATGCGTGAAGTGACTGGAATAGCTCATCTTCCGGCGGCCGTCTGCGCCGCCCTCAGTGCCGCCATGATGACGGTCGCCTTGCCGGGCTGCAACCGGCACGGCGGCCCGCCCGCGTTCCCTCCGGCCGAAGTGTCGGTCGTCACCGTGCAGCCGCGCGATCTGCCCGCGACGTTCGAATACGTGGGGCAGGTCTCCGGCAGCCGGGAAGTCGAAGTGCGCTCGCGCGTCTCCGGCATTCTGGAACGGTGGAATTATCATGAGGGTCAGCCGGTGCAAGCCGGCGAGAGCCTGTTCACCATCGACCAGAAACCGTTCCAGTCCGCGCTCGCCAAAGCCGAAGCCGATCTGGCCAGCGCCGAAGCGCGCCTGGCCCAGGCCTCGCGCAATGTGGCGCGCCTCACACCGCTCAGGGAAGAGGAGCTGGTCAGCCAGCAGGCGTATGACGACGCCATCTCCGGCGAGCAGGTGGCCTCGGCCGGCATGCAGGCCGCGCAGGCGGCGGTCACCCAGGCGCGGTTGAATCTCGCCTACACCCGCGTCGAAGCGCCCATCTCCGGCATTACCAGCCGCGCGCTCAAATCGGAGGGCAGCCTGGTGGAGGCGCAGCAAACCCTCCTGACCACGATCTCGCAGATCGATCCGATCCACGTCATCTTCAGCTTTACCGAGAGCGAGCATTTGAAATTCACCAAAGCCGTGGCCGACGGCCGGTTGAAACTCCCCAAGGGCGGTACGTTCGACGTCAACTTGAAGCTGGCGGACGGCAGCGAATATGCCCGCGCCGGCAAGGTCGATTTCACCGACGTGCGGGTCAATACGGCCACGGGCACGATCGAGGCCCGCGCCGTCGTGGCCAATCCCAAGCACCTGCTGCGCCCCGGCCAGTTCGCGCGGGTGCAACTGTCCGGTGCCGTCCGGCCCGGCGCGATCGCCATTCCGCAACGGGCCGTGCTGGAAGGACCGGGCACGAAAATCGTCATGACCGTGAACAAGCAGGGGCTGGTGGAGCCCCGGCCCATCGAGGTCGGCGACTGGACCGGCGACGAGTGGGTGATCACCGGCGGGCTCGCCCCCGGCGACACGGTCATCGTCGACGGCGTGGTGAAGGCGCGTCCCGGCTCGCCGGTGACGATTGCGAAAGCGCTGGCCGCGCCATCATCTGAGAAGGCGGCTGCTGGATCATCCGCTCCGCCGCCGGGGGCCAACACGCCGGACGCCCCCGCATCCCCTGCGAAAGCGTTACCGGATAAAGTTCGCGGGGATAAAATTCCTGGGGATAAAACGGCTGGCGATAAAGTGTCTGGCGATACCATGCCGGCCGGCGCCGTCTCCCAGACGGCCAGCCACTAGCCGGGCCGCCCAGTGCTCTCCCGCTTTTTCATCGATCGACCGATCTTCGCCGCGGTGCTCTCCAGCTTCCTCGTCCTCGCGGGGCTGGCCGCCATGCGCACGCTTCCGATCGCGCAATATCCCGAAATCGCGCCGCCGGTCGTGACCGTCCGCGCCATGTACCCGGGCGCCTCCGCCGAGGTGCTGGAGCAGACGGTGGCCGCGCCGCTCGAAACGCAGATCAACGGCGTCGATCAGATGCTCTACATGAACTCGAACTCGGGTTCCAACGGCGTGCTGGAAATCTCCATCACGTTCGAGATCGGCACCAACGTTGATCAGGCCGCGGTCAACGTCAACAACCGCGTCAAGGAGGCCGAGGCCCGGCTGCCGCTGGAGGTCCGCCGGCAGGGTGTGACGGTCGAAAAAAGCTCCTCCTCCTTTCTGCAGGTCCTGGCCTTCTACTCTCCCGACGGCCGGTTTGACGATCTGTTCGTCAGCAACTACGTCACGCTCAACATTCTCGACACGATCAAGCGCATTCCGGGCACGACCAACGTCCAGATCTTCGGCGCCAAGGATTATGCGATGCGCATCTGGCTCCGGCCCGACCGGATGGCGCAGTTGAAGCTCACCACGGGCGATGTGCTCCAGGCGCTCAACGAGCAGAACGCCCAGTTCGCCGCCGGCAAGATCGGCCAGACGCCGACGGGCGGGCCGCAGGAGATGGTCTTCTCCGTGACGACCAAAGGCCGGCTCTCGGAGGTGGGGGAGTTCGAGCGAATTATCATCAGGTCGAACCCCGACGGATCGGCGCTGCGTTTGAAAGACGTCGCGCGCTTGGAGCTCGGCTCCAAGGACTACGATTTCATCGGCCGGGTCAACGGCCGGCAATCGGCGCTGATGGGCATTTTCCTCCAGCCCGGCGCCAATGCGCTGGAGGTTGCCAAAGAAGTCTC
>JBGPIL010000084.1:0-9718 GCA_041484905.1 Nitrospiria bacterium
CCCTGTGGCCGCCCACTCCGCCGCTCACCACCCCCCCCACTGACCACGGATCCCCACCACCCGAAACGGCTCTGTCGGAGAGCAAGCGGATAGCCCGCAATGGGCCACTAAGTTGTTGAAGTCTAGCATGTTTTCGCCGCTGTGTAAATGATAAAAGACCGCGCCGGACTCACGCGCGGCCCAATTGGTGGTGATCCGCGAAGCTGTAAAAAGTGGCGCGTCCGATGATGACATGGTCCAGCACCGGAATCCCCAATAATTCGCCGCACGCCACCAGGCGATGAGTCAATTGCCTGTCCTCGGCGCTCGGAGCGGGATCCCCGCTTGGATGATTGTGCACAAAAATCACCGCGGCGGCCGATTGCCGCACCGCGGGGGCAAACGCCTCGCGGGGATGGACAATGCTCATCGTCAGGCTGCCGCTGGAAATCGTCACGTCGCGCATGACCCGGTGCTTGTTATCAAGCAACACGGCCCAGAACTGCTCCTGCTTCATCTCCCGTACCAACGGCGCGAAATAGTCGTGCACCGCCCGGCTTGATGAGAGCGCCTCGCCGGCCGACAGCGGCCGGCTCGTCACGCGCCGCCCCAGCTCCAACGCGGCCAGGAGTTGCGCCGCTTTGGCCGGTCCGATCCCGTCGATCCGGCAGAGTTCTGCGCCGTGCACCGAGCCCAACCCCTCCAGCCCACGGCACTGCTCCAGCAACCGCATGGCCAGCTCCACCGCCGTGACTTGGCGGCGGCCGGTTCGGAGCAGAATCGCCAGCAGTTGCGCATCGGACAACGCGCCGGCGCCATACCGGAGCAAGCGCTCACGGGGCCGTTCAGTCACCGGCCATCGGCTGATTCGATCGGAATCGGTCTGCTCACCCATGCCGCCCCCTCCAGGCCGCCAAGTGACAATTTTTGGCCTGATAGACGCACCGACTTGGATCATCTTGGCGGCCAGTCAGCAACAACCAAATTATAATGTGCTGTATTTCCAATATGTTGTGCCGCATCAGTGTCCTGGCATATCGATTGCTATTCCATTAATATAGTATAGGAAGCGAAAGCGGCAGCAGACACAAAAGACGGAGGGCCTCATGAACTGCCCGAAATGCCACGGATTGATGTACAGCGAACGGGTTTCCGATTTTTCTCTCACCTTCTACGCGTGGAAATGCGTGAACTGCGGCGCCCTGATCGATCAAACGATTCTGGCCAATCAATACAAACGCAAGCGCGCTCCCTTTGCCCGCCTCGCAACCGCTGCCGGCCACGGCAAAAAATCTTAATCAACACCCCAGCGCCAGCTGCACCATCGACATCGTGGAGGAACTGGCGGGATCACTCTCCGCCCGCGCAGCCTTCCACTCCAGCGTCGCTTGCCGGCAGACCGGCGCCGGAATCCGTTTAAACACCAGCACGCCTCGTCGCATCTCGCCTGCGGCCAACGAACCGGATTCCAACTGGAGCCGGTCCAATTTCGCCGTCAATCGTGCGATCCGGCCTGCCGACACCCAACCGGCCAGCCACGCTTCCCACGACCAGGGCCGCCAACGCAGCGTCCTCACGCGCTGCGTTCGGTCGAGCGCAATCCATGGCGTGCCCGTCCGATCAAACACGATCGCCCGTTCAGGTGCAACGGTCACCACCAACGAACCTTCATTCCGCACTTCAACCCATAAGACCGTATAGAAGCGCGCCAGCAGCTCCACGTCATCGGGCGTGAATCCTGGAGACGTCAGTCCTGTGGCCCCCAACTCGGTGGAGGCCGTGATCGCGTCAACCGTGACCCGCACACCCGCCCCCACGTCGACCGTTGACGGCGCCTCCGGTAGCGGTCGCAACAACGACCGGGCACCGCCACAACCGATCAACACAATCCCGCAGCAGAGGCCGCCGATGATCCACCGCCATGCGCCCCTCCCTGCATGCATCGCAATCACTGACCGCCGATTATACTGAACCGATGATGCACTGTCAAAAACAGCCGACGCCTCACGACCGACGGCAGTTGGCCCACGAAACACCGTATGATAAAGTAGTGCCCCTGACATGAGCGGCATGAAACAAATGACTCGTTCAATACGTAAATCCGATGGGGGTTATCAGGGGGAGAGCTGGAATCACCCCCTGATTCTAATAACGGGGGTTATCAGGGGGAGAGTCAGGATCTCCCCCTGATTGAAATGTCTATACGAATTGGCGCAGGGGATCAGAAAGGACGGCTGCTGCGCGCGCCCAAGCGCGCGCCGACCCGCCCGACATCGGCACGCGTGCGCGCCGCACTGTTCAATATCATCGGGGCCCGACTGACCGATGCCACATGGCTCGATCTGTACGCCGGCAGCGGAATCATCGGACTGGAAGCGCTCTGCCGGGGAGCCTCATGGGCCACGTTCGTTGAAACCGGCCCGGAGGCCTGCCAGTGCATCCACGCCAACATCAAGACGCTCGGCCTGTACGATCACACGCATGTCTGGTGCGGCGCCGTCAAGAATTTTTTCCGGCGCCCGGAGGGCGCGCCACCGACAGGCCGCCTGTTTGATCTCGTCTTTGCCGACCCTCCGTATACGGCCGAACGAGGGGCACTCTCCCCCGAGCAACTCTTGCTGTTGTGCCATCAGAGTGGTAAGATAGCGCCCCACGCGTGGATCATGATCGAGCATGCCGCCAAAACCTCCATGCCGACGGGGAACGCCGGCTGGCAACGGATCCGCACCTATCCCTATGGCGACAGCGCCATGACGATCTATCATCCGCTGATCTCCACCCCGTGACCGGGCACCTCCACATGTTCCCGATTGATCGGCGGCACTGATGCGGCGCATTGGCGTCTATCCGGGCACCTTCGACCCCTTTACCAACGGCCACCTGGACCTGGTCAAGCGGAGCCGGTCGTTGTTTGACGAGGTCATCATCGCGATTGCGCCGAATCTGGACAAGGCCCCCCTCTTCTCCCCCAAGGAACGGCTGGAGATGATCCAGGAAGCGCTCCAGACCACCACGGACGTCACCGTTGAGCTCTTCGACGGCCTGCTGGTTGATTTTGTGCGGGCCAGAGGCGCCCAGGCCATCATCCGGGGATTGCGCGCCGTCTCCGATTTTGAATACGAATTGCAAATCGCCCTGATGAATCGCAAACTGGACGCGCGGATTGAGACCATCTTTCTGATGCCGAGCGAGGAATACACCTATCTGAGCTCGACCATCATCAAGACCGTTGCCAGCTACCGGGGCGCCATCGATGCCTTTGTGCCGCCGGGCGTCGCCCGCCGCCTCACGCAACGGTTCGGAACCTCCCGATGACGTCTGATCGATCCAGTCTGCCTGGCCGCCCCGGAGCCTCCGACACACCCGCGGCGGGAAGACCGACGGCCGGTTTAGCCCGCCGGGTCGCCCAGCTTCAGCCGTCCGCCACCCACGCCATCACGGCCAAAGCCAAAGCACTGGAAGCCAAGGGGATTCGCGTCATCGATTTCGGCGTGGGCGAGCCCGACTTCGACACGCCGCGGACGATCAAGGACGCCGGCATCGCCGCCATTCAGGAGGGCTGGACCAAATACACCCCGCCGGCCGGTCTGGATGAATTGAAGCAGACGGTGGTCGAGAAACTCAAACGCGACCAGGGACTGACCTATCAATCGAATCAGATTCTGATTTCCTGCGGCGCCAAGCACAGTCTCTATAATATTGCGCAGGCGCTGTTTGACGAGGGTGATGACGTGCTGATTCCGGCGCCTTATTGGGTTTCTTATCCCGAACAGGTGCGGCTGCAGGGGGCGACGCCGGTCATCCTGCCGACGGAAGAGGCCGAGGGGTTTTGCCTTTCCCCCGCCACGCTGGCCCGGGCGCTCACGCCGCGCACAAAGGCAGTGATTCTGAACAGCCCGAACAACCCCACCGGCACGGTCTATCCGAAACCGTTACTCGAAGAACTGGGCCGCGTGCTGCTCGACCACCACTGCGTGATCATCTCCGACGAGATTTATGAATATTTTGTCTACGACGGTGCCGCGCACTGGAGCCTGCCCAGCCTCTTTCCCGATCTCATCAGCCGGACCGTCATCGTCAACGGCGTGTCCAAATCCTATGCAATGACCGGTTGGCGCATCGGCTATGCGGCCGGCCCAACGCCGCTCATCCAGGCGATGAGCGCCATTCAAAGCCAGAGCACCTCCAACCCGACGTCCATCTCGCAGAAGGCCGCCATTGTCGCGGTGCGCTCCGGCACCGCCTTCGTCACCGAAATGGTCGCCGCGTTTGATCAACGCCGCCACGCGATGGCGGACGGCCTGCGACAGATCGCCGGGGTCTCCTGCACCGTGCCCAAGGGCGGCTTTTATCTGTTTCCCCGCATCAGTGCGCTGTTCGGTCGCCGCACGCCGTCGGGCCAGCCGATCCAGACGTCGGTGGAACTGGCCGCCTACCTGCTTGAGTCGGCCCATGTCGCCGTCGTCCCCGGCAGCGCCTTCGGCGCGGAAGGCTATCTCCGTTTCTCCTACGCGCTGCCGATCGAACAGATCCGCGCCGGCCTGAACCAGCTGCGCGATGCCATCAGCGCCCTGCGTTAAGAGTTAATCCGCGCGCGCGGAAAATAAGCACTCGCTCAAGTCAGGGGGAGCGATGCTCACGCTCCCCCTGACAACCCCCATCGCCATACGCAGCTTACATACATTATGCTAAAATAATTGCATGCCACTCTATGAATATCGTTGCCGCCAATGCGGCCACCAATTTGAGTTGATTCAGAAATTCAGCGATCCGCCGGTGGACCGTTGCGAGAAATGCGGCGGCGCCGTGGAGAAACTGCTTTCCGCTTCGGGGTTGCACTTCAAGGGCAGCGGCTTTTACATCACGGATTACGCCCGCAAGGACAAGAAGGAAACAAAAACCAAGAACGGCGAACCGGCCTCCAAATCGGAAAAGCCGGCCGCGCCCGCGGCACCCTCATCGATGGACAAAGGAAACACAAGTGACAAGGGGGACAAGGGCTCGCCTTCCTCGTCAGGATCGGGGGGATCGGGGTCATCTCATTCGGGTGGGTCGGGAAGCTCATCGTCACCATCCTCCACGCCGACCTCGAAATCATAATTCCGTTTTTTCAGCTCGCCGCACCCGTCCACAAATCACGTTCAACTGTTCTTCCGAGATGCGTCCCGCGCGCACAAGTCGCGGCGGATCAACCGTCACATCCAGCACCGTCGATGGCAACCCGCCCGGCGTCGTCCCGCCGTCAAGGATCAGGTCGAGTTCATCGCCCAACGACGCGCGAACCATCTCAGCGGTCGTCGCCGGCGGCGTGCCGGAACGATTGGCGCTCGTCGCCGTGATCGGGCCGCCAACGGCGGCGGCCACAAGCGCGGGCAAGGACATTCCCGGCTGACGCACACCCAGTCGTCCCGTTCCGCCGGTCAACTGGTTTGGCACGGTCCCGCGCGCCTGCATCACGAGCGTCAATGGGCCTGGCCAGAAGCGTTCCATGAGTCGGTCGGCCAACGGGGGAATGGTCTCGATGACCATCGCCACCTGATGCCGGTCGGCCACCACCACCGGCACCGGCTGATCGGCAGCCCGGCGTTTCACAGCAAAGAGCCGCTCGACGGCGGACGCCGACGTGACCAGCGCGCCAATCCCATAATAACTTTCGGTTGGAAATGCGATGAGCCCGTGGCCGAGCAGGCACCGCCGGACGTCATCCAGCGCGCCCGGATCGGGCCGCTGCGGATCAACGGGCAGGAGCCGGACCACCCGTCGAGACTCCGTCAGGACGAACCCTTCCGGCCCGCCCGGACAGCCCGATTCTGTTTGACGACGTGGTCGGCCAGCGAGGCTTTGAAGCGGCGGAGCCGGCGCGCGAGCGCCGCATCCTGAAGCGCCAGACACTGCGCGGCGAAGACGGCGGCATTTTTTGCCCCGGCCCTGCCGATCGCCATGCAGGCCACCGGGACACCGCCGGGCATCTGGACGATCGACAACAGCGCATCCATTCCCTGCAGTGAGGAAGAATCGATCGGCACACCGATGACCGGCAAGGTCGTTTCGGCCGCGATCACGCCAGGCAAATGGGCCGCGCCTCCCGCGGCCGCGATGAATAACTTGACCCCGCGCGCTTCGGCCGTTTGAATCTGCCGGCGGGTGCGTTGCGGCGATCGGTGGGCCGAAGCGATGACAATTTCATGGGGAATCCCGAAGGCCCGGAGCCCGCTGAGCGTCTCCTCCATCACGCCGAGATCGGATTGACTGCCCAACAGAATGCTGACCACCGGTCGCTTCTTGCGATTCACAGCCATCGAGTTACTCCCCTCCTTTTTAATCTTAATCCACTCGTACAAAACACTCGTTCAAATCAAGGGGAGCGGCGCCGCTCCCCCTTGATCATCCCCACCGCCCATACGTTGGCTTCCGCTCGTACTGTGTACTCGCTCACGTTAAGGGGAGATACTCCTCTCCCCTTAACAATCCCCATCGTCCCTACGCAGCGTTCACCATCGTAATTCCGATGGGGTTTATCAAGGGGAGAGTCGGATTCTCCCCTTGATTTCAATAAACCGGAGGGGAACGCTCTCCCGTAATATGAGCAAGCAGCTTATATGAGCGGAATACTCCGCGCCCCGATATCCCGCCGAAACTGTTTCCCCTGAAACTGCACAACGTCAACCGCCCGATAGGCCCGATCGAGCGCAGCCCGGAGCGTGGTCGCCTGCGCGGCCACACCGAAGACCCGGCCACCGTGTGTGACCACGCGATCGTTCACCATCGCCGTCCCGGCGTGAAACACCTGCACCCCGTCCATTGCACCCGCCTCGGCCAGGCCCGTCACCGGCCGGCCCAGGATCGGCGCATCGGGATAGCCTTCAGAAGCCAACACGATACAGACACCGCTCCCGTCCCGCCACTGCACGTCCGAAGCCTTCAACCGTCCATGCGCGAGCGCATCGCACAGCTCCACGAAGTCGCTCGCCAGCAGCGGCAGCACCGCCTGCGCTTCCGGATCGCCCAACCGGCAGTTGAACTCCAACACATAGGGGCCGTCCCGGCAGAGCATCAACCCGGCGTAGATGACGCCCTGGTAGTCGATCCCGGAACGGGTCAGCTCCGCCAGCAACGGCTGAAACACCTCCCGTTCCACGCGCGCGAGCAGCGCCGGCGTCATAAACGGCACCGGCGCATAGGCGCCCATCCCGCCGGTGTTCGGCCCCTGGCCGCCGTCGAGCAATGGCTTGTGATCCTGCGCGGGCACCAGCGGCACGATCGTCCGGCCGTCCGTGATCGCCATGCAGGTCACCTCGTCGCCGGCTAAAAACTGTTCGATCAGGATACGATGCCCCGCCTCCCCGAGCACGCCGGCGGTCATGAACTGTTCGATTGCTCGAATCGCCTCCTGCGACGACCGGGCAATCACCACGCCCTTCCCTTGCGCCAAACCATCCGCTTTGATCACGACGGGCATCGGCCGGTTCTTCACATAATCGATGGCGGGGCCCGCGGCATCGAAGACCACAGCGGCCGCTGTCGGGATCTTCGCGCGTGTCATCAGCTCCTTGGCAAACTGTTTGCTGCTTTCGATCCGGGCCGCAGCGGCCGACGGCCCAACCACGGGAGATCCAATCGCCCGCAACCGGTCGGCCAGTCCCATCGCCAGCGGTTTCTCCGGCCCGATCACGGTCAGGTCGATCCGTTCGGATTGGACCAGGCGAACCAGCCCGTCGATATCGTCCGACGGAATCGGCACACAGCGAGCCAATTTGGTCATGCCGGGATTGCCCGGCGCGCACAAGAGCTGTGGACGGGATCGACTGCGAGACAGCGCCCAGACAAGCGCATGCTCGCGGCCGCCTCCGCCGATTACAAGAATCTTTGTTCCACTCATGCTACGCAATCATTCAAGTCAGGGGGAGCCTCTAGCTCCCCCTGACAACCCCCATTGGTTGTTGGACGCGTGCCGCCCATTTTCTCTTCATCGTGTATCTCCGATGGGGATAATCAAGGGGAGAGCTGGATTCTCCCCTTGATTCCAATAGCCAGCCGCTAGCTCCCCCTGATTATTTATCTGTGGGGGTCCGTGCGGTGCAGCCGCTCCTCCGATACCCCCACGCCCCCGGCCCCATCGCCCGTACGTTTGTTCCGCTCGTGCACAGCACTCGCTTAAGTTAAGGGGAGATACTCCTCTCCCCTTAACAATCCCCATCGTCCGTACGCCTCGTATCTCCGATGGGGGTGATCAGGGGGAGAGCTGGGGTATGGGGGCATCGGAGGACGCTCTTCGCTTCCGCACGGGCCCCCATTTACAATCACCTCTCCCCCCGATCTAATGCCGGAAGTGACGCATGCCGGTCAGGACCATCGCCAGGCCATGCTCGTTGGCCGCTGCGACAACCTCTTCATCCCTGATTGATCCTCCGGGCTGGATAATTGCCGTAATCCCCTGCTTGGCCGCCTCATCGATCCCGTCCCGAAAGGGGAAAAACGCGTCCGACGCCATCACGGTGCCGGCCAGGGGACACTGCGCCTTCATCGCGCCCAGCCGGACCGAGTCGACCCGGCTCATCTGGCCGGCGCCGATCCCGATCGTCTGACCGGGTTTGGCGTAGATGATCGCGTTCGATTTGACATGCTTGGCGACAATCCAGGCAAACGCCATCGCCTCGTATTCATCGGCCGTGGGGCGGCGCGTGGTGGCCACGGTCAGTGTCGTCACATCGTCGATCCGGCCCAGGTCACGCTCCTGGAGCAGCAGTCCGCCGACGATCCGCTTGAAATCAAACCAGGCGGGAGCGGCGCCGGCGATCTGACCGAGCGGGCCGACGGCCAGCAACCGCACCGCCGGCTTTGCTTTCAGGACGGTCAGCGCCTCTTGGGAAAAATCAGGCGCGATCACCACCTCCACGAACGTCGACGCCAGTTCCTTGGCCGTCGCTTCATCAACCGTCTCGTTGCAGGCGATCACCCCGCCGAAGGCGGAGATCGGATCGGTCGCCCTGGCCTTGCGGTAACTCTCCACCAACCGCTCGTCCATGGCCGCGCCGCAGGGATTGTTGTGCTTGATGATGACGGTCGCCGTCCCGGAAAATTCCTTCACCAGCTCCAACGCCGCATTGGCATCCAGCAAATTATTAAACGACAATTCCTTGCCCTGTAGTTGCCGCGCACGGGCCACTGACGGTTCGGTTGTCCCAATCTCCCGATAGAACGCGGCCAATTGATGCGGGTTCTCGCCGTATCGAAGCGGATGGGCTTTTTCAAACTGCAGATGGAGCATCTGGGGAAAGTGCGTCCCTTCCTCGCCGTCCAATTGATCAAAGTAGCGGGCGATAATCCCGTCATAGCGGGCCGTATGGGCAAACGCCTTGCGCGCCAGGCGGCGGCGTGTCGACAGACGCAGCGCGCCCTTCAATTCGGTCAGTTCCTGACGCAGCGCCTCATAATCGGCCGGGTCGACGACCACGGCGACATCACGGTGATTTTTAGCGGCCGAACGGACCATTGACGGCCCGCCGATGTCGATCTGCTCGATGATCTCGTCCGGCGTGGCGCCGGGCGTGCGCAGCGTCTCCTCAAACGGATAAAGATTGACGATGACCAGATCGATCGGCGCGATCCCCTGCTCCTGCATCTGCCGCTGGTGCGCGGGATTGTCGCGAAGGGCCAGCAGGCCGCCGTGGATCTTCGGGTGCAGCGTTTTGACCCGTCCGTCGAACAGCTCGGGCGAGCCGGTTACCTCCGCCACGTC
>JBGPIL010000085.1:0-9667 GCA_041484905.1 Nitrospiria bacterium
GCCTCGTTGTGCCGGCCATCTTTGTAGACCGGGCCGACGGTATGAATGACATGCTTGGCCTTGAGTGTGCCGCCGCCGGTCAGGCGCGCTTCGCCGGCGGGGCAGGGGGCGAGCGCTTTGCATTCCTCCATGATCGAGGGGCCGCCGGCTTTGTGGATGGCGCCGTCGACGCCCCCGCCCCCACTGAGCGTGGTGTTGGCGGCGTTGACGATCGCGTCGGTCTCCTGGGCGGTGATGTCGCCCTTGACCAGCTCAACGGTGGAACCTTTGATGGCGATCTTCACGGCCGTACTCCACTCGCTTCGCTCGTTCAATCGGGGGGAGATGCTCAGCTCCCCCCGAGCCCCC
The DNA here is from genome assembly GCA_041484905.1 of Nitrospiria bacterium. Classification (GTDB taxonomy): domain Bacteria; phylum Nitrospirota; class Nitrospiria; order JACQCE01; family JACQCE01; genus JACQCE01. Next base: position 349 of record JBGPIL010000085.1, read on the forward strand.
CATCGCCCCTACGCTTGGTCCATCCGGTGAAGTTTTTCGTGTTGCATACGTGACGGGCTCGCGCTGAACAGCACGCAGCCTGTTCTATCACAAATCGACAGGGGAGTAAATCAGCGCGACCGGGGAGAGAAGCGCCTACCCCAAGCCTGTCAGCCGGCGGAGCGCTTCGGCATATTTGTCCGCCGTCTGGGTGATAACCCCAGGCGGCAGATGGGGCGCCGGCGGCTGGTGGTTCCAGCCGAGGGCATCCAGCGCGTCCCGGACAAATTGCTTGTCGAAGCTCGGCTGGGAGCGGCCGGGCCGGTAGTCGTCCTTCGGCCAGAAACGGGAGGAATCGGGGGTCAGGACTTCGTCGATCAGGACGAGTTGCTGTGTGTCGGGTGCGACGCCGAACTCAAACTTGGTATCGGCGATCACAATTCCACGGGTCTCTGCATACGCAGCGGCCCTGGTGTAGATTTTGAGGCTGACTTCCCGGATTTCTTTGGCCAACGCGTCACCGATACGCGTGGTCAACTCCGCGAACGAAATGTTGATGTCGTGGCCGGTGGTTGCCTTGGTCGAGGGGGTGAAAATCGGTTCCGGCAGCCGGTCCGATTCCGTCAATCCCTTTGGCAGCGGCACCCCGCAGACGGCGCCGCCGTTCTTGTATTCCTTCCAGCCGGAGCCGGCGAGATAGCCGCGGACGATGCATTCGACCGGCAGGGGGGTGACCTTCTGCACGAGCATGCTTCGCCCGGCCAGTTGGTCCCGGTAGGGCCGACACGCCGCCGGAAATTCATCGACATTCGCCGTCAGAAGATGGTGGGGGACAAGATCCTCCATCTCCCAGAGCCAGTTGAACCAGAAGGTTGACATCTGAGTGAGCAGAACACCCTTGCCGGGAATCGGATCAGGCAGGATGACGTCGAAAGCCGAGATCCGATCGGTGGCGATCAGCAGCAGCGTGTCGCCCAGGTCATAAATATCCCTGACTTTTCCCTTCCGCTTGGGGCCGAGCCCCTGAAAATCGGTTTGGACCACCGTGGGGCCCTGCCAGCGTTGGCTCATGACGCGCCTCCTCCGCCCATATTGTGCGGGCATCGTATACCAAGCGGGGAAAGAAAAGAAAGGGTCCAGGGGCCAGTAGCCAGGGTCCAGGTAAACACGTAAGAGTGAAGAGGACAAAGCGTATGGGCGATGGGGGTGCGGGGGAGCGTGAATGGAGCTTCGCAGGCTGTCGCCTGCGAAGGCGGAATCTGAGCCGGCGACATGGCCATGGCCGAGTCGAAGTGCATCGCTCCCCCGACTTGAGCGAGCGAAGTTGATGAGCGAACGGATGGAATTGACATTGGTCGAAGACGGGCCATAAAGTAGAGGCACATTCATGACACGTCCTCGTCTCATCGTGCTGGCGCTTGTCGTGGTCGCGGCGGCGACGGCTGTTTGGTGGTTTTCCACTGCTGACGGCAGGAACGGCGGCGTCATCCAGCTCTCGGGCAATATCGAAGCGACCGAAACCGACCTCAGTTTCAAGGTGCGGGGGACGATTATCAACCTGCCGGTGATCGAGGGCAGTTCGGTGGAGCGGGGCGCGGTAATTGCCGCGCTGGAGGACCACGACCTCCGGCAGCAGGCCGCCCTGGCGGACGCCTCGTTGAAGGTGGCGCAGGCGAAGCTGAACGAATTGCTGGCCGGCTCCCGGCCGCAGGAGATCAAGGCCGCGCTGGAGCAGCTCAACCAGGCCGAATCGGATCTGGATCGCGCGCGGAAGGACTTCGAACGGGTGAAAATTTTGTACGAGCAACAGCTGGCCCCGGCCTCGTCGATGGACAATGCCGAGGCCGCCTACCACATTGCCGAGGCCGCGGCGACCCGGGCCCGGCAGCTCTACGAACTGGTGAAAGAAGGGCCGCGTCAGGAGGAGATTGCCAGCGCCCGGGCCTTGGTCGAGCAGGCGCGACAGAATCTGGAGCTGGCCAAGGTCCAGGTGGGCTATGCCACGTTGATGGCTCCGATCTCCGGCGTCGTCCTGGTCAAGTCCACCGAGGTGGGGGAGGTGGTCTCACCCGGCACGCCGGTGGTCACACTGGGCGACATCGACCACGTCTGGCTGCGCGCCTATGTCAGCGAAGCCGATCTGGGACGCATCACGTGGGGCCAGGGTGTGGAGGTGACCACCGATGCTTTTCCGGGGAAGCGCTATCACGGCACGATCGGCTATATCGCCTCCGAGGCGGAATTCACCCCCAAGAGCGTCCAAACACAGAAGGAGCGGGTCACGCTGGTCTATCGGATCAAGGTGAACCTCGACAACCCGAACCGGGAGCTGAAGCCTGGGATGCCGGCCGACGGGGTGATCCACCCGGTCCCGCCGGTCCCGGCCGCTGACGGCCATCGCTGATCCGGCGGAACCGGCCCACGCAGCCTCCCATCTTCCCGCGATGCCACGCCCCACCCCACCCCCCAATCCACCATCATGATCCACTGCGAGGGGCTCACCAAACGCTTTGGCGCACGCGCGGCGGTTGATCATCTAAATCTGCAGGTCAATCAGGGCGAGATTTTCGGTCTGGTCGGTCCGGACGGGGCGGGCAAAACCACCACGATCCGGATGCTCTGCGGCGTCATGGCACCGGATGAGGGCGAGGCGCGCGTGGCCGGGATCGACGTCCGGCGGGAGCCGGATGCGCTCAAGCATCGGATTAGCTACATGTCCCAACGGTTCGGGCTCTATGGCGACCTGACCGTCGACGAGAATCTTCGCTTCTATGCCGATCTGTATGAAGTCCCCCGCGTGGAGCGGGAGACGCGCATTCCCCGGTTGCTGGCGTTTGCCAATCTCGAGCCGTTTCGCAATCGGCTGGCCGGTCAGCTCTCCGGCGGGATGAAGCAGAAGCTGGGGCTGGCCTGCGCGCTGATCCACACGCCGACCGTGCTCTTTCTGGATGAGCCGACCAACGGGGTCGATCCCGTCTCCCGCCGGGACTTCTGGCAGCTCCTTTACACCTTCCTTCAGGAAGGTGTCACGATTTTTCTTTCTACCTCCTATCTCGACGAGGCGGAGCGGTGCAACCGGATCGCGCTGCTGCACGAGGGCGGGCTGCTGGCCTACGATACGCCGGCCCGCGTGAAGACCTTGCTCCGGGACACCGTGCTCGAACTACGGTGCGATCAGAGCCGGGTGGCCCGTGAGCTGCTCAAGCCGGCGCCGATCTTCAGCGATGTCGTCATCGCCGGTGACCGGCTCCATCTGGTTGTCTCCGCCGACGCCGGCGCGGAGCGGGGGAAGGCGGTGGTGCGCGAGCGATTGGGGCAGGCCGGCATTGCGATCCAGCGATTGGAAGCGGCGACGCCCTCTCTTGAAGATCTGTTCATCGAAATGGTCCGGTCGCACCGCGACGTTCGCGATGGGAGGGTCGGGGGGAGAGGAGCATCTCCCCCCGATAGAATAACCGCGGCGTCTCGCGAAACGGGAGACGGGACGAATCATGCCGCCGTTTGACAGCGGGCCGAGGGAAGCGGTTGCGGTCGAGGGGTTGGTCAAGCGCTTCGGGGCGTTTACGGCCGTCGATCGGATCAGCTTCAGCGTGACGCGGGGAGAAGTGTTCGGTTTTTTGGGCCCCAACGGCGCGGGCAAATCGACCACGATCCGGATGCTCTGCGGCCTGCTGCTGCCGACCGAGGGGCGCGGCACGGTCTACGGTTTTGATTTATACACTGAGTCGGAACGGATCAAGCAGCATCTGGGCTACATGTCCCAACGCTTCTCGCTCTATGAGGAGTTGACCGTGAGGGAAAATCTTGGGTTCTATGGCGGCCTCTATGGACTGGATGGGCGAGCAAAGGAGGCGAGAAGTCGCTGGGCGATGGAGATGGCCGACCTCGGTGAGCGGGCCGACGAGCCGGTGCGGTCGCTCTCGGGCGGATGGAAACAGCGGCTGGCGCTGGGCTGCGCGCTGTTGCACGAGCCGCCGTTGCTGTTTCTGGACGAGCCGACCGCCGGTGTCGATCCGATCTCGCGGCGCCGCTTCTGGGATCTGATTTACGATCTGGCCGGCCAGGGCGTGACCGTGTTTGTGACCACCCATTATCTGGACGAAGCGGAATATTGCGACCGGCTGGCGCTGATCGATCGCGGCCGGATCATTGCGATGGGGACGCCGACCGAGCTGAAGACGCGCCACATGACGCGCCAGGTGCTGGAGGTGGAATGCGATCCGCTGATTCCGGCGATGGAACGGCTGGGGGCGTCCATGAGTGATGGAGATGGGATTGCGGAGGAAGTGGCGATTTTCGGCAACACGCTCCACCTGGTGGTGCGGGATGCCGACGAGGCCCTGGCCCGGCTCCGTTCCTTTCTGGCCGGACAGGGGATTGTTCTGCATCGAGCGGAGGTGATTACCCCATCGTTGGAGGATGTTTTCGTCTCGTTGATTCGGGCCCAGGGGACGCAGGAGGCCGGCGCGCGCCGGGACGTTGCCCGTGGCTGATCGTCACCGTGCCCCGGTGAGCACGACCCGCCTGCTGGCGATCGCCCGGAAGGAATTCATCCAGCTCTACCGGGATCCGCGCAGTCTTGCCATCATTTTTGCGATGCCGTTGCTTCTGTTGCTGCTGTTCGGCTATGCGGTCACACTTGACATCAAGCAGGTGCTGGTCGCCGTCTACGATCAGGAGCGCTCCGAAAAGAGCCGGGATTTCATTCACCGGTTCGCCCAGTCGCACTATTTCCGTATTGCGGCGGATGTCCAGGGGTATGAACAGTTAACCCGGTTGATCAACCTGAGGGAGGCGCAGGTCGGCCTGGTCATCCCGAACGATTTTTCCCGTTCACTGGACAGCGGCCGCCCGACGGCGGTCCAGGTGCTGCTGGACGGCAGCGACGCCAACACCGCCAACATCATCCTCGGTTACACCCGGGCGGTGGTCCAGGGCTATTCGCAGGAGGTGCTGCTCGACTATCTGGGACGGCAGGGGATCACCGATCGGCGAATCCCGGTGGAGTTACGGCCGCGCGTCTGGTTCAACGAGGAGTTGGAGAGCAAGAACTACATTGTGCCTGGGTTGATCGCGCTGATCATGGCCGTGATCGGCGCGTTGCTCACGTCGTTGACGATTGCCCGGGAGTGGGAACGGGGGACCATGGAACAACTGGTCGCCACGCCGGTTCACAAACTGGAGCTCATCATCGGCAAGCTGGTGCCGTATTACCTGCTGGCCATTCTCGACGTGGCGATGGCCATGGCGGTGGGGGTGTGGCTGTTTCAGGTGCCCTTTCGCGGCAGCCTGCCGGTGTTCTTTTTGTTGTCATCGTTATTTTTGTTCGTGGTGCTGAGCCAGGGGTTTCTCATCTCGGTGGTGGCCAAAAGTCAGCTGGTCGCCAACCAGATGGCGCTGGTGTCGACCTTCCTGCCGGCCTTCCTGCTCTCCGGGTTCATGTTCAGCATCGCGAATATGCCCGTGGCCCTGCAGGCGGTCACCGCGCTGGTGCCGGCCCGCTATTTTGTGACGATTCTGCAGGGGCTGTTTTTGAAGGGAATCGGTCTCGATGTGCTGTGGCCGGAAATGGCGGCGTTGTTGCTCTTCGTCGCCGCGGTGGGGGGGCTGGCCCACCGGCGCTTTTCCAAAACCATTACGTGAGCGGCGGCATGGTTCGACGGATCAGGGAAATTCTCCGGAAGGAATTCATCCAGATGCTGCGTGACAAGCGGATGCGCTTCGTCCTGATCGGCCCGCCGCTGATCCAGTTGATCGTCTTCGGCTACGCGGCCAATTTTGACATCCATCATATCAAGGTCGGCGTCTATGATCTGGATCAGTCCGCCGTCAGCCGGGAACTGCTCGATCGGTTCGAGCGGTCGGGCTACTTCGACATCACGCGGCGGGTGGGCGATGAGCAAGAAATTGCACCACTACTGGACCGGCGTGATGTCACCGCCGTCATTCAGATCAGCCATGGATTCGCGGCTGACCTGAACAGCATGAAGGCGGCGCAGGTCCAGCTGCTTCTGGACGGCACCGATTCCAACACCGCCAACGTCGTGCTCGGGTACAGCAACGCGATCCTGGGCGATTTTGCCGAGGACAAGCTGCGGGATCGCCTCATGCGGATCGACGCGACGCTGGCCGCCTACCGGCCGGGGGTGGTGATCGAGCAGCGGGCCTGGTTCAATCCCAATCTGGAGAGCCGTCCCTATTTTGTGCCTGGCATCATTGCGACGCTGGTGCTGATCGTGACGATGAGCCTGACGGCGATGGCGGTGGTCCGGGAGCGGGAGATGGGCACGCTTGAGCAGCTCATGGTCTCGCCCATCCGTCCGATCGAGCTGATCATCGGCAAGACGGTGCCGTTTGCCCTCGTCGGCCTGTTTGATGTGATCCTGATCGCGATTCTGGGTGTGTTCTGGTTCCAGGTGCCGATCAACGGCAATCCGCTGGTCCTGCTGCTGGGCGCCGTGCTCTATCTGCTCAGCACGCTGGGAATGGGGCTGTTCCTGTCGACGATTTCCTCAACCCAGCAGCAGGCGATGCTGGGGAGTTTTTTCTTTGTGATGCCCGCGATCATTCTGTCCGGGTTCACCTTTCCGATCGCGAGCATGCCGGAATGGATCCAATACCTGACCTACCTGAATCCCCTTCGCTATTTCCTGATCGTGATTCGAGGCGTGTTTCTGCGCGGCAGCGGCGTGGTCGATTTGTGGCCGCAACTGCTGGCGATGACGGTGTTGGGGGTGGCGATGATGGGGCTGAGCGCGCTGCGGTTTAAGAAGAGAATCGAGTAATCCCCCCCCTCACCTTTACCTCGAATCGGAGATGAGAGGCATCGTCCGATTCTCGGTACAAATCCCCTCTCCCCCGCGGAGGGGGGAGAGGGTAAAAGAGAAAAGCACGCGCTAAGCTTTCAGGAGGTCTTCGACTGTAAACAGGCTCTGGACGTCGTAGCCGAGCGATTCCAGATGCTCACGGCCGCCCTCTTTCCGATCGACCAACGCGATCACTTTGATGATCCGGCAGCCGACGTCCTTCACGATATTGATCGTCCGTTCCGTGGCTCGACCGCTGGTCAAGACGTCGTCCACCACGACCACCCGGGCCCCCTTTATGAGCGTGCCTTCAACCAGCGGGGAGGCGCCGTGGGTTTTGGGCTCTTTGCGAATGATAAAGGCGGGAATCGGCTGGTCGGCGTCGAAGCTGAGAATCGCCGTGGCGACCGCGATCGGATCAGCGCCCAACGTCATCCCGCCGATCGCATCGACGTCAAGCCCTTCGACGGCGTCCAGCATCAGGCGACCGACCAGGATGGCGCCTTCCGGATCCAATGTCACCTTCTTGCAGTCGATATAGAAGCGGCTTTTGCGGCCCGAGGAGAGGGTAAAAATCGGATCGGCGTTGTAGACGAAGGAGTTTCGGAGTTTCTTGAGCAACTGGGCTCTGAGCGAGGCGCGTTCCCGTGGCGTCACAATCCCCTCATGGTAACCGGCCCTCCGTGAAAAGTAAACCCCGTCCCCTGTCCGTGCCCGGATACTGTGCCAAGAGGGGGGATGAGACCCCGTTGTTGCAGGAGGAAAGCCCTGATGATGCAGGGTACGGGGTAAAGGCACGCATCCTATCTCGCGCCGACGGAGCTTGTTTCGACCATAATTTGCAGCATGTCGAGCTCCTCACGGTCAAACCAGATCATGGCGCAGTCCAGGCAGCGGTCGACCACGATCAGATACTGGTAGCTGTAGAAATTTCTGAATAGTCGATGCCGGCAATTCGGGCAAAGGAGCGTGAGCGTCGGATCCTGTTGGACGATGCGGGCCCGCCGGACGATATTGCCCATCGATTGCTCCTGAAACCGCTTCACCCTGGCCTTCAGTTCTTCCGGAAAGCCGATCTCCCGCCTGACGAGAATGCGCATCAGGCGGCGTTCCTCGACCCAGCAGCCGGTGCAGAAGGGGCACTGGTAGAGCGGCGCGCCTTCGTAGTCAACGAGCGACAGGTATTGATGGCAGCGCGGACAGCCGTGGGACGACAGGGGCCGGTCTTTCGTGCGCAGGCGAAGCAGTTCGACCAGCACGGGATGATCGGTCGCGCGTCTGACCTGGCCGTCCTGTTCCAGATAGACCCACGATTGAGGGCCGAGGGTCGTCAGCGATAGGAGCTGGTCGGCCGAATAGGGCCCCTCCCATGTTGTGCCGCGTTGCATCCACCAGGCCGGCGACGGCGCGCCGTTGCTGACCGATTGCACGCGCGCGGTCTTCTGGCTGCTCACGGTGCTGATCAACGCCGTCACGTCGATGTGCGCGAGGGCCAGGAGGGCATCCAGCCGCTTTTGAATAGGGGGATGAGTGGAGAAGAGGTCGGCCAAAAATGATTCCTGCTGATCCCACCGGTTGTCATCGGGGTTGAGAATGAAGATCGGGGCCAGTGTGTCATCCATCTCGCCGCCGCCCCGCCAGGCGCTGGAGATCTTTACCAGTGCCTCCGCCAGCGCGGTTGGGTTGCGGGTCAACTGCACGGCGGTTGCATCGGCCAGGTACTCCCGCTGACGTGAGATGGCCGTGTTGAGCAGTTTGGCCCCCACGGTCAGGAGCCAGAGCAGCGCGGTCGGCAGCCACCACAGCTCGCCTTTCTCGTTGCGTGCAGCCGACAGGCTTATCCGCAGCAGTTGCGCATAGCTGGCGAAGAGCGAGCAGGCGATGGTGGTGACGATTGAATCGTTGTCCAGCAGGTGCGCCATCTCGTGGCCGATGACCGCCTCCAGTTGCGGGCGGGTCAGCCGGCTCAGCAGCCCTTCTGTCACGCCGATCACACCGTTGTTTTCTGTCGTTGCGGCGGCAAAAGCATTGACGGCAAGCGTGGGGATGACCACTGCCCTAACGGGCCGTCCGCCGGTGGCGACCCGGACTTCCTCGATGATATTCATCACCTGGCGATGGTAGCGATCCTCGGGATCAGGGATCTGCGCGCTCAATACGGTGAGCAGCCGCTCCAGGCCGCCCCAGACGGCTGCCAGCCAGTGACCGGCGGCGGCGATCAGCGCGAACAGCGCCATCCCGCCGATTTCGACTACGGAGAGCCCCAGCCAGCGGAAACGGGCCACTCCAAGGTCCAACCGGCTGTGAAGAAAAGGATGGATGACGACGTGAATCACGGCCCAAAACAGAGTCAGGCCAAGAAAATAATAGAGGACCAGCAGGAGAAAAAGCAGGGCTGCGGTGCGCTGTCGTCTGCGTTGAAGATCAATGTGGGTAAAGGGCATTCGACGTCTCGGGTTTCATTGTAGCCGAGGCGAGAAAAGCGCGCTGGTAAGCGTATGGGCGGTGGGGGTTGTCAGGGGGAGCGGCGCCGC
>JBGPIL010000086.1:0-9663 GCA_041484905.1 Nitrospiria bacterium
CGGCGGGGGCGGCGGGGGCGGTTGGGGGCGAAAACTCTCAACGGGGACGAAAAGATCCCTGGCGATCGCGGTCGGAGGCGAAGGACGACTCGTCAGCCGGTCGGTGTGGACCACCGTATCCGCCGCCCCGCCCGGCGGTCCTGTCGTGTGGCGGACGGCGTCGGACACCGCCGGTTGCCCTTTGACATATTTGAGCGGCGCGCGCCGCTCCTCCGGCCAGAGGGTCCAGGCATAGATGACCGCGCCGATCCAGATCAGCAAAAGCGCCGTCAGCAGCCACACCTTCCGATCCACGGCTATTCATCCCTCGCATAGACACTGACGATCAGCCTGGCGACGACCTGGCCGGTCTGCTTGTCTTTTTCCATGGTCATTGATTCGAGCACAAAGGGTTCGGTCGCGCCTTCCAGCGCCGCCACCAACCGCCGCACACCCGCATACGGCCCGTGGGCGTCGAACTGCAGAGTGATTTTGGCCCACTTTGGACTGGCGGTCTGGGCCGGCTGAAAATTCATTCCTGGAATCGAGACGCCGGCCCGTTGTCCGAGCGCCGAGATCCGGCCGATGGCCTGCGGGAGCGCCTTCTTGGAGGGAAACCGCCGTGTCAGCGCATCCAAGCGATGGCGTTGATCCTGATAGAGCAACAACGCCTGAACCTGCCGTCGGATCTCCTGACTGTGGGCTTCTTGACCCGACAGCGCCATCGTGGTCGGATGAATCCACCACGCATACAGGACCACGTAGAGGCTGATCAGCACACCGATCAGCACCAGCGGGGCTCTGAACCAGGCGAGCCATCGCCCCCACTGTCCCGAAGCGGCCGACGCCATCGAGGCCGCTGGCTTCAGCGTGTCAGTAGCCGACATGGAGCGTAAAACTCACCGTGCCGTCCTGCCGGCCTGTCTGATCGGCCAGGAACACATCGTGAAACGGGGCTGCTTCCTGCAGTTTGCCGACATAGCTGGTCAATCGCTCCAGCGTCAGCGCCTCGCCTTTCAGCGTCAAAGATGCGTTCGCCGGCTGGGGTTGCACGCTGGCCAGCGACACCCCCGCCGGGGTCGCCCGCTCAAGCTTCAGGAACAGACTCGACCAGGAGAACAGACGTTGATCGATCATCTGGTTCGCAACCTTGACTTGCACGTCGATCGCCGCGCGATTGGCCTCGGTCAACACCAATCCTTCCTGACCCAGCCGTTTTTCCACGTCCAGACGCTCGGCGGACAGCCGGGCGGTTCGAACGGTTTCCATTTCAAGCGATTGTCGCAGGGAGAGTCCCTCCACCACCATTGCGGTCAGGGATATCAGCAGCGCGATCGCCGCACCGATCAATCCCAGTCGCACCCGTTTCAACAGGGCGACAGGCTCGGAGGCCAGATTCACCGTCAACATGACGGCGCCGCCTCCATGCGTGCCCGACAGCCGACGGCGGCCAGCGCAATGGTCACCGCCTGGCCCTGCCCCTCATCACAGGAACCGGCTGCGCCCTTGGTCGTCGATTCGCCCACCCCGCCTTGCACCCCACCCTGCGGCGCCACCTCAGGCCAACCCTCGAGCTTCAAATGCGTGGTCTCCACGTGATAGTCCTCGCGCACCCGCTGATCAAGCCCGTCCAGCGGACAATCGCTGAAGACGAACACGCGTTCGATCGGTTGTTCATCCGTCGTCGAGGCCGCATCGGACGCCTGCAGCGAGGCATCGATCTCCGTGAGCACGCGCGCCATCAAGTCGGTCTCGCCAATCGCGCCGGGGAAGGCCTTGATGCGGATCAGCTGTGGTCCGTTTCGATCCGCCACGATCATCGTAAAATTCCGGTCGAACAGATTCAAGAACACGACGCGCCGCTCCGGGGACCCCGGCGGCCCCGGCTGCAACGACGCGCAGATGCGCGGCTCATAGAGATTGAAGAGATGAAACGCGGACAGATCCACCACCGACGGCCACAATCCCGCCGCACGAACAACGGCCTCATACTCCTCTAAAATCTCGGTCCGAATGGCGGCCACCAGCACCCGCGGCTTCCCCGTCCCCGTCGATGCCAATCGCTGAAAGGTAAACCGGCACCGGCCCAGCGGATTCAGAAAGAGATGCTCCAGGTTGTGGCGGAACAGCGCCTCCTGCTCCAGCCGTTTGGTCGGGAGTTGCGCCAGTTCCAAAATGGCCACCCGCACAGCGGCGTCCGGCAGGCTGATCGCCGCCTCGCGCCGCTTCAGCAAGGGAAGGGCCGCTTTCAACCGTTCGACGACCACCTCCGGCCGGCGGATGTTCGACTCAATGGGCGACGGCACCACAACTCCCTCAGGCAACGCTTCAACCCGCGAGGCGGCAAGACGGTATCGTCTGGCCGTCGGCGCGATCGCCGCCGTTGACAGACAGCCGGCGCCAAGATAGACGCCGACAGCCGGGGAGACGGACCACCACCGGTCCGCCCAGTTGGGTGTGCGCGTCACGACGTTGAGCGTATCCATCAGAACGGCTCGATAAAGGTCACGCGATTGATTTCCCGAAGAGTGGTCTCCCCCTTCAGCACCTTCTCGACCCCCGCCTGGCGCAGTGTGGTCATCCCTTCCGCAATCGCCTGTTTGCGCAGCTCCGATGACGGGCGCCGGGCGAGAATCATTTCACGAACGGTATCGCTCAAATCGAGAAACTCCGTAATGGCCCTCCGTCCCTGAAACCCGGTGCCGTTGCACTCGTGGCAACCACGCCCCTGGCGCAATGTCGCCTCCTTGAGCATCGCGGGAGTCAGTCCGGCCTCTTGACACCGCTCCGGCTCGATGGTGACCGGTTCCCGGCAGGCCTGACAAATCGCCCGCACCAGTCGTTGGGCAAGGATGCAATTCAACGAGGAGACGAAGTTGTACGGTTCGATGCCCATGTTGACAAAGCGCCCGATGACATCGAAGGCGTTGTTGGCGTGCACCGTCGTGAAGACCAGATGGCCCGTCAACGCCGACTGGATCGCAATCTGCGCCGTTTCCGCATCGCGAATTTCACCCACCATGATTTTGTCGGGATCGTGGCGGAGAATCGACCGCAAGCCCCGCGCGAAGGTCAAGCCCTTCTTCTCGTTGACCGGAATTTGCACCACGCCGTCCAGCTGGTACTCGACCGGATCTTCGATCGTGATGATCTTGTCCTCCCGGTTGTTGATCTCGCTGATGGCGGCATAGAGCGTGGTGGTTTTTCCACTGCCGGTCGGCCCCGTGACCAACACCATACCGTACGGTTCCACAATCGCCCGGCGGAAGCGCCGAAGATCCTCCGAATTGAACCCCAGCCGATCCAGCCGCAGCTCGTTCACACCCGCCGTGATGTATTCCTTGTCCAGGATGCGGATAACGACGTCCTCGCCGAAGATGCTGGGGAGAATGGAGACGCGGAAATCAATCTTGCGTCCGTCGAGCCGCAGCTTGAACCGGCCGTCCTGGGGAACCCGTTTCTCCGCGATGTCCAGATCCGACATGACCTTGATGCGGGAAATCAGCGCCGCCAGCAGCTGCACGTCCAGCGGGGCCATCGCCGGATAGAGCACGCCATCGATCCGGTATTTGACCAGCACCGACCGGTCCGTGGCTTCGATGTGAATGTCGCTCGCCCGTCGCTGCAACGCATTGAGCAGCATCGAGTCGACCAACCGGATGACGGGGCTGGTATCCTTGGTGATCTTCTCGACGGACAACACCTCGTCGCCGGCGTCATCCTCCTTGATCAGCACCGTGCCCATATCGGCGCCGACATTCTTGAGCACCTGGGTCGTGCTCTCGCTGCGCTTGAGCACGTCCAAAATGGCGGTACGGGTCGACACCATCACCCGCACCTGCCGCTTCAGCAGCAACTCCAGTTCATCGAGGGCCCGCATGTTGGCGGGATCGCTCACAACAATCGTCACGCTCCCATCCGACGCCGCGTATGGCACAAACGGATAGCGGTACATCCACTCGACGGGAATCCATTGGTAGTCGGCGGGATTGAACCGGTGCTGATCCAGCGGCTGGTAGGTCAAACGCGCCTGTTGCGCCAACGCCCGGGCCAGTTGCTCCTCGCTCACCACCCCTTGCTTGACCAACCATTCCCCCAGGCGAGCCTCGTCGGACCCAGGAGCCCCCGCGCTCTCTTCATCGCCCTTCTGCTGACGGCCCGCGGCCTCCAACTGCTCCCGGCTCACGAACCCCAACGAGATCAGCAGTTCGCTCAAACGGCGGCGGCGACCGATCGGATGCCCCGGTCCGGTTGCAGTCACGTGTCCTACGCTCTTCGGCTCAGCCATCGATGTGTCGTTGCCCCGTGAACGGCATGTCAGCGGCCCCTACGCGGACCACTATTGAATCGTCCCGGCCAGGTAAAAAATCGGCAGATACATGGCCACCACGATGAGCGCCACCAGGCCGCCCATCACGAGCAGGATCGTCGGCTCGATCCAGGTCATCAACCGGCTCAGGAGACGGTCCAGCTCGCCTTCATGAAATTCCGAAATCTCGTTCAGCATCTCGGGCAGCGCGCCGGCGGTCTCTCCGATTTCGACCATTTCGACCGACATGCGCGGGAGGAGTTTGGCCCGTCCCATCGCTTGGGCCAGACCGCTGCCACCCACCACCGCGTCGGTCACCTGCGCCACACCGGTGGTAAAAAACTGATTCGTGGAGGAGGCCTGCACCATGCGCAACGCCGCGACCAGAGGGATCCCGCTCTGCAGCGTCATCGCCAGGGTCCGCGTCATGCCGATCAAATAATGCAGCCTGACGGTGCGGCCGACCACGGGCAACCGCAGCAGCCAATAATGCCACCAGGTGCGCATCCGCGCCCGTGCAACCAGGACCCGAATCGCCACCACGGTGGCGGCCACACCACCCAGCAACCAGAAGAGCTGATGACGCATCACGCGCACCACGGCCAGAAATCCCCTCGTCAGCAAGGGGAGTTCAACGCGGGCGTCACGATACACCTCGGCAAAACTGGGGACCACGTACAACATGAGGAAGGCAATGACGACCAGTCCGACCCCGATGAGAAACAGGGGATAGGTCATGGCGGAACGGACCTTTGTCCGGATGGCGTACATCCGGCGTAAAAAAGCGATGTGGCGGGCCACCACCTCCACCACGTGACCGGTCTGCTCACCGGAGCGTAACGACGCGACATACAGATCCGAAAAGTAGCGCGGAAACCGGCCCATCGCCTCCGACAATGACGCCCCACCCTTGACCAGATCACGTACCTGCGTGAGTACCTCCCGAAAACCGGGATGCAGGGCCCGGTCGATCAACAAATCCAGCGTTCGCAGGATCGGGATCCCCGCCTTGACCAACGCGGACAGTTCCTGATTGAAAATTAAAAACTCCTGCATCCCGAAACGGACCGACCGGTTCGCCAACCCCATCCACTCCGTCAACCGGGGTCGCACGGAAAAAATCAGATAGCCGAGCTCCTGCAGGCGGGCGGTGGCGCGTTCCACGCTCTCCGCTTCGATTCGCTCGACGCTGACGGTTCCGTCCGATCGCCCCACCCGACATGAATAGACCGGCATCACGCTCTCCGAGAAAACAGCACTCCCCGTCGCTCAGTATACGGGATCGAGGAAAATCACGCAAGCAACGGGGTTATTTTACGCCTTATGTCTTTTGCTCTTTGCCTTTTATCCGCTCGTGCGTGGCACTCGCTCAACTCAAGAGGAGCGGCGCCGCTCCCCTTGAGAATCCCCACCGCCATACGTTATTTCTCCTTAATCCGCCCTTTCTTCATTAATCCTTAATCCGTTTTTGTCTCTTTAGCCTCACGCTTCGCTTGTTCCCACAGCCGGTCGAGTTTGGACAGTGTCCAGCCGCTGCCCTCTTGGCCGCTGTCCCCGCTGTTCAATGAACCGACAGACCCTGCGGGCGCCAACGGCCGCCCTTCTTCGGCGGCCAACTGTTCCATCCGCTGAAATCTTCCGATGAAACGCTGCGTCGCCCGCTGGAGTGCCGATTCGGGATCGCACCGAAGGTGGCGGGCCAGGTTGACGACGGCAAACAACAGATCCCCCAACTCTTCTTCCTGCCGGCGCCGCGATTGCGTGGCAACGGCCTCGGCCAGCTCGCGCCACTCTTCCTCGACTTTGGCCTGTACCGGCGCTTGATCGGGCCAATCGAAACCCACCCGGGCCGCCTTGGCCTGCACCTGATGCGCTCGCAGCAGAGCGGGCAGCGAACGAGGAACACCGTCCACCGTGGAGGCGCGGGCGCGATGCCCCTCCTCCTGCCGCTTCATCGCTTCCCACCGGGCCAGCACTTCCCCAGCAGTCTTCGGGACCGTTTCGGCGTAACTCCGCTGGGGGTTGTCAGGGGGAGAGTCGGATTCTCCCCCTGACTTTGATCCCCCAAACACATGCGGATGGCGACGGATCATTTTCCGAACGGTTCCTTCCACGACGTCATCGATGTTGAATTCCTCCGCTTCCGATGCGATCTGGGCATGAAAGAGCACCTGAAACAACAAATCGCCGAGTTCTTCCCTTAACGCATCGGGCTGGCCGGCCTCAATCGCTTCCAACACCTCGTGCGTCTCCTCGAGCAAAAACGGCGTCAAACTTTCACGCGTTTGTTGCCGATCCCACGGGCATCCTCCTTCCCCGCGCAACCGGCGCATCACTTCGACCAATCGATCAAACGCCCTGGACATGATCCAACCCCTCCCCGTTTACTTCCGCTCGCGCTACGCACTCGCTCACGTCAGGGGGCGCGTGCTCAGCTCCCCCTGACTACCCCCATCGCCATACGCGCTGTACCCATAGCTCGCGTGTCAGATCAACGCTCGGCCCCTGGCCATCGTCATCCTGCCGGTCGCCGCGTTTCGAATAGGACCGCGCCCCATTATACCGTGTTTTGTCGCGGTCGCAACGCCTTGGAATTGCTTGCAAAGGTTACCGGGGTATGATAGGGTGATTTTAATCTTTTTCGACGTGGAGTAGCCGGGCACAGCGTTGTGCACATGCGATCATGGCTGATGAATCCCCGTTTACAATTCGTGACCGTCGCCGCAGTCAAGAAGCACCCGTCCCACCGCCTGCCTCTCCGCCACACCCCCCCGATACTCGGCCGGCTGCTTCGCCGCTCGCCGCCGAACCGCCGCGCGCGGCGGACACACGACGGAACACCTCGTCCCCTCCCGCCGGTTTCTCAGAACTAATCTTCGGGCTGGGCGCCTCCGCCTTCGCCGCGCTGGGAGTGCAGTCCGCACCGGGGGAAGAATCACCCACCGGGTCGCCGGGCACCGGTGGGCATTCGAGCCATCTGGCGGTTGATCTGGACCACGCCCGCCATTTCATCGACCTGCTGGACATCTTGGAACGGAAAACCGCCGGCAACCTCACTCCCGATGAGCAACACCTGCTGCAGCAGCTTCTCTATACCCTGCGCCTGACCTTCGTCGAGCGCAGCCATTCCGGTCCCGTTGCTCCGCCCGGAGACGCGCGGTGACGCCGGATGAGCCGTCCCAGTCGCCTGAGACGGCGCCCGCGTCTGATCACCGTGCGCCTTCCGCGCCCCCGCCACGCCGGCGCGTCCCCCGATGGCTCGTTCTTGTCGTCGCGCTGACAGTGCTCCTGTTCCTGACCTTCTTTGTCGCGCAGGCCAAGCTGACCCGGATGGCAAGCCGTTCGATCCAGTCAGCATTGAGCGCACAACTGGGCCTGCCGGTGAGCATGGAGGGTTTGGACGTCCGACTGTTTCCCGCGGCCGTCACGCTTCAACGGATGCAAATCGGCAGCCCCGATCAGAACCCGGCCCCCCTGCTGACCACCACAGCCGTCGAAGTCCGATTCAGCCTGCTGTCGCTGCTGGCCGACCGCATCATCATCCACCGGATCGCCGTTGACACACCGCAGGTGGAGCTGAATGCCGGCCGGATCGATCGCGTGATTCAACCCGGCCGGTCGCGCGGCGAAACCGGCGCCGTCATCATCCGTCAGATCACGATCCACAATGGCGCCATCCACTACACCGATCCGGAGAAGAGGGTTCGCGTGGCGATCGATCAATTGGGGGGAACCATCCTGCTCGGCCTGCTGACCGAGCAGACGACGATCAGCCTGACCGAGGGACACGGGTCACTGGAACAGGGCGCGTGGCGGCAAACCTTCACGTCGATCGGCGGGCGGGCGACGTGGACTCCGAATCGCGTGACACTCCAACGATTGAGTTTCGACGGCCCCGAGGGCCGTCTTGCCCTGGACGGGACCGTGGCGCTTGATTCGACGCGATCGCTGCAACTGGTGTTGAACGCGTCATGGCCGCTCGGCCGCTTCACACCGTGGCTGCCGGCCGGCCATGCGTGGGACGGTGCGCTGGGGCTGGAAGCGACGATCACCGGCCCCTGGACGATGGAGACGGATCTGTGGCGCACGGTGGGGGCCCTCTCCATCGCCGGCCGGCTTGATGCCACGAATCTGAGCTTGGACGGTTTTTCAATCGGCACCGCAACGGCCCAGTGGCAATGGCACCAGGGCCATCTCACACTGAATCGTCTGACCGGCGCGGTCTTGAGCGGTTCCATCGATGGCCGCGCCGCCTTCTCCCTTCCCCCTTTGGCTCCCGCCGTCGAGGCGGCGGTTGATCTCTCCGGGTTGCAGGCGGGGCCGTTACTGCGCCGATGGGCCCCCGTCGCCGATTTTCCAAACGGCCGGGTCAGCGGCCATCTTGCCATGCGCGGAGATGGATGGACGTTCGCCGCACTCAATGGCGAAGGCCATGTCGCCTTTGTGTCGGCCGAGACGGCTCGGCCGCCGACACCATCATCGATGACACCATCGGCACCGACGACCCCACCGGCCCCGTGGCGCGAGGCCGAGCGCCGGCTGTCCCAGATCACGGTGGAGGGTCAATGGCAGGCCGCCCAGTTCACCTTCCGCCGGGTTGACGTAATCAGCCAACAGGGCAATCAACTCACGCTGCAAGGTGTCGTGAAATATGACGGCCCCGTGTCGCTATCCGGCTCCTGGCAATTGACCAACTTGAGTGAAATCGGCGATTGGGCTGTGGCGGCCGGCTGGAACGGCTTGACCGGCCTAACCGGATGGACGGGCGTTGTGACCGGACTCGCCACCATCACGGGCGATTGGAATCAGCCTCACCTGGCCGGCTCGTTGACTGCCCGGACGCTTGGCCATCATGCCGAGACCATTGATGAGGCGGGGGTCTCGTTCTCCTACGACGCCGGCACGCTCACGTTGCATGACGGTCGAGTCCGCCAGCAAACCGGACAGGCGATCGTGAGCGGAGCCGTCGAACTGTCACCGCCACACCCCACATCCTTCTCGACCGGGCACACCGAACCCACGCCTCCGCGCTTCCAATTCTCGATCGTCGTCACCAATGGGGAACTGGGGAGCATCCTTCGCCTGTTCAACGTGGCCGTCCCGATCGACGGCCGGGCCGGGGGCACGTTCGTGCTGACGGGCTCTTCAAAGGCCTTCCACCTGAGCGGCCCGGTTCACATTGCCCAGGGCCGCCTGTTTGGCCAATCCATCGCCAGCAGCGACGTGACGATCGATGTGACATCGAGCGGAATCGCATTTCCCCAGGTGGTCCTCATCGACGGCGACGGAACCATGCGCGGTTCCGGCCGGATCGGATTTGATGGCGGGTATCAGATGGACTTTGCCGTTAAAACACTGTCGCTGGAGCGGCTGCA
>JBGPIL010000087.1:0-9493 GCA_041484905.1 Nitrospiria bacterium
AACATTATAGACCTGACCCCATAGAGGATGTTTTTGGCTCACCCGGCGGGGTGAGGACCGCCTCATAAATTCCGATCAACGCGCTGACCAAATCGATCACGCCCCGCCCGCCGTGAAACTGCGCTTTATACAGCATGACAAACTGGTCCGGGCTGAGCCAACCTTGAAACGTCGGCACATTCACCAGCCAGAGATGATTGAGCGTCAGATAGCTGCCGGTCACAATGGCCACGAGCGCCAGTCCGCCTGAAATCGCCTTCGCCTGCCAGCTTCCGTTGGACCCCACCGCTTTTTCCGCCGCCAGCCCAATCGCCCACCCCACCCCTGCCGCCACGAAGTTCAACTGCGCGTCGGTAATCTGCACGAGACCATACCAGATGATCAGGCCAATCGAGGCCGACAGCGTTCCGGAGCCGAACGCGCGTAGCAGAAGTGAAGGAGGGGGCTTGCCTGGTGGCTCATCGACCATGCGTGCAAAATGGCTACGGCAACGATGCGGCGTTCACGCCGGCAAAAATCTGGGTCGCGGCGGTGACCAGGGCGAGAAACGGACGGGGATAGATGCCCAGGATCAACACCGCGGCGGCGCTGCCCATGATCACCGTTTTCATCAGCGGCGGGACGGAGAGCGGTGTCGAATCAACCGGCTCGTTGACGTAGATCTTTTTCACGACGACCATGTAGTAGTAGAGCGAGATCACGACATTGACCAGCCCGACGATCACAAGCGCGAACAACTTTTCCTGGGCGGCGGCGACGAACAGGTAGAGCTTGCCGATAAAGCCAGCTAAAGGCGGCACGCCGGCGAGCGAGAGCAGAAAGATCAGCATTGTGGCGGCCAGCATCGGCGAACGCCGGTTGAGGCCTTTGTAATCGTCAATCAGATCGCCGGAGGTTTGCTGAGAGACGGCGATGATGACGGCAAACGCCCCGAGGTTGGCGAAGAGATAAGTCAGCAGATAAAAGAGAATCGCGTCGCTTCCCGTTTTTGACGCGGCCGCGAGGCCGATCAGGATGTTGCCGATCTGGGCGATGCCCGAGTAGGCGAGCAGCCGCTTGATGTTGCCCTGGGCGATGGCGACCAGGTTGCCGTAGGTCATCGACAGCATCGATAAGAGGACGAGCAGCCCAATCCAATGGACCTTGTCGGCGCCGAAGGTGGAGAGGAGAAAGCGAAGCAGAACAGCAAACGCGGCGCCCTTCGGCGCGATCGACAGAAACGCGGTCACCGGCGTCGGCGCGCCCTGGTAGGTGTCGGGAATCCAACTGTGAAACGGCGCGGCGCCGATTTTAAAGCCCAAGCCGGCCAGGACCAGCAAGAACCCGATTACCAGCCCCGGCGTCAGCCCGTGTGACCGGCGGGCGATCTGGTCGAAGAGCAGCGTTCCGGTCTCGCCGTAGATCAGGCTGATGCCGAAGGCGATCAGCGAGGCGGTAAAGGCGCCGAGGATAAAGAGCTTCAGGCCCGCTTCGCTGGAGGCCGGGTCCCGGCGTTGATAAGCAACCAGGATATAAAAGCCGAACGTGGAAAATTCCAGCGTGATGAACATCGTCAGCAGATCATTCGCCGAGACCATGAAGAGCATCCCCAGCGCCGAGAAGAGGACCAGGACGTAGTATTCGCCACGGAAGGCGGGCAGCGTCTCGGTATAATCGACCGAAATCGCAATGATCATGATCGTGCTGATGATGACGAACGCCTTGAAGAAAAGCGCCAGCCGGTCGACGACGAACATGGTGCCGAACAGGTGGCGGTCGACGCCCGAGACGGCCATCTGCGCGATGACCGCCAGGATGACTAACAGCCCCAGGTTGCTCAGATGCGCGAGGAGCCGCTTGTTGCCCTGCAGTTTGATGATGTCGAGCGTCAAAATCAGGCAGAGGAGGCCCGAGAGCAGCAGCTCCGGCAGCAGTGCCCACAGATCGGCGGGCGTCATCTGAACGGCAAAGGTCATTATGGAATTCCTTGGGGATTTTCTTGGGGATGCCCCGGGGGACTCCCTGGTGGACTTCCCGATGGAGGCAGCGACACCACCTCGGCGACACCCTGGATTTTTGCGACCAACGGCTCGACACCGCTCGAAATCACATGGATGAATTGCGACGGGAAGAAGCCGAAGTAGAGACTGCAGGCCATCATGATCACCAGCGGCAGCCGGTCGACGAACGGGCTGGCGTCGTGCGCGTGGGCGCTTGATGATGATAGCTCCCCGAAGAACAGGCCGCGGAACATCCGCATGAGATAGCCCATGGTCAGCGCGATGCCCAGCAAGGCGATCACCGTCTGAACCGGATAGACGGGCCAGCTGCCGATGACGATCATCAGCTCGCCGATGAAATTGACCGTGGCCGGCAACCCGACCGATGCGGCCAGCGCGATGATAAACGCGCCCATGATGAAGGGCATCTTCCGGCTTAAGCCCCCGAGCGACGGGATGTCGCGCGTGTGGGTCTGGTCATAGATAAAGCCCGCCATGGCGAAGAGCATGCCGGTGGCCAGCGCGTGGGCGAACATGTAGAGAATCGCGCCGGTCAGGCTGATGACGTTCAGCGCGGCCATGCCCAGGAAGATATAACCCATGTGGCTGGATGACGAATAGCCGATCACATATTTCGTGTCTCGCTGGAAGTAGGCGACCAGCCCGCCGTAGACGATGCTGAAGACGCAGAGAATGGCGGCGACGACCACCCACGTCCGCGTGGTTTCGGGAAGGATTTCGTACGCGACCCGGATGATGGAGAAATGGCCCAGCTTCATCAGCACGCCGGCGTGCAGCATGCTGACCGCGGCGGGCGCGGCGGCGTGGCCGACCGGCGACCAGGAGTGCAGCGGCCAGATCGGCGCGATCGACGCAAAGCCGAAGAAGATCAGCAGCCAGATGAGCGTGCGCAGATTGGCGGGGATGTGGCCGTGCTCGGCCAACTCCGGAATGCTGAAGGTGTGGAGCCCCGACGTGGTGTAGATCAGCAGGATGCCCAGCAACGCCACGACGGCGCCGGCCGAGAGAAAGAGCGTCAGCTTCATTGCGGCATATTCCTTGCTGTTCTTGGCAAAATTGAACAGAAAGCCGATCGAGTCGCGCTTGGCCGTGTCGGTCATCTCCAGGTAGCCCTTGGTGTGGCTGCCCCAGATGGCCAGCAACAGATACATCGGGATGACCGACATCTCATAGAAGAAATAGAGGAAGAAGAGATCGAGCGACACATAGACGCCCATCGTCGCCGAGGCGAGGATGAGCAGGAACATGTAAAACTCCTTGAGCCGGTCGCCGATATGCCAGGAGACGAAGACGCCGCAGAAGACCAGAATCGACGAGGCGAGCACGAGCGGCACGCTGATGCCGTCCACGCCCAGATAGAAGGAGATCCCCAGCTCCTTCGACCAGACGTACTGTTCCGTAAATTGCAGCCCACCGGTTTGATAATTGTAGGCGTAGAGAAGATAAAAGGAGAGCACGAAGGAGATGGCGGTCGAGGCGACGGCGACGGCTCTGACCAGTGTACGTTGCCGGTTGGAGATGAACATCAGCAGCCCGGCGCCGATGAACGGCGCGAAGAGAATCAGGGAGATAAGATGCGACGTCATTTTGTCATCATATCGGGGGTGAGATGCTCATCTCCCCCCGATCCCCCCATCGCCAACGTTGCAATATCGACCATCCGCACCGAACTTTGTAGCCGCTCCACCACGGCCGAGATCGACGGATTGATCACGCGAAGGAAGGGCGCCGGATAGAGGCCGATCCAGAAGATGAGCGCGACCAGCGGCAGCACCACCGCCAGCTCCCGTTTAGTCAGATCGGCGACCGGTTTCGCCGTCTGAGGGACCACGCCGAAGATGGCCCGCTCCGCCCACCAGAGCAGATACGCTGCGCCCAGGACGACGCCGATCACACCAACCGTTGCGTAGAGCCAGTGGGCTTCAAACGCGCCCAGCAAAATCAGAAACTCACCGATAAAGAGATTGGTGCCTGGCAGTCCCAGCATCGAGAGCAACACAATCAACAGCAACGTGGCCAGCACGGGTGTCTGCCGGGCCAGGCCGCCGAGGTCGTTCAGGTCACTACTGCGCCGCCGCTGCTCGAGAAAACCGATCAGAAAGAAAAAGGCGCTGGTGCTCACACCGAGGTTGATCATCTGGATCAGCCCGCCCTGCAACCCCCGGAAGTTGAGCGCGAAGAGTCCCAAGGCGACCATCCCAAGGTGGCTGATGCTGGAGTAAGCGACCAAGCGGCGCACCTGCCGCTGCATCAGCGCAATGACGGCGCCATAGATGACGCCGATCAACGCGAGTGCGACCACAACCGTGGCCAGCTGCTGCGAGGCGGCCGGGGCGAGCGGCAGACTGAACCGGAGCAGGCCGTAGGTGCCGAGTTTGATGCCGGCCAGCGCCACGCCCACCGCGATGGGGCCGTCCATCAGGACGTTGGGCATCCAGGTGTGAAAGGGCACGATCGGCCCCTTCACGGCAAAGCCGAAAAAGAAAAAGATAAAGACCCAGAACTGCAACGACGGGGAGAGCGGCGTCTGGACCAGCCGGATCAGATCGAACGAACGGCCCGGCGAGATCCCATTGGCAAGCGCGTGGGCGTGATCGTTCAGGTGCAAGATGACAATGGCGACCAGCATCAGCACGCTGCCCGCGAGCGTGTAGAGAACATACTTGAGCGCGCTGTAATCCCGGGTGGCGCCGCCCCCCCACACTTTAATGAGGAAGAAGAGCGGCAGGAGCATCACTTCCCAGAAAAAGAAGAACAGCACCAGATCGAGCGCAAGAAACACGCCCAGCGTGGTCGTCTCAAGCGCCAGCAGGCAGATCAGATACTGGCGGACCGACGTGGTAACGGTCTCCCAGGTGGCAATCAGCATGCCGAGGGAGAGCAGCGTGGTCAGGATGACGAAGAGCAGGCTGATGCCGTCGACACCCAGGTGATAGCTGATCCCCAGCGGGCCGATCCACTCCCCGTATTCCGTAAACTGGAACGAGGCGGTGCCGCGCTGAAATTGAAACCACAGCAGCAGGGCCAGCGCCGCCGTGACCGCCATCGCGGCCGTTGCGATCTTCTTGGCGAGCGCGGCGTCATCAAGCGCCCAGATCGCGAGCGCGCCGATCAGGGGGAGAAACAGCATCAGCGACAGGATCGGAAAGCCGATCTGGTGCGCGGCCAGGATTTCGCTGGTCATGAGCCGCCTCCGTGCCACAGGCCGTCGAACAATGAAGCCGCCTGGCGCCAGACGATCAGCCCGTCTCCGCCCGGATCGGGATGGCTCATCCACCAGAGCAGGTTGGCCAGGAGAAAGAGACCGATAAAAAACATCGCGGCGTAATGATGGACGAGGCCGGTTTGGAGCAACCGGAGTAAACGCGCCATCAGATGGTTGGCGTAGCCGGTCAGGTTGAGCGATCCGTAGATGACGTAGGTTTCGAACCAGGTGCTGAGCGCGGCGCTCTTGCCCGTGCCCCGGCCGACACCATTGACCACGCCATCGATGACGGTTGCGTCAAACCAATCCCACACCCGCCCCAGCGCCTTGACGGGATTGACCACGAGGGCGTCATAGAGCTCATCGACCCAATATTTGTTGAGCAGGAGATGATGGAGCCGTCGGAACGTCGACAAGCCGGCCTCGGCCCAAGCGAGTCGGCGTAGGTAAATCAGCCAGGCGACGCTCATGCCCAGCAGCGCCACGACGATCGAGGCGGCGACACCGAACAGGGCCGAACCGCCTGCGGCCGCTTCCTCACCGTGGCCGCCGCCGACCACCGGCGCGAGGAAATAATGGATCCAGCCCTCTTCAGACGGATAGCCGGGCAGCGCGCCACCGATGACCGACAGGAGCGCCAGGACCATCAGCGGCCCCGTCATGACCAGCGGCGACTCATGCAGATGGTGCGCGGCCTCATGTGTGAGCCGGGATTCGCCCCTGAACGTCAGAAAGAAAAGTCGGAACATGTAAAACGCCGTCATGCAGGCGGCGGCCAGTCCCATGGCCCAGATGATCGGATGGCCGCCCAGGAGCGCCGCGTTGAGAATCTCATCCTTGCTCCAGAAGCCGGCTAAAGGCGGAATGCCGGCGATGGCGATCGTGCCGATCAGAAAGGTCCAGGCGGTGATGGGGATTTTGGACCAGAGGCCGCCCATCTTGCGGATGTCCTGCTCGCCGCCCAGCGCATGGATCACGCTGCCGGCGGCGAGAAACAACAGCGCCTTGAAGAAGGCGTGCGTCATCAGATGAAAGATCGCGGCGGCGTAGGCGCCCAGCCCCGCCGCCATGAACATGTAGCCGAGCTGGCTGACGGTCGAGTAGGCGAGCACGCGCTTGATGTCGTATTGAACCAGGCCGATCGATGCGGCGAAAATGGCGGTGACGGCGCCGATAACGGCGACCGTCTCCATCGAAAAGGGCGCCATCGCGTAGAGCGCGTGATTGCGCACCACCATGTAGACGCCGGCCGTCACCATTGTGGCGGCGTGGATGAGCGCGCTGACCGGTGTGGGGCCCTCCATGGCGTCGGGCAGCCAGGTATAGAGAGGGAGCTGGGCCGATTTGCCGACCGCTCCGACGAGGAGCAGCAGCGTGATCGCGGTGGCGGTGGCGGTCGTCAGCTCGCCCGCGTGCGGCAGGACGGTCGCATAGTCGAGGCTGCCGAACGAGGTGAAGATGAGAAACACTCCCAGCAGAAAGCCGGCATCGCCGATCCGGTTGACGACGAACGCCTTCGTGCCCGCTTTGGCCGCGCTGGTCTTCTCGTACCAGAAGGCGATCAAGAGATAGGAGCAGAGGCCGACCCCTTCCCAGCCGACGAAGAAGAGGAGATAGTTGTCGGCCATCACCAGGACGAGCATCGATAACATGACAAGGTTCAGGTAGGTGAAAAACCGTGGATAGCCCGGATCGTCGCGCATGTAGCCGACCGAATAGAGGTGGATCAACGAGCCGACGCCCGTGATGACCATGAGCATGATCGCCGTGAGCTGGTCGATCAGCAGGCCGACGTGGACGTGCAGGCCCGCGCCGAAGAGCCACTCGTAGAGCGTCAGGGTGATCGGAGGTTCGCCTGCCATGAGGCGCAGAAAGAGCGTCAGCGCGCCGGCGAAGGCGAGGCCGGAGGCGCCGACCGCGACCAGGTGGCTTTGACGGCGCAGCCAGGTAAAGCCGAAGAGGCCGTTGAGCAGCGCGCCGGCCAGCGGCAGCGCAGGAATCGACCAGGCGAGGGCGGCAATCATGGGAGACTATTTTCGATTTTCGATTGACGATTTTCGAATACAAGCGGCAAAACGAGAGACGTCGTGTTCCTCATTCGTCACTCGACATTCGCAATTGTCCCATCACCATTTCAGTAGGTTGATCTGGTCGACGTTGGTCGCAATCTTTCCGCGGAACACGACGATGATGATGGCCAGCCCGACGGCCGCTTCGCCCGCGGCAATCGCGATGACGAAGAGCGCGGTCATCTGTCCGGCCAGGTCGTGCAGATAGTAGGAGAAGGCGACCAGGTTTAGATTGGCGGCGTTGAGCATCAGCTCGATCGACATGAGGATGATGATGAAGTTGCGCCGGATCAGCACGCCGGTCAGTCCGATCATGAAGAGCGCCGCGCTGACGATGACGTAGGCGGTCAGGGACATTTGATGTGGGGGGTCTGTCTGGCGAAACCCAGTCCCCCCACGCCCCCGGAGTTATCGCTCGCCGTCCGATGGATGTGGGGGGCCTGTCTGGCGGAAGCCAGTCCCCCCACGCCCCCTGCGTTAACGGATAGGTGATTCACTGTCGTGTCATGCCTTGCGAGCTTTTCGCCAGGACGATGGCGCCGACGACGGCGCCCAGCAGAAAGACGCCGATGATTTCAAACTGCAGCAGGTAGTCGCTGAAGAGCTTCAGGCCGACCGCGTGGCTGTGGCCGACGCCGGCGACCGTGTCCGGATCGATCAGGCCGAGTTTGCCCGCAAACGGGGAGACCAGCAGTAACACGGCCAGCTCCCCGGCGGCGATGACGACGAAGAAGAGCGCCAGCGGCCAGCGGGGGTGCAGGATGCGCTCCTCGCTTTTGAGATTGAGCAGCATGATGACGAACAGATAGAGAATCAGAATCGCGCCGGCGTAGACGATCACCTGGATCGCGGCGATAAACTCGGCGTTCAGCAGGACGAAGAAGCCGGCCATGTGGGCCAGCACCGAGAGCAGCGCCAGCCCGCATTGCACCGGATTCCGCAGCGCGACGGTGAGCACGGCGGAGACGATCGTGGCGGCCGAGAAGTAGTAGAAAAAGAGCGTTGTGATCATCAGGCGGCGGTCGGTTCGTTGGCCGGGGCGGGTGTTCCAGGCGGGGCTGCCGCCATCGCCGGCTCGGCGGGCGTGATGCCGGCCGGTGCGGGAGCCGTGGGGAATTTATAGCGGTACCGTTCCGCGTTCTCATCCGCCCCTTCCTGGTTATGCGCGACCAGGTAGGCCTTGGCGTCGTCGTAATACTGCTCGCCGATCTGGTAGAGCTTTTCCTTGTCGAAGTACAGGTCCCGCTTGTTCTCGGTCGAATAGGCGTAGAGTTTTGTCATGGCCAGCGCATTGACCGGGCAGGCCTCCACGCAGAAGCCGCAGAAGACGCACTTGGTCATGTCGATGTAGAACTCCGACGCGTACCGCTCCAGCGGCTTGCCGGGCACCTCTGCGCTGACTACCTTGATGCAATGGGAGGGGCAGGCCGCTTCACACAGATCGCAGCCGACGCACCGCTCGACGCCGTCGGAGTAACGAAGCAGGGAGAGCGCGCCCCGGTGGGTGTCCGGCAGCTGCCGCTTCTCCCTCGGGTACTGAAAGGTGACCGGCTTGACGAACATGTGCTTGAGCGTGATCATCATCGCTTCCAGAATCTCGGCGAAGGTGCAGTGCCGGATCCATTGAACCATCCGCGTCATGATGCGGCGCCTATCGGACCGGCGGCCAGGCCGCCGGGCGGCTGCGCGGCCGCGGCGCCAGCCGGTTCCCCAGCCAATGTCACAGCCGGTGCTGCGATGACGACCGGCGCGGGGGTCACGAGGCGGATCGTCACCTCGCCCCGCTTGAAGTAGGGCACTCGTGTGGCGGCGTCGATGGTCGTGGGGACCAGGTTTTTGACGTTCGGCGTATTGAAGTGTTCCGGAAAAACGCAGAGACCCGGCGGCAGCTCGGGTTGCACCTCGACTTCCACCTCGACCTGCGGCTGCGACGCGCCGATCTGTCTGGCTGCTGGAGACGCGGCAGGAGTCAATCGCACCACCGCGCCGGTGGCGGCGCCGATCCGCTCCGCGTCCGACGGATTCAGTCCCAGCCGGCCGACCGGATAGATGCTCGTCAGGCCGTCCGCCTGCAACGACAGTTTGCCCGAATGATAGAGAATGGGAACGAGCTGGAGCGTCAGCGCGGCGCTGCGCGACGGAACCGAAGGCGTTCGATACCGTGACGCAACGGTCGAAGTGTGAGCCGGCACAAAACGCGGCGGACCGTCCAGTCGCCG
>JBGPIL010000088.1:0-9465 GCA_041484905.1 Nitrospiria bacterium
CCGGCCTCGATCCGGTGGGCCAGGGGTTCGTCGAACACCCGGTGCACCGACAGTTTCGCCGGGGTGCGCTCCGCCGCCTGCTGCAATGCCCGCTCCAGGGCCGGATCCCCGCTCCCCAAGATGACCAGTTGCAGCTCCAATTGCAACAACTCGTCCAGCACATCCAGCACCAGGTCGATGCCCTTCTGCGCCGTGAGCCGGGTCACCATCCCGATGAGCGGCGCCGCCTTGACGGGCAGGCCGCAGGCCTTCTGCAGCGCCTGCTTGCACGTCCGCTTGCCCGTCACGTCCGAGGCATCGTACCGCGCGGGCAGGTGCGCGTCGCGAACGGGGCTCCACTCTCCGTAATCGACGCCGTTGATCACACCGGACAGATCGCGCTGTCGCATCCTCAGGAGGCCCTCCAATCCGCAACCGAACTCCGGCGTCTGGATTTCGCGGCTGTAGGTCGGGCTGACCGTGTTCAGGAGCGTCGCATAGAGCAGGCCGGCTTTGAGCAGGTTGACCTCGCCGTAAAACTCCAGCGTCTCCGGCGTGAAGTAGTGCGGCGGCAGATCGAGCAGGGGAAATTGTTCGGCGGGAAACAGCCCCATATACGCCAGGTTGTGAATGGTAAAGAGCGTGGCCGGCGGCGCGACACCCGGCTCCCGCCCCAGTGCCCCAGTGGTCTGCGTGCGCAGATAGAGCAGCGTCAACGCCGTCTGCCAGTCGTTGGCGTGCACCACGTCCGGCTGCCAGTTCCATGCCGGCGGCACGTCGAGCACAGCCCGGCTGAAGGCGGAGAAGCGCTGGAGATTATCGGGATAATCCTTCCCCGCCTCCTGATAGAGGCCGGGGCGGCCGAAGAAGTGATTATGAGCCAAAAAGCCGCAGTCGACCGGATGGTCCGGCGGGCTGTTCGGCAACCGGCCGGACCAGAGTGTGAAGCGGGACTCCTGACGGGCCAACTGCACGACGATCTCCTGGCCGGCCGTCAGTCCCCACCGTTTGGCATCAACCGCCGCATACTTGGGCATGACAATTCTGACGTCGTGCCCCAGCCGGGCCAGGGCGGCGGGCAGCGCGCCCGAGACGTCGGCCAACCCGCCGGTTTTTGCAAACGGCGCGACCTCCGTTGAGACGAAGAGAATCCGCATGGGAGTTTTTCCACTCTAAATGATTCCAGACAAGATAGCAATGTCGTGACGCGCAAATTATGATACACTTCTCAGAGGAGGAAGTTGCCGTATGCACCCTGAGATTACCGAGCAGTCGCCCCGCGCCCATGAGGCCCATGACGCCCGCGACACGGGACCGGGCTGCGTGTTGACACCCTTTGACATCTATCTGTTCAAAGAGGGCAACCACGTCAACCTGTATCGCAAACTCGGCGCGCACCTCGTCACCAGGGATGGTCTTGCAGGCGCCGTCTTTGCCGTCTGGGCGCCGAACGCCCGGCAGGTCTCCGTCATCGGAAATTTCAACGACTGGACGCCCGACCGCCACCCCCTCACGTTGCGGGAGGACGACTCCGGCGTGTGGGAAGGGTTTGTGCCCAATGTCGGCCGGGGCGCACTCTATAAATATCACGTCGCCTCGCGATACCACGGCTACGCGGCGGCCAAAGCCGACCCATTCGCCCTCTACGCTGAAACACCGCCCCAGACCGCGTCCGTGGTCTGGGACCTGGAGTATGAATGGCATGATAAAGACTGGATGGCCACCCGATCCCGCGCCAACAACCTCGACGCCCCCATCTCGATTTACGAGGTCCACCTCGGCTCCTGGAGACGGGTCCCCGAAGAGGGCGCGCGGTCGCTGACCTATCGGGAAGCGGCCGACCAACTCGCGGACTATGTGACCGAGATGGGCTACACACACGTGGAGTTGCTCCCGATCATGGAGCATCCCTTCTACGGCTCGTGGGGCTATCAGGTCACGGGCTACTTTGCGCCGACGAGCCGGCACGGCACGACGCAGGACTTCATGCATCTGGTGGACACGCTGCACCGCCGGGGAATCGGCGTCATCCTCGACTGGGTTCCGTCGCATTTTCCCTCCGACGAACACGGGCTGGGTTACTTCGACGGCACCCACCTCTACGAACACGCCGATCCCCGGAAGGGATTCCATCCCGAGTGGAACAGCTGCATCTTCAACTACGGCCGGAACGAGGTCAGAAGTTTTCTGATCAGCAGCGCCCTCTTCTGGCTGGAGCGGTACCACATCGACGGCCTCCGGGTCGACGGCGTGGCCTCGATGCTCTACCTCGATTACGCCAGGCCGGAAGGGGCGTGGATTCCCAACGAACACGGCGGGCGCGAAAACTTGGAGGCGATCGGGTTTCTCCGGCGCCTGAACGAAGCGGTCTATGAGCACCATCCCGATGTGCAGACCATCGCCGAGGAGTCCACCGCCTGGCCGATGGTGTCGCGGCCGACCTCCGCCGGCGGACTGGGCTTCGGCCTGAAGTGGATGATGGGCTGGATGCACGACACCCTGGATTACTTTTCCAACGATCCCATGTTCCGCAAGTATCGCCACCATCTGCTCACCTTCGGCTTGTTGTACGCGTTCACGGAGAATTTCATCCTCCCCCTGTCCCATGATGAAGTCGTCCACGGGAAAGGTTCGCTGCTCGGCAAAATGCCGGGCGACGAATGGCAGCGGTTCGCCAATCTGCGGCTGCTCTACGGGGCGATGTACGGCCACCCCGGGAAGAAACTCCTCTTCATGGGCGGCGAATTTGGGCAAGTGCCGGAATGGAACCACGACAGCAGTCTGGAGTGGCATGTGCTCCAGTATCCGCTCCACCGCGGCGTGAAGCGGTGGGTCCGGGACCTGAACCATCTCTACCGTTCGGAGCCCGCCCTGCACGAACTCGATTTCAGTTCCGAGGGATTCGAATGGATCGACACCCAGGACTGGGAACAAAGCACACTCAGTTTTATCCGCAAGGGGCGCCGGACAAACGACCTCGTGCTCATCGTGGCTAATTTCACACCCGTCGCGCGCGAGGGCTACCGGGTGGGCGTGCCGAGGGGCGGCTGGTGGCACGAACGGCTGAACAGCGACGCGTCGATCTACGGCGGCAGCGATCGCGGCAACGGGGGCGGCCTCCACGCGGACCCGATTGCCGCCCATGGCCGAGATCATTCCCTGTCGCTCACCGTGCCGCCGCTCGGGCTGCTGATCCTCAAGAGCGAAGGGCACTAATCGAATGAACGTCAGCCGACTGGTCAACGGCCGATTGCGCATCATGCCGGGCCACCCCTATCCGTTGGGGGCGACCTGGGACGGCAAAGGCGTCAATTTCACCCTCTTCTCTGAAAACGCCGACACCGTGGAGTTGTGCCTGTTCGACACGGTGGCCGATCAGAAGGAGAGCCACCGCATCCGGCTGACCGAACAGACGAACCATATCTGGCACGTCTATCTGCCTGATGCCCGGCCCGGCTGGCTGTACGGGTACCGTGTCTCCGGGGCGTATGATCCCGCCGCCGGCTGCCGCTTCAATGCGGCCAAGGTGCTGGTCGATCCCTACGCCAAACTGATCGCCAGACAGGTCAAATGGGACGATGCCATGTTCGCCTATCCCATCGGCCGCAAGGGCGAAGATTTGGTCAAAGATGAACGGGACAACGCCGCCTTCGCCCCGCTGGCCGTCGTGGTGGACACGGCCTTTACCTGGGGCAGCGATCGCCGCATCGGCACGCCGTGGCACCGCACCATCATTTACGAAACGCACGTCAAGGGCCTCACGGCCCGCCATCCCGACGTCCCGCCGGAACTGCGCGGCACCTACGCCGGCCTGGCGTCCGAACCGGTGATCAACCACCTGCTCGACCTCGGCGTGACGGCCGTCGAGCTGCTGCCCGTCCACCACTCGGTTGACGACCGCCATCTGGTGCAGCGGGGACTGCGCAATTACTGGGGCTACAACACCCTCTCCTTCTTCGCACCGGATGCGCGATACGCCTCCGGCACCATGAACGTGGTGGATGAATTCAAACTGATGGTCCGCACGCTGCATGAGGCGGGCATCGAAGTCATTCTCGACGTCGTCTACAACCACACGGCGGAGGGCAGCCATCTCGGCCCGACCCTGTCGCTGCGCGGCATCGACAACCGCGCCTATTACCGGCTGGTGCCGAACAACCAGCGCTTCTACATGGATTTCACCGGCTGCGGGAATACGCTCAACATGCTCCATCCTCAAGTCTTGCAACTGATCATGGACAGCCTCCGCTACTGGATCCAGGAGATGCACGTCGACGGCTTCCGATTTGATCTGGCCAGCGCCCTGGCCCGGGAGCTGCACGCCGTCGACCGGCTGGGCGCCTTCTTCGACATCATCCAGCAGGATCCCGTCATTTCACAGGTCAAGCTGATCGCGGAGCCGTGGGACCTCGGCGAAGGCGGCTACCAGGTCGGCAACTTCCCCGTCCTCTGGACGGAATGGAACGGGAAATACCGCGACTGCATCCGCCGCTTCTGGAAGGGGGAAGGGCGTCAGGTCGCCGAATTTGCCACCCGGCTCTCCGGCAGCAGCGACTTATACGAACACGGCGGCCGGCGGCCCCACGCGAGCATCAATTTCGTCACGGCACACGACGGGTTCACCCTGAACGATCTGGTCAGCTATAACACGAAACATAATGAAGCCAACGGGGAGGAGAACCGCGACGGCACCGATGACAACATCAGCTGGAACGGCGGGATCGAGGGACCGACCGACGACCAGGCCATCACGGCGCTCAGGGAAAAGCAAAAACGCAACTTCATGGCCACGCTGCTGCTCTCCCAGGGCGTGCCGATGATCTGCGGCGGCGATGAAATCGGCCGGACGCAAAGCGGCAACAACAACGGCTACTGTCAGGACAACATCCTCTCCTGGCACCACTGGGCATTAACACCCGAGCAAAAGAGTTTCTTCGAATTCACCCGCCATGTGATCAGCCTGTTGAAAGCGCACCCCGTGCTCAGCCGCCGCACCTTTTTCCACGGCCGGCACCTGAGGGGATCGGAGATCAAGGACATCGCCTGGTTTTCCCCAACCGGCCGTGAGATGACGGACGAGGAATGGAACGCGGAATCGGTCCGTTTTCTAGGCGTCCGCCTGGCCGGCGATGCGATCAACGAACTCGATGAACACGGACACGTGGTCCGGGGGGAGACCTTGCTGCTCCTGCTCAACGCGCACCATGAGCCGGTCCCCTTCACCCTGCCGGACCACGCCCCGACCACCCGCTGGGTGCTGATACTGGATACCGCCACGCCGGATTTTGACCGGCGCGCACAGCGGGCCAAGGATGATGCCACCTATCTGCTCCAAGACCGTTCCCTCGCGCTCTTCCGCCTGGCCGTGCTCGAAGAGCACGGCGGAAAACCGTTCGGCCCCCCCTGAGCGGCTTCCTATCAGGTCGTGGAGAAACTCGTCCAATGTGTAGG
The DNA here is from genome assembly GCA_041484905.1 of Nitrospiria bacterium. GTDB lineage: Bacteria > Nitrospirota > Nitrospiria > JACQCE01 > JACQCE01 > JACQCE01. Next base: position 5,431 of record JBGPIL010000088.1, read on the forward strand.
CTGCTCAAAAAGCTCCACCACCCGCTTTCGCGGGTACCCGGAGGCCGCAGGCTCCGGGGGAACCGGAGTCCGACCATCTCGCAGAGCGGTGGTCGGATGAGGATTCCCGAGGGGCCGGGCTTGTACCGAGAATCGACCGTTCCTCTCATCTTCGATTCGAGGTAAACACCGCAGATGGACTTTTTCAGCAGCCTGCTATGACTCGCCGCGGCGCCGGTGTCTTGTTGCACCCCACCTCGCTGCCCTCGGCCTATGGCATTGGTGACCTCGGGCCTGCGGCGTTTCGTTTTACGGATTTTCTGGCGGAATGCCGGCAGCGTTACTGGCAGTTGCTGCCCCTGACACCGACCTCCACCGCCATGGGCAATTCCCCCTACAGCAGCGATTCGGCCTTCGCCGGCAATCCGCTGCTGATCAGCCCGGAGCGCCTGGTCGACGACGGCTGGCTGACGCCGGCGGACCTGCGTCATTCCCATCCCCACACGCCATTCGACCCGCACCGGGTCGATTACGAGTCGGCCGCCGCGCTCAAAACGGCCCTTCTGCAATTGGCGTACGAGAGGGCCAAGACCTCGCTCCACACCCACGCCGATTTTCTGCGCTTCGTCCGTGAGCAGGCCTTTTGGCTGGATGATTATGCGCTCTTCCGCGCCTTGAAGGCGCATCACCTGGGCGAACCATGGACGCAATGGCCGCAGGAATTACGAGACCGCGATGCGCACGCCCTGCACACGGCCAGGGACCGGTTTCACAACCGGATCGTGCTCGAACAGTTTCAGCAGTTCCTGTTTCACACCCAGTGGCACGCGTTGAAGCGCCACTGCGGCGACCGGCGGCTCCGGCTCATCGGCGATGTGCCCATCTATGTCCAGCATGACAGCGCCGACGTCTGGGCCCACCCCGACTATTTCAAACTCGACGAACAGAAACAACCGACCGTGGTGGCCGGCGTCCCACCCGACTACTTCAGCGCCACGGGACAACTCTGGGGCAATCCCGTCTATGATTGGCGCCGGCTGGCCCAGACGCGCTACGAATGGTGGGTGCAGCGGGTGACGCACAATCTGGCGCTGTACGATCTCGTGCGGATCGACCACTTTCGCGGCTTTGCGGCGTATTGGGAGATTCCCGCCGGCGCGGCCACCGCACAGGCCGGGCGGTGGGTGGACGGGCCCGGCGCCGATTTCTTCGAGACGTTGCGGCAGCGCGTGCCCGAGCTGCCCGTGATTGCGGAGGATCTCGGCGTCATCACGCCGGACGTCACCGCGCTCATGCACCGGTTCAACCTGCCCGGGATGAAGATTCTGCTCTTTGCTTTTGGCGACGACCTGCCGACCAATCCGTACGCGCCGCACAACCACATCCCTCACTGCGTCGTCTACACCGGCACACACGATAACAACACGATCCGCGGCTGGCTCCGCAAGGAGATCAGCCCGGAAGAGTTGCGCCGTCTCTATGCCTATCTGGGCCGTGAGCCGGACGAACATCATCTGCACTGGGAGCTGATCCGGCTGGCGATGATGTCGGTCGCCGAGACCGTCATCATCCCGTTGCAGGATCTGCTGGGACTGGGGGAAGAGGCGAGGATGAACCACCCCTCCACCACCCACGGCAATTGGGAGTGGCGGGTGATGCCCCAGCAGATGACCCGCCGGATCGCCGCCCGTCTCGCGGAGATAACGACGCTGTACGGCAGAACCTAGGGGCGTGGGGACATCGGAGGACCTTTCCCCGCACTTTCCGCACGGGTCCCCACATTTAATCAGAGGCATGGGGACATCGCCCACCCAAAAGCAGCGCTTTTGGGGAATTTATCTAATGCCCACGCTGCGACGAAGAAGGAGCAGCACACTGTGCGCGCCGCCGAGTCAGTGAGGCGGCTGGATTCCGAAATCTCCCGCACGGGTCCCCACATTTAATCAAAGGCGTGGGGGCATCGCCACCCCAAAGCTTGCTTTGGGGAAAATCAAATTAAGAACCGGTTTATCGCTTCCGCACGCCACTCAGGGACGCGGCACGTCCTGCCGGAGATTGACGGTGCGAACGGGGAAGGGAATCTCGATCCCCTCCCGCTTGAACCGAGCCAGAATCCGCTTGCGCAATTCATGCTGGACGAGCGGTTGGTCTTCAAACGATCGGACCTGGCAGGCCAGGGTAAAGTCCAACGACGATTCGCCGAACCCTGGAATGAGTCGAACCATCGGCGGGGGTTCGGCCAGCAACCCCGGAATCGACTGGATCCCAAGGCTGACTTCCTCGACCAACACCCGCTCCACTTGGTCGGGATCGGACTGATAGCCAACGCTGACTGGAATCGTCAGGGTCATCCGCGGCTCCGGCAACGAATAATTGGTCACAACGCTCTGGGCCAGTTTATTGTTGGGGATTACGACCACGGTGTTCGGCGGCATCCGGACGCGGGTCGTCCGCCAGCTGATGTCCATCACGCGCCCCTCCTGCCCCGATTCCAGTTTCACAAAATCGCCCACCCGGACCGATCGTTCCACGAGGATATGGAGACCGGCGAACAGATTGGAGAGGGTGTCCTGCAGCGCCAGCGCCACGGCCAGACCACCCACGCCCAGCGCCGTGATCAGCGGGGCGATGGAAATGCCCAGCGTGCCGAGCAGGATCAGAAACCCGATCACCAGCACGACGCCTTTGATGATCACCTGCGACAGCCCGCTCACGGGAATCGCGATGCCGGCCCGCTGCACGGACGCGGTCACCAGCTGGGAGGAGACATTGGCCAGAGCGAACGTGACCGAGAGGATCACGAGCACGTGAATGGCCTTGAACGAATAGGTCACATAGGCCGCCGGGAGCGCCGACGTGCCGATGGCAAAATACAGGCCGATCGCAAGACACCAAAAGATCGACGGGTAGCGGAGCGCGGCGATCAACAGATCGTCCATCGTCGTCTCAGTCCGCTGGGCCCAGCGGTGCAGCAGGCGGAACACCACGTGCCGAACGATCCACGCCGCCGCCGTCACGCCGATGAACACGGCCAGAGAGATCATCACCTGTTTGACCATCGGTTCGGACATCGAGCCGCTCCCTGTGGGTGAAATAGATGCCCCCGGGTCAGCCCGGGGTACTGATTGAGACATACTTCGCGCGCAACGATCATATTCACCCCCCTTCAAGGCAGGATTCCCTGCTCAGGTTGTTCGGGGCAGCTACCCAGCGAGCAACGCGAGCGTGAGGGGGAGGCTCCCAAGGCGGGGACAGATTTCAAATCTGTCCCCAGTTGGGAGGGGGCGACGCGAGCCCCTACAATGGTCTCGAATCATACCCCGATCCACAGAGGGAATCAACACGACGGCGTCACGCGTCTGTGTCCAGGCGCCTGTTGGGTAGTGGGTCAGTTTCATGGAAAAATAGGGACACGTCCCAATTTTCTGTGGTCAGTTGCAAAAGTGCATACTCGGCAAAATTGGGACGTGTCCCTATTTTTCACGTGTGGAGCGTGATGAATGTATGAAACTGGCCCACTACCGCCTGTTGACTTGGCTCCCCGCTTCCGGTAGATTGGGCGCATTCCGACGCTGTTCTCTCTCCTGGAGATGGGCCCATGATCGCCTTCATGCCCGCCATCCTGGCGGCCGGGTTGATGTGGTCGCCGGTCATCGAACAGGATGACGCCACCCGACTCATGGAGCGGGCCTATGCTTATAACCGGGACGGGATGATTGCCATGTCCAAGGCACGATTTGACGACGCCATCGAGCAGTTTCAAAAAGCCGCCGAACTGGTGCCGGACTACGGGATCACGCGGCGTGGGTTACGATACACGCCGAATTTCATGATCGGCTGGGCCCACGAAAAGAACGGGCGTGACGAGGAGGCCTGCCGCTCGTTCCGCCGGTTTCTCGATCTGGCGCCGCACCAATGGCTCGAAGAGGAAAAAGCCGACCACGCCCGCCAGTACCTCGGCCGCCATTGTCCCTCGCTGCAGCAACCGGCCGGCCCGGACAATGGGTATGGCCTGTAGCACACAACGGCACGGCGGCGAGGCGCACGCGTAGACCC
>JBGPIL010000089.1:0-9104 GCA_041484905.1 Nitrospiria bacterium
AATAAAGGCATTTTCAATTGCCGATTTTCGATTTTCGAATAAAAGGCAATTGCAAAACGAGAAAAACCAGTTTAACTTGACGAATCAGGGGTTTCTGATATGTTTCAGGTGTGTTCTCGGCGGAAGATGAAAACCGGATCGGTTGGATCGAGCAGCGGCTCGAGCGACTCGTCCAAAGTTTAGCCGCCAATACACCCAGCAAGATCTCGCCGCCCGGCGAGCAGACGGCACCCGTTCAACCTTCTCGACCATCCGCCCCAGTCAGCCCCCCGCAGGCCGTACGCCCAGTCTCGACTCCCCGTCCGGCACCACGAACGGCCGGGCGCAGCGAGCCTGACGACACGGGCTCGTCGGTCACGACACTCCTGGGCTGGACCGGCGTGATGGCGATGGTGGCTGCGGCCGCTTATCTGATCCGCTTGGCGATCGATTCGGGCTGGCTCACACCGGTCCGCCAAATCGGCTTGGCCGTGATTGGCGGCCTGGCGCTCATCATCATCGGGGCCGTGTTGCGCCGGTCCGATCGCCGGTACGCCGGGCTGCTGCCGGCCGCGGGCATTGTGATTCTCTATCTGTCGGTCTATGGCGCGCATCTGTACTACCATTTTATTGATGCCACCGCCGCCACCGCGTTGATCATTCTGGTCAGCCTGGGCACCCTCTGGCTGGGCAGGCTCTTTGACAACGATTTGTATGCCCTGTTTGCCGTGGCCGGTTCGTACTCGGCGCCGTTTCTCCTGTCCAGCCTGAGCAATAGCATCACCGATCTGGTGATTTATTTCTCGGCCTGGAATCTGGTGTTTTGTATTCACGCTGTCTGGATTCGAAACCGGATCGTCTATCTCCTGGCGCTCTATCTGGCTTTGATCGGCTTTGATGTGATCTGGCACGTGACGGCCTCGGAGGCCTGGGTCTCCGCCCTGGTGTTTCAGCTCGTGCAGTTCATGCTGTTTTCAGCCTGCGCGGTCGTCTATTCGATCCGGGAAAAATCGCCGATGAGCACCGATGTGGCGTTCGTCCATTTCCCCGCCCTGCTGATTTTCTATGCCGTCCAGTATTGGCTGCTCAAACAACACCTGCCCGCCGCGGCGCCGTGGATCGCTGTGGCCAGCCTGGGCCTGCTGGCCGGCTGTTATTTCATCGCCAGGGCCTGGCTGCAGGAGGTCCCGGCGGCGGGGAAACTGCTGCTCAACGCCTACGCGGCGTTGGTGTTGTTCCATGCGGGTTATCTCGAATCCGTTCCGAGCGAGCTGGCGCCCTGGGCGGCGTTCCTGGTGACGCTCGTGGCGATGTTCATGGCGGCGACACGCCAGGGCCGTCAGGGGGAGAACAAGAGTAACTGGCCGCTTGTCTACGCCGTGGGCGCGATCTTTGTGATCAATTACCTTCGCGTGGTCACGACAGTGGATATGGGACAGGTCCCGGGCAAGAACCTGCTCATGATGCTCTATGCCGCCGAACTCTATTTCGCCTATTACCTGGTCCGGCAGGCCCCGGCCGTGACCTTGCCACCGACCGCAACCTTTCCGAAGGAACTGCTGCTCTACGCCGGCCACATCAGCGCCATGGCCGCGGCGGTGCACATCTTTGACAACCGCTTTGCCATCTCGCTCACCTGGGGCGTGCTCGCCCTGAGTTGCCTGCTGGTGTCGCTCAGGGCCCGGGATAAAACCCTTGGCCAGTCCTCGTTGCTGGTCTTTGCAGCCTCGGCCATCAAGATGCTGCTCTATGATCTGTCCGCCGCCACGCCGCTGATCAGAATCGCGTCGCTGCTGGTCCTGGGCGTGACCTTCTATCTGGGCGGCTGGCTCTACCGCAAGGTCAACACGCTGGACGCGTGATTTAAAGGGGACAGGCTACTTTTTCAGACGTGCAACCATTTACAGGACGACCAATCATTGGCAAAAAGTAGCCTGTCCCATTTTCCGCGGCTTGTCTGACCGCCGGGCTTGGCATACAATAACAGGGATGAAAGCGGCCGTACCGGTTGTGCTGGCTCTTGCCCTCCTTGCAGTTGGGACATCTTCTTCCCTACCCGCTGCAGAACCGCCGGCGGCTAAAGCCCCCGATAAAATAGCCTATCCCTACCTCATCAAACCCCTCCCGCCGGATCAACTCGCCGCGCTGCGCGCGGAATTTGCCGCGTCGAGCAAGGGCGTCTGCGCCGAGCTGAACGAATACGGCTTCACCGCCACGACGCACGCCTGCCCGGAGAACAGCGTCAGGATCGACATCCCGGATGAGGATGCCGTGATCGGCCTGGTGGGCAAATGGCTCTCGGACCATTCACGATTCACCGGCATCACTCCCAAGAGCGAACTGGTGATCGAGCAGGTGACAGAAACCAACGGCTGCGTCACCTGCACACCGCCCGATCCCCCCGGGTCCGAAAATGCGGTGATCGCGGTGCGGATTGCGTTCAAGCCCCAGATTCTTGCCGACCTGCCGGTGGAAGGCGACCTGCCGCCCCTGGTCGTTTTCGCAAATGCCAAGGGTTTGTTTCGAATTGACGGGTTCTGGCTGCCCAGGATTCGCCTGCCGCTTGAGACGACCATCTCCAGCGAAGACGCCACCAACCGGTTGCTCGGCACATCACTCGTCTTCCGCGATGAGAAGGGGAACCCTCTGGAGCGCCTGATCGATCTACGGGATGTGCGCCATCCCGCCAGCCGGGTGGTGTTTATCAAACAATCCCCCCATAGGATGGAGGTCCGTTTAGCCTGGAAGATCCCGGTCGGCCTGGAAACGCTCTGGACAATCTATGTGGATGCGATCACGGGGGAAGTGCTCAAGAGCGAACCGCCAAAGTAATTTTCTAAGCATTGGGGTCAGGTCTATAATGTTTGGATTCATCCTGCCCGGGTGGTGAGTGAAGGTGGTTGAGTGAAGGCGATTGACGATTTTCGATTCCCGAATGAAGGACAAAAATTGACAATCCCAGTTTAGTCCCCTAACATCTCTGCGTGCGCATCCTCATTGCCGCGTTTAAAAAGTTCTTTCGGGTCAACGGGTTGCTGCTGGCTTCCGGCCTGGCGTTCGATATCATTCTCTGTTGCATTCCCTTCTTCTTCGTGATCATCGCCATCATGGGCTACGTCCTCTCCAGCTCTGCCAGCGCAGTGGCCGGAGTGGAGGGGGTGCTGCAGCAATTTCTGCCCAACTCGCACCAGCTCTTCATCGAGAGCCTGCCCGGCATCGTGGCCAAGCGAACCCTCTACAGCCTGGTGGGGCTGGGCTTTTTCGCCTTCTCGTCGAGCGTCGCCTTCAGCTCGGTGCGGACGGCGCTCGACACAATTTTCGATGTGAAACGGCCCCGAAACTTTTTCGTCGGCAAAGGGGTCGATCTGTTGCTGATGCTGGCGGTGTCGGGGCTCTTTCTGCTGGTGGTGGGGCTGGAATCCACGCTGGCCGTGCTGCGCGGGATCAGTCAGTCGTTTCCGTTAGTCGGCCAGTGGATGGCGCCCGGTTGGGCGCTGATCGGCCATCTGCTGGGCTTCGGCCTGACCTGGAGCTTGTTCTATCTGATCTTCCGCTTCTGTCCAAGCCAACGGTTGGGGCGGCGGCCATTGATGATCGCCTGCCTGATCGGGACGGTGCTGCTGGAATTTTCAAAGTGGTTCTTCGCCTGGTATGTGGCCCGTGTCAAATTTTACGCAGTGCTCTCCGGTGCGCTGGGCGGAATTTTCTTTTTCCTCCTCTGGGCCTACTACGCCTCGATGGCCTTTATCATCTCCGCCACAATCGCAGCGGTGGTAAAAAGGGGCAAATAGGAATTTTCGATTGCAGATTTTCGATTTTCGAATAAAAACTATAAAAACACTTCTTCCTTGATTCATCGAAACAGTCATCCACATATAAAAAGGGTCAAGATCTTGACCGAAAAGGACAGGAAATGAGCCTATTTCCGATTACCGGTTGGCGATTATCGAATGAAAGACCAGAGAAAAACGATATGATAAGTTGAGACAACATATCGTTTTTACAAATTAAAATCTGTTTATTCTCTTTCCAATCGTCCCCCCTCATTTAACACTCCCCTCCCCGTTTCCCTCTTGGCACATCCTTTGCGCATACCCTGTCCGAAAGGACAGGTGACTTTGGTCTTGTTTTCAACTATAGTCTGCTCCGATACGTGAGGGAGGGTCTTCTTATGAAGCCACATCTGCTTCGGAAAACCACCAACATCGCTCATCCCACTTGGCATGGTCGATTTTTCGCAGGCGTGGGCCTCATCCTGCTCAGTCTCGCATCTCCGCTACTCGCCGCCGATGACAATTCGGGTAAACAGTCAGCCTCCCTCTCGCAGTTGAATGAAAATGGCGGCGTGGGCGGCTCCGGCAGCACGGTGCTGCCGGATCTGTTTACCGGCACCCTGGGATATGCCGTACCCATTGAGGTGCCGCCCGGCCGGAATGGCATGGCTCCCAAATTGTCGCTGAGTTACAACAGCCATGGAACCAACGGCTGGGTGAGCTATGGATGGAGCCTCGATCTTCCCTATATCCAGCGTCAGGGCCCCCACAAAGGGTTGCCCACGTATGATGATACGCAAGACACTTTTCTCTTTGTTGCCGGAGGCGCGACGATTGAGTTGGTCCCCAGGTTTATCGAATGGGGCGCGGGCTATTATGGGGCCAAGATTGAAGGTCCTTTCGCAAAATTTTACAGGGATTCTTCGACTTGGGGCTGGATTGTCACGAGCAAAAACGGTACAGCGCAAAAATTTGGTACGACCCCATTATCTCGACAAAACGACCTTACAACTTCCTTAGCCGATGGTACGAAGATTTACCAATGGTATCTTGATACTGTCACCGATCTAAACAGCAACACGATGACTGTGACATATCAAAAAGATTCTTTTCTCGCAGGTTTTAGCTCCAACAATGTCGCCGTTGGTTGCAGCCAAGTCTATCCAATCCGAATCAACTACCCGCCGAGCAGTTCGATTCTCTTCGACTGGGAAGGTCGAACTGATGCCCATTTTCACTTTCGGGGTGGTCTTTGCAGTGGGATGCGGCAACGCCTCAAGTTAATTGAAGTGCTGAACCAAACCCAACATCTGAGAACCTATCAGCTTGATTATAATGATTTCAGCAACACGCCCAATCAAAGTGCTTTTTCGCGACTGAGCAAAATCACACAGTATGATCACAACGCCAGTATATCTGGCTCGGGCTCCACCTGGACGGTCACTGGAAATTCCCTCCCGGCTCAAACATTTACGTATACCAATAAAACTCAATCGTTTGATGCCTCACAAAGCTGGACCATTGCCGCCGCAACGGATTGGGACGGTTACACTCAGTCATACGCGACAGATACGATCGTTAATTCCGTGACCATAACCATATCACTTCCCTGCAGCCCGCGTGTCCAAGCGGATTTCAATGGCGATGGGAAAATTGATATTGCCTATCGGAATCGGGCAGGCGGAACGAACGATATTTATGTCGCGCTGAGTACGGGAAATGGCTTCCAAACACCGACCCAACCATGGGGAGCAATTCCCAATTGGGACTGCAGCAAGCTCGTGGGTGATTTCAATGGAGATGGGCGGGCGGATGTTGCCTATCGTGATACCGATGGCATCTATGTGGTCTATGCCAATGCCACGGGGTCCGGTTTTACTTCACCAATCAAACTCGCCGGTGTTCCAACCGGTCATTGGGACCTGACCCGTGATATCGGTGATTTCAATGGTGATGGACGGATGGATATCGTCTACGGAACGTCTTTTTCTGGCACAGGCAGCGTCGCCGATGTTTATGTCGTATTATCGGCGGGCACTGGAACAGGAAGCACTTTTGGGTCCCCAAGTCGTTGGAACCAACAACTTAACCAACCAATTCCTGGTTGGCATACCCGAAGATTGAGCGATTTCAACGGCGATGGGCGGACCGATATTGGATCTTGTGCTGGTGATTCTTATAACTGTTATTTCTATGTCGTATTGTCAGATGGCGCTCAATTCGTCGGATATCGGCCCGCGCTGCAGTTCAGCGATCCTGTTCAATACAATCACCAGATTGTGATCGGCGACTTTAATGGGGATGGCCTTGCGGATATTCTCTGGCCCAATCCACCCAACGGAACCTGTCAACAGAACAACTGCCTACGCGTCTATCTTGCCACTGGAATGGATGGAACGGGCTTTGCGGCCATGCCGGATATTTACCCGCCAAATTACACGAGTAGCACGACCGGCAAGGGTATTGTTCTTGGGGACTTTAACGGTGATGGGCTCACAGATATCGCCTACGAGTCATCCGCGACAGCAGACAACATCTATGTGTTATTGGCGCGCGAGAGCGATGGCTCGCCATTCTTTGACGCAAAATCTTGGGGGATTGTTCCTACATGGGATGCCGTACGTACTGCCGTCGGCGATTTTAACGGTGACGGGATGATGGATGTGGCCACCCGAAACGGGAGTACGGCAACGATCACGGTTGCACGGTCAAGACCCTTGAATCCTGATCTGCTTGCATCAATTCAAAACGGCCTGGGCGGCTCCACCACCATCAGCTATGCGCCTTCCACGCAATACCAGAATAGCGGGAATCTTCCCCTGGTGATCCAGACTCTCAGCAGCGTGACCGTGAATGACGGCAACGGCACGACGGCGACGTCACAATACACCTACCAAGGTGGCTGGTTCGACTTTACCAGCCGAGAGTTTCGCGGCTTTAACCAAGTCACCGCGACTGACCCAGTCGGAACCACAACCACCACCTGGTTTTACCAAGGCAATCCAGCCTTGAATGAGTCCTATGCCCTCAAGGGCCGTCCCTTACAGACGCAAACCGCTGACCGCAACGGCAATCTCTATGGTCAAACCGTCAACACGTGGTCCACAACCACTCCGTTTACAAACACCACCTTCCCGGAACTGATTCAGACGAATGCGTATGTCTACGATGGTGGGGCGTTCTGGTTGAAACAGATGAAGGTCAGCACACAGTACGACTGCGATTTGGGTACTCCCTGCTATGGCAATGTCGTGAAAATCTCAAACTTTGGAGAAATCAGCCCGCAAGGGCAGGTGCTCGGCCCTGAGCGTTACCAACACATGGAATATATCCAGAATCCATCGTTTTGGATCATGGGGCTGCCATCGCACCAATATACTCGAGGCCCGGGCGATGCCATGAACCTTGCCGAAGCGTGGTTCTATTACGACGGCACGCCCAGCGACTGTTCCAGCACCAGCAAGACCGCCCCCTTAACCAATGGGAACCTGACCTTAACCGAGCGCTGGCTGAAGAACGGCGTGAATACGCAGGGCATCACCGGTTATGACACATACGGCAACCCGACGTGTTCTAAAGATCCTCGTGGCACATTGACGGCGATTCAGTATGATCCCACATCAACCTTTCCCCTAGTCAAAACCGTTTCCGACGGCCATACCACACATAGCCATCGGGCAATCACGGCCTATTACGGTGTGAACGACGTAGCCACTGATAACGGATTCTATGGTCAGGTCAAAAGCATAACCGACACCAACAACCAAACGGCGACCACACAATATGATACGTTCGGCCGCAAAACCCAGACGACAGCGCCTGATGGCGGGATGACCACAACAACCTATTTGGATTGGGGGAACCCCACTTTACAGCGCATTCGCACGGTCGCCCCGGATGGTACAACCGACGGCCTCTGGTCGGAGACCTATTTCGACGGACTGGGACGCACCACAACCACGGTCACCGAAGGCCCCATCGCAGGCAAAAATATCAGCCAGAATGTGCTCTACAACCAACGGGGACTGGTGGCGCAAAAATCACTGCCCTATTTCCCCGGTGAGACGCCCCGTTATACCAGCACCTCCTACGATCCGATCGGCCGGCCCCTTCAAGCCGTAGCTCCGGATGGCGCTTCTACCACCACGAGCTATGCCGGCTGGCAGGTCACCACACTCGATCCCAACGGCCATCAACATCGGGTCACCAATAATGCCGATGGCAAAGTCATCCAGGTTGATGAATATGGCACCGATACCTCGACTCCCTATGCGACAACCACGTATCAATATGATGGATTGGGCAATCTTCTCAAGGTGACTGATGCCCAAAACCATCTCACCACCACTTCGTATGACACGTTCGGACGAAAAATCGGCATGAGCGACCCCGACATGGGAAGCTGTGGGGATGTGACCATACTTCAGCCCGCGGCCGCGTTTCCGTGGTATCCCACCCCCTGCTGGAGCTACGAATATGACGCCAATGGCAATCTCACCCGGCAGCGGGACGCCCGGGGCCAGACCACGTCGTTTGTCTATGATCCATTGAACCGGGTGAAGACCAAGACCCTCGCTGATGGCTCCCAAGTGGTCTACACGTATGACAGTTAGACCAGCCCCAACGGCATCGGCCGGCTGGCCTTGGTGCAGGATACCAGTGGGACAACGAGCTTCCAATATGATCTGATGGGTCGGGTATATAAAACAGTCAAAACCGTCGCCAACGATCCCAATGCCGTTTCTTTTCCTACCGGCTATACCACTCAAACCGGCTACGATCTGTTAGGGCGGGTCACCTCCATTACTTACCCGAAGGCCCCCAATGACCCGGCTGCACCATCCGTCAGTTATTTTTACAATCCCGCCGGCTGGCTCGACAACGTGACGGAAAACGCCACAGCCACAACTTACGCCAGTTATCTGGCCGATCAATACACCGCACTCGGGCAACCCAAGACCGTCAGTTACGGCAATGGCGTCACCACGACCTACACCTATCGGCCTGACAACAGCCAGCTCCAGCACATGACCACCGGCACGACGGTGAGCACCTATCAGACCCTTGACTACACACTGGATAACGCCGGCAACGTGACCTTCATTCAGGACCCCCTGCGGGGCGATCGCACGTTTGCGTATGATCCGTCAAACCGGTTGATTCAGGCGACCTATGGCGCTTCAGGGAGCACGGCGCCCACGAGTTTTAGCTACGGCTATGATGCCATTGGGAATATGACGAAGAGAAGCCAGGGCGCGTCAAGCCGCAAAGAAGAGACACCGGATTCAACCTTAACCTATCAAAATCCACCGGCGCCCCCCGTCCTGATTGATGACGCCAGCCCGGCCATCT
>JBGPIL010000090.1:0-9065 GCA_041484905.1 Nitrospiria bacterium
CATCCAGGAAGAGGGTCCCCTGGTTGGCCATCTCAAATTGCCCAATGCGGCGTTGCTGCGCGTCGGTGAACGCGCCTTTTTCGTGGCCGAACAGCTCCGCTTCGATCAACGTGTCGGGAATCGCGGCGCAGTTGATGGCGACGAAAGGTTTGTCCCGCCGCTTGCTCCGGTAGTGAAGCGCGCGGGCCACCAGCTCCTTGCCGGTGCCGCTCTCGCCCGTGATCAGCACGGTCGTCTTGGCGTCGGCCAGTTGGTCGATCTTGGTGAAGACCTCCTGCATGGCCGTGCATTTGCCGATCATCTGGTCGAGGCCGTACCGGCGCGCCAGTTCATCCCGCAGGCGCCGGACCTCCAGCTCCAGGGAGCCCCGTTCCAGCGCCTGGCGGACGATTACCTTGAGTTCGTCGATGTCGAATGGTTTGGTCAGGTAATCGGTCGCGCCGAGCTTCATGGCATCGACGGCGGTTTTCACCGTCTTGGTGGCGGTGAGCATGATGATGGGAGTCGACCGGTCCTTCGCCCGCAGCCGTTCCAGCACCGCGATGCCGTCGAGGCCCGGCATGATGATATCCAGCAAAATCAAATCGGGCGAGGATTCTTGGGCGACGGCCAGTGCCTGCTCGCCCGATTCAGCCTGGAGGATGGTGTAGTGCTCATCGGTGCCGGTGGAGGACGATCCCGACGAAGGCGCGCCCAGGACCGCCTTCAACGACTCCCGCACGCTCGGTTCGTCATCGACGATCAGAATCGTTGCGGGCATTACGCCTCGGGGATCGGCCGTTATTCCGACGGGAACGGGGGCGGGGAACCGGTGCGGGGCCGATCGCTGTGAAGATACGGTGCGCGGGCGGCTTCCCCCTCAAGGGGGCGCCGGCGGTCGGCGAAGGTGATCGTGCGGTGCTCCTGCCGGCGCGGCTCGGCGCGGCGCTCTCGAAACGCAATGGAGAGGGGAATCCGCCGCCGCTCTGCCGTCATTGGCGTTGTGGGTTTGGCCGGCACGGACGTCATCGGATACCCGTCACGGGACTGGCCGTCGTGGCGAGGCAGCGCATGCAACGGCACGGTCGCGGTGACCCGCCGTCGCCGGTGGTTGCCCTGTCCGCTTCCGGCGCTTCCATCAATGGAGACGGTGACGGTGCCCCGATGGCGTTCCATGAGGTTTTTCGCCAGCAGCAGCTCCAGGCTCAGCCACTCGTGCAGGTGGGGCGCGGTCGAGGTCATGATGGTGTCGATGATGATGGAGCAGGCCGGTTCCGCGCCGTCCCGGCCGGCCGGATGGCCGGCCAGCCGAATCTGCAGATGCCCGCCGGCGGGAGCCGTCGTGGCGCTGTCGAGCAGCAGTTGCTTGAGCAGGTAGCGGAATTGCGTCGGATCGGCATGGACCTGTAACGGGCCGGTCTGATCGGAATCGGGCGCCATCAGCTGGATCGTTACCTGCCGGTTCTGCAGGGTCGGTTCGAGCGAGTTTTTGACTTGCCGCAACTCGTCGGCCAGGGTGAGCAGCTTCGGATAGGGCCGGCTGAATTCGGTGAACTCCAGCAGCCGGTCGACGACATCATTCAATTGGATGACGTCATTGTTCACGATGGCGTAGAAGCGGGTGCGAAAATCCGCATCGTTGAACCGTTCCTGCAGCAGATGCGTGAACGTTTTGATCGAGACGAGGGGATTTTTGAGCCGGTGGGCCAACTCGATCACCAGCTGGTCCAGAAAGGGCAGCTCCCACCCGGTCGGCAACGCCGTCGACGGCGAGGCTGGCGCCGCCGCATCCGGCCGGGGCTTCGGCGTCGGCTCGTATGGGCCGGCGACGACGGGGACCCGGCGCGGGATCGGCATCGGTTCCTCTGGACGGTGTGGCACGGGGACATGTGGTTGGATGGATGTGATGGGTTGTGGGGCCATCGGTTGCATGGGCGCTGGCGGTCGCGGAGCCATCGGTCGGCCCGGTCCCAGCAGCTGCAGCACCTGTTCGTGCAATTGTTCCGTTGTGATGGAGGCAGGCTGGGCCGCGCAAATCTGCCGGCGCGTGAGGTGATGGGCGACCGCGTCGGCCTCCGGTTCCACCAGCAGCAGAATGGGAGGGGCCGGGTTGGCCTCGATCAGCGCCTGCACGAGGTCCAGTGCCTGCTCCACCGGCTCGCCGAACCGCAACAGGATCAGGTCGAGCGATTCGAGGCGGGTCCAGAGGAGGGCTTTTTGCGGTGACGACGTGACAAAGAGATTGACGTGCGGGGACGTCGTCGCGCTCAGTCCGTCCAGACGGCTGCGGTCAAGGCCGATCGCGAGGAGCTGTTTGGTCGAGGCCGGCGCCGATGCGAGACGCCCGCGTCCGGTCATTGAAGACCAGTCATGGGGAGACCATGCGTGGGGAGACCGTTCGGGGGAAAACTCGGTGTCGAAGGGTGTCATCACACCGACTCGCAGTGCACGGCGACCACGGTGATGTTGTCGAGCCCGCCCTTGGCGTTGGCGCGGCTGATGAGTTCGGCGCACAGAACAGACGGTTGGTGGCCCACCGCGGCCAGTGTCGCGCTGATATCGTTGTCATCGAGCATGTTGGTCAGGCCGTCCGAGCAGAGGACGAACACGTCGTCCGCCCGCAACGGGATGGGAAAATGGTCCACCTCGACCGTCGGGTGCACGCCAATGGCGCGGCTGATGATGTGTTTGAGCGGATGGGTCGAGGCTTCCTCGGCCGAGAGCGTGCCCAGACGGACATATTCGTTGACGAGGGAGTGGTCGCGGGTCACCTGGCGCAGCCGTTGGCCCCGCCACAGATAGACGCGGCTGTCACCCACCGACCCGATTGATGCGGTCGAGTCGACCACGCGCAAGGCCACCAGTGTGGTGCCCATGCCCTGCAGCTTTCGATCCTCCGAGGCCATCTGAAACACGTGGTCGTTGGCCGCTTCGATGGCGCGTACCAGCGTCGTGTCGCGTGAGCCGTTGCCGCGGTCCGTGTCGGCGCTCACCGTGGGTTCCTCGCGGAGGGCCGCCATCAGCGCCTCGACCGCCTTGTGGCTGGCGACTTCTCCGCCGGAATGGCCGCCCATGCCGTCGGCCACCACGTACAGGTGGGCGTTCGTGTCACACGCGAAGGCGTCCTGATTGGACTGGCGGACCTTGCCGATGTCGCTTTTGCCGTCGGCCGTAATGCGCAGCATCATCAGTTGCGAAGCCAGCCCGGAGGGGCGCCGGCTTGTCGAGCTTCATCGGGCAGGCCGGAGGTCAGTTGGTGGTTGATGTCGTCGATCCCCTGGGTGAGGTCGTCCAGTTGTTTGCGCAACGTCTGCTGGAGGGTGCGCTCCTCGATCGTCTCCCGGCCGAAATAGTGCAGTTGGTTGTATTTCTGATTCAGCGCATCGCGCTGGCTGGTCAGGTCGGCCCGCTCGTTGGTCAGCGACTGGATGCGCTCCCGCCACCAGGCCCGGTTATGGCCGTTCTGATCGACATCGGCCGCCGCCGGCGCGTTGGTCGCCACGGAGGAGGAGGCTTCCGGCGCGGTTGCCCCGGCCGGGGGTTGTTTGACGGACGGTCGCGTCTCGGGATTTTGGTAGGGTTTGGCGGTGGCCCGATACTGGTCGGGGATCCGGCCGGGATCATCGGTCAGGCCGATGGTGCCGTCCGGTGTTGTCCACTGGTACATGGCGGCCGCCGCCGATCCAACGGCCGGTTGTCCCGGCCATCCGGTCAACACCCCGGCCACCATCGCCAGCCACGTCATCTGTCGCACAAGGCCCGCTCTCTTCATGATGCCATCATGTTATTGCGTTTTATTGCGTTCTAGCGATTGATGCACAGTGATCGTGTTGGATGATACTAGCAGAAAAAAGTTGCCCTATTCTATCCAAATCTTTCAGGGTCTGTCCAGTCCAAAAAGGTGGGCGGCGTGTGTGGGTGTTCACGCCGCCTCCTACGGCTCGGGTGGGCTGGGGGCAGCCGGTGCGACGGGTGGAGCGGTCTTCGGTTTGGGTTTGACACCGAACAAATCGCCCACGCCGGCCGCTTCGGCTCGGGCTTGAAGCGCGGCGATGGTCTGTGTGTTCGTGCAACAGAGAAACTGTCCGCGGATGGCCATGTTCCCCTCGTCCCAGCCGGTTCGGATGACCAGTTCCACCTGCCCCTTTTCAAATTTCAGAATGTAGCCGGCTTCCAGCATCGTCTTCGGTTGGTTGGGCGGAAGGGGGTCCTGGCGCCGTTCCCGCTCCAAGAGGGGAATCCGGTCATGGGCGTTGGGGATTTGCCGCCACGCCTGCATGGGGCCGAGCGTGTCGGTCAGCACGGTAAAAAACAGGCGATAACGCTCGAGGGGGAGCCGGGTTTTGATGTCGGGATGGAGTGACTCGTAGGCGCGGTCGTAGTCGGTGCTCTGCAGCCGCTGAAAATAGCCGGTTTCGAAGGCGCGAATTTCCGCCATGCGGCGGCCGTGCGCGCAACCCGTCAGGCCCGATGCGGCGACCGCGCCCACCATGACGAGAAACAGGGTATGCCGGATGACGGACGTCACGAATCAGACCGCGGCTATTTGAGTTAGGGGGAGATGCGCTTCGACTTCGGCCATGGCTATCGCCATGCCGCCTTGCTCAGATTCCGCCTTCGCGGGCTGATGCCCGTGAAGCTCCATTCCTCTCCCCCTAACGACCCCCATCGCCCATACGTCCCGTACATTCGATGAGGGGTGCGGGGGGAGAGCGGGATTCTTCCCCCGATCTGATTGACAGATGCTCCTCGCCCCCCGGTCATTGTGAGTGGGGGCCGTGCGGAAACGAATAGCGTCCTCCGATGCCCCCACGCCCCGGCCCCATCGCCGTACGCAGGCAACATTATCTTGAACCCGATTGGCGTTTGAGAAATTCATACGCCGCGACAATTGAATCGGGGGACGATGCTCCTCTCCCCCCGAGCCCCCCATCGCCGTACACATGTGACATTATCTTGGACCCGTCTGCCGTTTAAGGAACTCGTACGCCGCTACGATACGGCGCAGGCGGGGCTCGGTGCTCCGGTCGCCGCCGCGCGCATCCGGGTGCAGTTCCTTGACGAGCCGGCGGAAGGCCGCCATGATCGCGCGCGTATCGCTCTCCGCCGTCACGCCCAGCTCCTGATACGCCTCGGTGGCCGAACCGACTTCCCCGAGACCGGCCGGGTCGCCCTGCTGTCCACCTGAGGCGGACCATTGCCGGAAGAAATCGGCAAAGTTGAAGCGGCCCCGCCGGCGCCGGCGGGGCCGGTCGCGGATTTCGCTCTCCATCTCGTCGAAGCAGTCTTCGATGAAGTTGAGCCGGCCGTCCAGTTGGCGCAGCGCGGCCAGACCGCCGGTCTCCTCCAACTCCTGTGCGATCCGGAGGCAGAGCGCGTTGATCTCCTCCAGCCGCTCCTCGAGTCGAAAATAGGTGTCCATGCGCTCGTTGATGACCCGGTCCAGCGCGTAGGTCTGGCAGTCGGTGTTCAACTCCTGCAACTCCGCGATCCGGCGCATCAACTGCCGGCGCAGGGCAATGATTTGGTCATCGGTGTATCGATCAGACATGGGCAGCCATGGTGCTTATCGGTCAAGCCGTTCTGCCGGCGTGGCGCCCGGACCGGACGGGCATGACAGACGGGCGGATCTTCGATCAGGGCGATCAGGATGCAACGGCCGCATGAGAGCGTAGCCTAATCAACCGTACGACGGCTGTCAAGCGCCGGCGGGAACCGGAGAGCGGCCGGAGGTGAAGGGCGTGCGTGCGAAGGGTCTTAACGGGGTGGTGCGGAGACGCGTTCGAGCGTATCGATGAGCGTGTTCGCCCTGGCCGGGTTGAGTCGCTGGATGGCCCGGGCGTGTTGCCAGGCCAGGTCGAATTGCTTGCGTTCAAGATAGATCCGGCTCAGGTCATCATGGGCGTCGAGATGGTTGGGCGACAACACCAACGCGTGTTGGAGCGACTCCACGGCGGCATCGAATTGCCCCAGCTCGGCCTGGGCTTCGGCGAGCGACACGCGGGCGTCCGCGTCCGTGGGATCCAGCGCCACCGCCGCAGCCAGTTCCCTGGCGGCGTCGGCGAAACGGCCCTGCTCCCCGTAGGTTAGGCCATTGCGGTAATGCTGATTGGCCTGGATGATGCTGGCCGCGGCCCGTTGCGCGGCCGCCTCTGGCGGTTGAGCCGTCGCCGGCCCCGCCATGACTGCGGCGAGCAGGCAGAAGATGCCGCTCAACAGTCCGGCGGCATCCAAGGTCCGGGGTCGGTGTGCTGTCTGCGCGAGGGGCTCCATGACCGTTTTCATTCTTCTTTTACCGTAGCAGGAAGCGGAAAATTGTCAACCGGTTGGCGGATTGGGCAAAATAATACCCCTCATACAAGGGGTTCATAATATGGGTTATTGCCAGGAGCCTGGAGCAGGAACCGTGCGGTTACTGGCCGCAGAGCCAGTGCAGCGCGGCGGCCCGTTGATCGGCGATGGCGGCCAGCAGTTCGACCTGCTGGCGGGAGAGCGAGGCGTAGGCGCGGCCGAAGGCGGGGAAATCCTGGCCGATCGGTTCGGGCAGGAGTCCGTTCTTCCACCCGTTCACCGCTTGCACGGCGACGGACGTTGAAGCGCCGGCGGGATTCATCGGATCGGGCGGGTCGGCGCCGCAGGGACGTTGGGCCACTTGCGCCCGCCAGTCCCACAGTTGGGCGGTCCGACAGGCGGCCTGAAGCTCTTCAGCCGACCGCAGCCGGAGCGTGCCCGGCGGCTGCAACGGCTTGCCGATTTTCAGACGCATGAGCAGATCGTCGTGACTGAAACGGCAGTCGTAGGGAGGCAGTGCCTTGATCAAGGATAACGCCCAGGTAAACATGCCAAGTGGCTCCAGTCGCCAACCGACTGCTTCGACCAGATCGGTTTGCCAATGGCCCAGCGGTGTGACCACCAGCGCCCGCTCCGTTTCGTTCAGAAAGGTCTGAAGCCCTTCTGCTTCGATCCATCGCCCCAAATCCGACGCCATTCCCTTGTGGATTTCGACAATTGACATTTCGTCAAACCCTTGAATTGTCTGCTCAAACTCCCATCGCTGGACGAGGGCACCCAGGCTATGAGCCCGGCGGAACACGGTCAGGGCATCCGGTGGCGCCTGAAGGACGGAAATCGGCTGTTCCATGGTGGATTGAGTGTAGCAGCCTTAGGGGGATTGTCAAATGTTCTCAAAACTCTTTGGACCAGTCGATGACCACTGAATGACCCCCAAAACGTGGGGTTCCATCAACAGGTCTGAGGAGGCCGAAGTTGCGGGTATAGGCCACCTGGAGCTGCGAGCGCCAGAAAAAGCCGCTGGTGACGAGGGCCGTGACCGACGGCAGGGCGTCGAGCCGATCGGCGGCGACGCCGGCTTCGAAACGGGGGCGATCGATCCAGGCGACGGCACCGCGAAGATGCAGGTAGAGAAAGAAAAAGAGTTCATAGCGGTATTCGAGTGTGAGCAAGCCGTAGGCGGTGGTGAAGAATTCTTCAAACGCCGCGCCCGGCACCACCGGACGGGCGAGCGCCTCCCATTCCCCGCCGGTTGGCCCTCCCCCGAGGCGAAACGCGGAGAACCGATCGAGATGACTGCCGATGCCGCCATAGGCACTGGCAATGATTCGCTGCCGTTCATCATCGATAAACGGCACACCGCCGGCCGCGACCGCATAGCCGCTCACGGCCAGCCAGGTCTGATTGGACGACCCGCCCTGCAGACCGAAAACCGTTCCTCCTCCCCACGGTTCCCATCGGGCCCGCCGGCCGTACCAGCCGTCCAGCCCTGCGGCGACGCCCCGGTGGGGCAGTTCCATGATATTGCGCGTCAGCGCGTCGGCGCGCAACCGGAGGTGCACGCGGCCTTCATAGGTGTCGACGGGCGCGCGAAAGCTCGCCGCGGCGTCATGCCCTTTGCGAAAGAGCAGCAGCCCCGGCTCGTAGGTGAGCGCCGCTTCCAGCGCGTTGTCCTGATGGCCTGGCGCCAGCGGCCTGTGGTAGCCGACGCCCAGGCCGATCCGGAGCTGGTGCCATTGCAGCGCCTCGGCTGTGATGCGGACGCCCTCGACATATTCGTACCGGTCGAATGGCACGGTGAGACTGTCAAACGTCAGCACCGCCTCCGCCCCGCCGAGTGGGACGGGGGCGACGTGGTAGCGGAGTTCATTGTAGAGTCCGGAAACGACACCGCGAAAGCGGGCCACGCCGTCGTCCCGGTTCCGCCAGAGAAAGAGCGCGCCGAAGGGCACCAGCGCCTGTCCTTTGGGACCGTTGGGGAGCCAGGAGAAGCCCAGATCGACGGCCGTGACGGAGCGGCGATCCCGCGCCGGCGCTTCGACGGGCACGCCCCCCAGTATCGTGGTGTAGACCTCGCCAGCCAGGGGCGTGCGGTACGGTTCCTCCGCACCGGCCGGCCGATCGCTCATGCCGCACAGACCGGCCGCCGCACAGGCGCACGCCATCATGAGTATAGATATACGGATGTGGTTCGCGATCATGAGTGTGCCGGGGCCGATCTGGGCAGCGTCAGGTAAATCCCGCTCAGGATGATCAGTGCGCTACCGGCCACAAAGCCGGGCGTGGCCGCCTCATGAAGAAACAGAATGCCCATGGCGCTGCCCACCGCGGCGCCGACAGTGGAGATGATGCCCCCTTCGGTCGTGGAAATGTGCCGGTACGCGATCGTCATCCCCATTTGGCCGAGCATCGAAAAGACGACGACGCCGATCAGGGCGGGCAGGCTGGCCCACGGCGGCGGGGTCCAATGGCCCAGCACGAGCGGCAGGCTGAGGAGCATCCCCGTGAGATTGAAGTAGTGAAAAATCGTCCAGGCGCTGTCGGTTTTTCTCGATTCTTTCAGTGAAACGATTGCGCCGCCCACCAGCATGCCGGAGAGCAGCGCCGGCAGATCGACGAGGCGGAAGGTGCCGAACGTCGGATTGATGATGAGGCCGATCCCCGCAAACGACGCCAGCAGCGCGGCCACCGACGGCACGGTCAAGCCCGCGCCGCCCGAAGGTTGTCTCGCCTGCCACCAGTGATCGTAGAGACTGGCGAAGATCGGGTAGGTATAGAGCAGCACGATGGCGTGG
>JBGPIL010000091.1:0-8983 GCA_041484905.1 Nitrospiria bacterium
CCGCTTTCTCCCCCGAGCCCCCATCGGATATACGAGTGAAGTCGTGAACTCACCTTCTGTGGAGCCGTCGGCGATGGGGGTGGTCAGGGGGAGAGGAGCATCTCCCCCTGACATAAATGACCCGATGCGGCAGGGCGCGGCCTCATGACAGCGGTTTTGTTTTTCTACCTGGCGACCGTCATCGTTGGCGGGTCCCTGTTGGTGGTGCTCCTCCGCAACCCCATCTACTCCACCATTGCCCTGCTGGTGATGTTCGCGCACGTGGCCGGGCTGTACGTGCTGCTCAACGCCGAGTTCATCGCGGCGGTGCAGGTGGTCGTCTACGCCGGCGCCATTCTGGTCCTCTATCTGTTCGTCGTCATGCTGCTCAACGTCAAGCGGGAGGAGCGGTTCCAGCGTCAGGTGATCCCCGCGCTCGTCGTCGCGGCGCTGCTGCTTGCCGAAGTGGCGCTGGTCGTGTTCGGAGGACGCGTCGGCGACGGATTGATCGGAGGATTTGGCGGAGGATCGGGCGGCGCTTTCACCGCGGAGCGGATTCAAGCTGTCGGGAGCACGGCCATCATCGGGCAGGTGCTTTTCTCCGCCTATTTGTATCCATTTGAGATCGCCTCACTGCTGCTGCTCGTGGCGATGGTGGGCGCAATCGTGCTGTCGAAGAAAGTATAGGGTCCAGGGGCCAGTAGCCAGGGGCCAGGGTTAAAAGACGTAAGGCGTCAGTGATGAGAATGTATGGCGATGGAGGGTGTACAGGTGAAGGTGTATCAGCGTAGATGGGGGTTGTCAGGGGGAGATAGCGTCTCCCCCTGACTCTAAAATGGTTCCGCTTGCTTACTACGTGATGCTCAGCGCGATTGTCTTTGTGATCGGGCTGGCGGGCGTGTTGATCCGCCGCAACATCGTTATTATCTTGCTCTCGATCGAGCTGATGCTGAATGCGGCGAACATCAATTTTGTCGCCTTTTCCCATTACGCCGAGACGATCGTCGGCCAGGTCTTCGTCTTCTTCGTCATGACGGTTGCCGCCGCCGAGGTCACGGTGGGGCTGGCGATCGTCATCGCGCTCTATCGCCGGCGCGCCACCCTCAACGTGGAAGAACTCACCCTTCTCAAGTGGTGAGGACCGACGTGGTGATGGGACCGGCGCGTTACCCCCTCCGCAGGCGTCTGCCCCGCAGGAGGCTTCAATGACCCTGGCCCTGCTCATCCCCCTGTTGCCGTTTGCGGCGTTCCTGGTCGTCGGTCTGACGGGGGGGCTGTTTGCCGGCCCGTGGCGTGGACGCGCCCATTATATCGCCGTGCCCGCCGCGTTCGCCGCGCTGTTCCTCTCGCTGATCGTCTGCTGGCAGGTGACGCAGGGACTGCGCCTTAACCAGGACCTCTATGTATGGATCGCGTCCGGGACGTTCCGCGTCGCCATCGGCCTCCAGATTGATCCGCTGACCGCGGTGATGCTGGTGCTGGTGACATTGGTCAGCAGTCTGGTGCACCTCTATTCGATCGGCTACATGCACGGCGACCGGGGCTACGACCGGTTCTTCGCCTATCTCGGCCTCTTCACCTTCTCGATGCTCATGCTGGTGCTGTCGAACAACTTTCTGCAGCTCTATGTTTTTTGGGAGGCGGTCGGCCTCTGTTCCTATCTCTTGATCGCCCATTGGTACGAACGGAAAAGCGCCTGCGACGCGGCAACCAAAGCCTTTGTCGTGAACCGGATCGGGGATTTTGGATTCGGGCTGGGGATCTTGCTCATTTTCAGGACATTCGGCGCCGTGGATTATCACACCGTCTTCAGCATGGCGCCGGCCCTGACGGGCGTGACGGTGAATCTGCTCGGTCCTCTGGAGTGGGCGGGGCTGTCGGGTGCGCACTGGGATGTCGGGGTTCTGACGTTGATCGGTCTGCTGTTGTTTGCCGGCGCGATCGGCAAATCGGCGCAGTTGCCGCTGCACACCTGGCTGCCCGACGCGATGGAGGGGCCGACGCCCATCTCCGCCCTGATCCACGCGGCCACGATGGTGACGGCCGGTGTGTTTCTCGTCGCCCGCGTCAGTCCGCTGCTCAACCTGTCGCCGACGGCGATGGCGGTGGTCGCGGGCGTCGGGGGAGCGACGGCGTTATTTGCGGCGACGATCGCGGTGACGCAGACGGACATCAAACGGATCGTCGCCTATTCGACCGTGAGCCAGCTGGGCTACATGATGCTGGCCTGCGGCCTGGGCGCCTACACCGCCGGCATCTTTCATCTGCTGACCCACGGCGCCTTTAAAGCGCTGCTCTTCCTCGGCTGCGGCAGCGTGATCCACGCGCTGGGGGAGGAACAGGATCTGCGCCGGATGGGCGGGCTCCGGTCGCATTTGCCGGTGACCTATGTGACCTTTCTGGCCGGTGTCGTGGCGTTGGCGGGTCTTCCGCCCTTTGCGGGTTTTTTCAGCAAGGATGAGATCCTCTGGGCCGCTTATCAGGCGCCGGGTGTCGGCGCCAAGCTGCTGTGGCTCGTGGGACTTGTGACGGCCGGGCTGACCGCCTTCTATGCGTTCCGGCTCCTCTATGCGGTTTTTCACGGCCCCTCGAAGGTGCGGCCCGAGCTGGCCGGCCATCTGCACGAGTCGCCATCGGTCATGACCGTGCCGTTGATCGTGTTGGGGGGGCTGTCCGTGGCCGCCGGCTGGATCGGATTGCCGGGATCGGCGAATCTGATCGGCGGGTTTCTGTCTGGTGTAATGGGGTTTGCGGGTGTTGCCGCCGGGCATGGCGGGGAGGACGATTCGGTTGCGCACGGGATGGTGATCGGCGCCTCCGTTGCGGCGGCCGTGATCGGATGGGCCGCGGCGTATCTCTGCTACGTCAAACGGCCGGAGCTTCCGTCCGTCTGGGCGCAGCGCCTGCCGATGCTCTATCAGGGGTCGCTCAACAAATGGTATGTGGACGAGCTCTATGACCGGCTCTTCGTGCGGCCCACCGTGCGCCTGGCCGGGGCGATGTGGCAGGGGATTGACGTGCGCGTGATCGATGGAACGGTGAACGGGATTGGGGCGACGATTCGTCGGTGGGGGCGTCTGGCGCAATTGATGCAAAGCGGTCAGTTGCAGCACTACGCGCTGTTGATGGTTGTTGGGTTGGTGGTGTTGGTGAGCCTGTATCTGTTCTGGTGAGGGTGCGATGGGCGCGTGGTTGACACTGGTCATTTTTCTGCCGGCTGCCGGCGCGATCGGGCTGTGGGCGGTGCGCCGGCCGGAGGCGGTCAAGTGGGCGGCGCTGGCGATCACGCTGGCGGAGCTGCTGCTGTCGCTGCCGCTGTGGGGCGCTTTTGACCGGACGACGGCGACCATGCAGTTCGTGGCCGAGGCGCCCTGGATCCCCCGGTTCGATATTTTCTATCGTGTCGGCATCGACGGCATCAGCCTGCCGCTCATTCTGTTGACGACGGCCCTGATGCCCGTCTGCGTCATCTGTTCCTGGCGTTCGATCGACCGGCGGGTCAAGGAATTCATGATCAGCCTGCTGCTGATGGAAACGGCGATGATCGGGGTCTTCTCCGCGCTGGATTTTGTCCTGTTTTATGTGTTCTGGGAGGCGATGCTGATTCCCATGTATTTGATCATCGGCGTCTGGGGCGGGCCCAAGCGCCTCTACGCGGCAATCAAGTTTTTCCTCTACACGCTGGCCGGCAGTCTGCTGCTGTTGATCGCGTTGCTGGCCCTCTATTTCGAAGGGGGCCGGACCTTCGACCTCATGAAACTGATGGAGGCTTCCTACGGGGCGTCGTTCCAGTTCTGGATTTTTTGGGCCTTCTTTCTGGCGTTTGCCATCAAGGTGCCGATGTTTCCGTTTCATACCTGGCTGCCCGACGCCCACGTCGAGGCGCCCACGGCCGGCAGCGTGGTCCTGGCCAGCGTGCTCCTGAAAATGGGTGCCTACGGTTTTCTCCGGTTTTGTCTGCCGATGACGCCGCACGCGTCGCAGCTCGCCATGCCCGGCATCGCGGCGCTCTCGATCGTGGCGATCCTCTATGGCGCCTACATGGCGCTGGCCCAGGACGATCTGAAGCGACTGATCGCCTATTCGAGCGTCAGCCATATGGGATTTGTGACGCTGGGTATTTTCGTGTTTAACGTCCAGGGGGTGGAGGGCGCGCTGTTGCAGATGATCAACCACGGCATTACGACCGGCGCGCTCTTTCTCTGCGTGGGGCTGTTGTACGAGCGGACGCACAGCCGCCTGATCAGCGACTATGGCGGCGTGGCCCGGTCCATGCCGCGCTTTGCGGCCTGCCTGGTGATTTTTGCCCTGTCATCGCTGGGACTGCCAGGGACCAACAGTTTTGTCGGGGAATTTCTTGTGCTGGTCGGCGCCTTCCGGGTCAATCCGTCGGTCGCGGCGCTGGCGGCGCTGGGTCTTATTCTGGCTGCGGTCTACCTGCTCTGGATGGTGCAACGGGTGGTGTGGGGTGCGGGGCGACCCGCGGTGGAACGGCTGCCCGATCTGTCCTGGCGTGAGGCGGCGACACTTGTCCCCCTCGTGGGAGCGGTCTTCTGGATCGGGGTCTATCCTGAACCGCTGCTGGCGGTCATGCATCACAGCGTTGAGCATGTGGTGGCGCAGGTCGGGCGGGATTCGCTGCCGGACGGTGTGCCATTGCTGGTGCGTTGGATCGCGGGGAGGGGAACGGCGCCATGACGCCGACGATCTTATTTTCAGATTTGGTGGCAATCCTGCCCGAAATGATCATCTCGGTGGGCGCCTGCGCCCTCCTGCTCCTGGATCTGGTGCTGCCGAAAACGGCGCGCCACTGGCTGGCTTATCTCGGCCTGATCATTCTTGGTGCGGCCGGCGCGGCCACGATCAGCCTTGCGGCCGGGCAGGCCGAGCTCTTCGGCGGACTGTTCATTCTCGATCCGTTTTCCTCCTATTTCAAATTGCTGCTCTATCTGGCGACCGCGCTAACCATTCTGCTCTCGATCCGTTACCTCCAGATCGAACGCATCCATCTGGGGGAGTATTATGCTTTCCTGTTGTTTGCCACCTGCGGGCTCATGGTGATGGTCTCGGGCGGCGATCTGATCACGATTTTCTTGGGGCTGGAATTGGCCTCCGTGTCCCTCTATATTCTGGTGGGGTTGAATCGCCATGAACTCCGGCCGATTGAGGCGTCGGCGAAATACTTCGTGCTGGGCTCCCTCTCGGCGGCGATCTTTCTCTACGGCATGTCGTTGCTGTTCGGGGCGACGGGGACCACCAACCTGGGGGCGGCGGCCACGGCGCTGGCGCGCGGCCACGGCGGTCCGGTGCTGCTGATGGCGATGATCTTTCTCCTGGTCGGATTCGGGTTCAAGGTGGCGGTGGTGCCGTTCCATATGTGGACCCCTGATGTGTATGAGGGGGCCCCGACCTCTGTGACGGCCTATATGTCCGTTGCTGTAAAAGCCGCGACATTTGCCGTATTCCTTCGTGTATTTCTTGAGGTGTTCAACCCGATCAAGCCGCACTGGACGGGGTGGCTGATCGGCCTGGCGCTGGCGACCATGGTGCTCGGCAATCTCGCGGCGATCGTGCAGCAGAACATCAAGCGCATGCTGGCCTATTCCAGCATCGCCCATGCCGGGTACGCCATGATCGGGTTGATCGTCGGGGGCGAGTTGGGCACGATGAGCCTGATGCTCTACATGGCGATTTACACCCTGATGAATCTCGGGGCGTTCGGCGTGGTGATTCTGCTGCGGCGGACCGGTGTCGTGGGGGAGCAGATCAGCGATTTGTCCGGACTGGCAAAGGAGCACCCCGCGGCTGCGCTGGCCATGCTGATCTTCATGTTCTCCCTGGCCGGGCTTCCGCCGACGGCCGGGTTTGTGGCCAAGTTTTATCTCTTCATGGCCGCGATTAACGCCGGTCTGGTCTGGCTGGCCGTGGCCGGCGTGCTGCTCTCGGCCGTCTCCGCCTATTATTATCTGCGGGTCGTGATGGTCATGTATATGAAGGAGCCGGCCGGCCCGATCGAGCTGGCCTGGTCTCCGCCGGCCGTCGCGGCGTTGGTGATTGCCGCTGCGGCGACCCTCTTCATCGGCCTCTATCCGGCGCCGTTGGTGGGCTACACGCAGGACGCGATCCTGCACCTTTCCCTCCTTCGCTAAGAAAATTGCGGTTTTTGAGTGTTTCGGCTACACTGAATACCAGTTGTTCAGGTTCGATTCGGAGGAGCGACATTCCGTGATGGATAGGCGGTGTCCTCGGTGCGTACCCCCTAGCCCGTAATCCCCTCCGCACACCCCAGGCACTTCCAGAGAGACCATGGCGCGTCGGAAGGAGACGGCAAAAAAGAAACGCGGACGGGCGACGTCCCGTCGGCCAGGCGCGCCCCTGTCACCCCATCGTACGAGGGGCGATGGGGACAGCCAGCGGAGGCTCACGACCCTGATGAGCAATCTGCCCGGGATGGTCTACCGTTGCCGCAACGACAAGGATTGGACGGTGGAATTTATGAGTGACGGCTGCCTGTCGCTGACCGGCTACCGGCCGGACGAACTGGTCGGCGAGGGGGCGGTCTCCTATGGACAGCAAATCATCCATGCCGATGACCAGCAGCCCGTGTGGGATCAGGTCCAGGAGGCGCTGGGACAACGGCGCCCGTTCCAACTCGTGTACCGCATTCGAACAAAGTCTTCAGATGAAAAATGGGTTTGGGAACAGGGCCGGGGCATCTTCGACCCCAATGGCGCGTTGCTGGCACTGGAAGGCTTCGTCACCGATATGACGGAACGCAAGCGGGCAGAATCGGATCTGCAGAGCACCCATCGCCTGTTTCAATTGCTGGCGGAATTCAACGCGCTCGCGTCGGGGCAGCAGGTCGGCGAGCTGGTGCGCGGCACGTTGAACTTCATTGATGAGCGATTGAGATTCCAACACAGCACGATCGCGCTGTTCCTGCCGGATCGGCAGGGGTTCCAGATCATCGAAGCCTGCCATCGCGATACAACCGGATTCGATAAGGGCGCCTTTGTCTCCATGAAGGAGACCGTCCTCTCGGAGGTGATCAGGGGGAATCGGCCGCTCTATCGGTCTGACCTCGCCGCGGAGCGGGAACGCTACGCCATTAACCAGAAGCTCCTTGACGCCGGGCTTCGGTCCGATTTTCTGGTGCCGCTGTGGAATGAGGGAAAATGTCTTGGAACCCTGAACGTCGCCTCCAGCCGCCGCGACGGCTTTACCGAAGCCGATCGGGATTGTCTGGCCCTGATGGCGCCGCGGCTGGCCCAGGCGATCGATCAGGCGATGCTGGTTCAACGGCTGCAGGAAAGCGAGGGGCGATTGCAGGAGGCCGTTCGCGCCTCCGATGCCGGCATCTTTGATCACGACCATCTGGCCGACACCAATTACTGGTCGCCGAAACAACGGACCATCTTCGGCGTGGGGCCGGATGAAGTCGTGTCCCTGCGGCTGTTTCTCGATGCCGTGTATCCGGAGGATCTCGACCGGATCGGGGCCGCTGTCCGGCGCGCCCACGACCCGTCGGGTGACGGGCGATTCGACGTGGAGTACCGGATCATCCGCCGCGACGGCGCAATCCGATGGTTGACCACGCAGTCACAAACCTTCTTCGACGGGACAGGTGACACGAGCCGCCCGGTCCGCACCGTGGGCGCGACGATCGACATCACGGTGCGCAAGCAGACCGATGAAACAATCCGGCTGATTGAAGAGGGCACGTCGTCCAAGGTCGGGTTGCCCTTCTTTCAGATGCTGGTGAAACAGCTAGCCCACGCGCTCCATGTCCGTGACGCGTTCATCGCGCAGGTGGAGGGATCGTTTATGGCGAGGCTGCTCGCCCTCTGGACCGGCGAGGGGTTTGGCGACACCTTCTCCTATGACATTCGCAAGACGCCATGCGAGGGGGTGGTGGGAAAACAGCTGATGTACCATCCCCATTCCGTGCAGTCGTTGTTTCCCGATGATGCCTGGTTACGGGCGGCGGGAATTGAAAGTTATCTGGCGATTCCCCTCTTTGATTCGGCCGGCCGGTCGATCGGCCATCTGGGGGTCATGCATGACCACCCGCTCCATGCCGCCGAGTTGACCGAACAGGTGCTGAAGATCTTCGCCGCGAGGGCCGGCGCCGAACTGGAACGTACGCGCGCGGAGGCGGCGCTGCTGGAATCGGAACAGCGCTTTCGGACGCTGGTGAAAAATTCCCCCGATGTGATCATGCGGGTGACCCGGGACGGCACGATTCTCTTCGTCAATTACACGCTGCCGCAATACACCGTCGAAGAGATGATCGGGACCAACGTGGTCAACTATCTGTCCAGGGAAGACGGAGAGCGGTATCTGCGGATACTCGATGAGGTGTTCGCCACCGGAGAGTCCCGGTCGATGGAAATGACGGCAGTGGGACCGACCCAGTGGTTGGCCCGTGTGGTGCCCTTGCGGCAGAATGGAAAAATTGAAGGGGCGATGGTGATTGCGACGAACATCACGGAGCGCCAACAAGCGGAAAAGGCCCTGCAAGAGGCGGGTGAGTTCAATCAGCAGGTGATTACCAATGTCCGGGAAGGCATCATCGTCTACGATCGCGATCTTCGATACAGGGTCTGGAATCCGTACATGGAAGAGCTGACCGGCTTGAAAGCCGACAAGGTGTTGGGAAAGAGGCCGACGGATTTGCCGGCCATTTTCGAGGCGGAACACGGCCGGCTGGTCATGGAAAAGGAGACGATGGAACGCATCGAAGCCAGCATCCTCAGAGCGATGACCGGCGAGACCTTCTCCTTCCTGGATGTGCCCTTTGTGGTGAGACGCACCGGCATGAAGGGCTGGACGTCGGTTCGATACGGACCGTTCCATAACGCACGAGGTGAGATTGTCGGTGTCATTGCAACCGTATGGGAGATCACCGAGCGCAAGCGGACGGAAGAGCAGTTGGAACAATCGGTCTCACTCCTCCAAGCTACGCTGGAATCGACCGCGAACGGCCTGCTGGTGGTTGATACCC
>JBGPIL010000092.1:0-8484 GCA_041484905.1 Nitrospiria bacterium
CACTCGCGCGGCGTGAGAAGTCGAACATGGTATTTGCCGAATCCAGCTTTAAAGAGTATTTGGCGTCCACTCCCGCCTCTTGGCGTCCGGAGACAGCCGGCTAAGCCGTCCGTCCTAAGTTCCGCCATGGATTTCTCATTCCGAACTCGCCTGAAAACGGTGCCGTAGGACCAAACATTCTTGCCGATCATCTTCTCAGCGATCTGCCTATGTCGAAGACTCATCTGGTTTAAGAGATACTCAGCGCGTTCTTTGCTCCACCATTCCGCAGATTTATTTGGCAGATCTTCGATGATGTCTTCCAGCCTCGAGCATCCAAGAGGCGGATCTGGAAGCTGCTGAATGCGCCAATTGATGGCTGGGTGGCTGATAATGAACTCCGCCAAGGCACCTGGCCGCACCCCGCTTTCGTAAATCGCTCGGCAACCGCATCAGCATCATGGATTTGCGTCCGTGTTCCAACGACAAAAAGACGCTGCCGGCTCTGCGGCACAAACCACGCGGCGTCCAATATGAATGGATCCACTGCGTATCCCAACTCGTTTAAAGCGAGCAGCGCATTTTCAAAATCTCGCCCGTTATGCGACGTCAGGAAGCCCGTCACATTTTCGATCAACACTAAAGGAGGCCGACGTTGTTTCATTTCTCGAAGAATTTTTACAAACCCCCAAAAAGCTGAAGAGTTTTTGCCTTCCAATCCCCTGCGACTGCCAGCCAAAGACAGATCGTTGCATGGGAACGAAGCCGTGGCTAATGCAACCGTCGGGATTTTTGAGACAGGCAAGGCATGAATATCGCCCAGCACAAAATGCCGATCCGCGTCAGGGAAATTCGCCCGATACATTTCCTCTTTTTGAGGATCAATGTCGTTCGCAAACGCAATGCGCCAGCCCTCTCGTTCAAGGCCAAGCCGCATTAGGCCGACGCCGGCAAAGAACTCGGCAAATGATTTGCCTGAAGCGTTATTATGGCCGTTCTTCACGTTCGCCTATGCCGCATGTCGCAATTTCATACTGCCCGATGCCAACGCGCTGGTGATTCGTTTCAATACGCGCTGGCAATCTCGAAGTTCATGCTCCCATACTCGAAGAGCGCGCCAACCAGATTTTCGCAGCTCTCGCATAATTGCTTTATCCCGAACGCGGTTTCTCGCGATCTTTGCCCTCCAATAGCCGCGATTGCTTGCCGGCATGCGGAGATGCTTGGGGCAACCGTGCCAAAAACAACCATCCACAAATAGAGCGACGCGCTGCGTTCGAAAGGTGAAATCCGGTTTCCCAGCGAGAAACAGATGGCACCGCCACCCTTTGATGCCGTTGCGGCGAAACAGCTTCGCAAGATTTGCTTCGGTCACTTTGTTGCCTGTTGAATGGACCGCCGCCATTACTTGCGAACGTTTTTTCTTTGAAAAAACATCGGCCATATATAGTCACACCCTAGATTTGCGGCTGGTCTGCAGTAGTTTAGCCCAGTTGGCCTGAATCAGCAATAGTTTTCAAATGAGCCAACAGTGGATGCCTTTGTGCATGCGCCAAATTGGGTGATATCAAGGGGCTAAGGTCTGATCGATTACCTCTTTCTCCAGGGGGCGGGGGAGTCCCCCAAACCTGGGGGACGGCAGCTCTGCCGGCCTCCTTCGGCAAGCTCAGGACAAGCGCCGAGCCAACTGCCAACGGCGAGGCGGGTGCGCTGCCAAGCGAAAGGCAGAGCGGGGAGCCCCGACTGGTGGGAGGGGCGGGGCTGGGGCGGCATGCACGGGTGAGTGCCTGAATGACATGAAGGCACGAAAACCGCCGACCCTGAGCGAAGCGAAGGGATGCCGCGCCCAAGCAAGGCAAGGCGGCGGCCCTGCCCGCCGAAGCTGGCCGCAGGCCAGGCAGGGGGCTAGTTGCCCGAAGTGGTAATGCAGGGCAACAATCAGCTTGAGAACTCGCATGGTGGCGAAGGAATGAAGCCACGATGCGACACCTTCTTAACTGAGCCAACGAAGGGAGTCTGCGCAGCAGTCTCCCGAAGTTGATCCCGCGTGATCGAGCGTGCTATGCCCTGGCAGTTTTCTTAGTATGAATCAGTAGTGCCTTTGCTCTTAGAGGCGGCGGCCCCTGGCAAGAGACGAACCGCGCCCCACGGTGCCGAGGGCACGAGCCTTGCGGCCCATCAGGGGTTTTGCCCGCAGGCAGCGAAAGACCCGAAGGGGCTGAAGCCCGAGGACAAAGCCCCTGAGAGCCACTGCAAGGGCGAGTGACGGCGGCCATGAGTAGCCTGGCACGCCCCCTTGCGGAGTCACATGAGCCCACGGGGAAACTGCAAGGGGCGTGACAGGCGTAGAGCGTAGAGGAGCAGTGCGAGGCCGCGTGGTGGCCGAGCCTGCGACGATGAGGGTCACTGGCGCTCGAAATAGGTTCGAGCCTGGGATAAAACCCTCCACCATTTCCTCTATTCTCATTCTTTGCAGAAAATAGAGAATGGAAAATGGCGTTTAAGAACGATGTGGTCGATCCCGGCCAGCTCCACCAGCAATAAAAAAGCCCGGCTTCGCCGGGTTTTTTATTGCTCCCCATGTACGATTTACTCGGCTCTTGCCCTATAACAAACTCCCGGCTGGTTCGCTACGCCTGGAGTCGGCCGTCCCCCAGCGCGCCCTGACTAAACGCAGCAGCCGCGGCAGGCAAATCAGATCAAACTGCGCCGCTTTATCGGGGAAGAGCTCCAGGACCCTGGTTTTCGTCTCGACGATCAGATCGATGGCCTCGCGCGGCGTTGCCACCTGCCGTCGAAGGCGGTAGCAGGCTGAATCAACCAGCAGTTGCACGCGCCGCAGGCGCGCGTCCTCTTCCAGGATCGCCCGACTCTGTTCCTCAATGATCATGGAAACCTCACCCCGCCTTTTTGACGCGATGACGGACCCAGCCCAGATATTTATTGATGGGATTGGTCCGGGACAGAAACTGGACCGGCGGCGGTTCGCGGACGCCCAGTTGTCTCAAGGCCGCCGTCAATCCTCGATGACGGGGTTCCGCCTGCAGCCCGGACAAAAACGCTCTGACGGCCCGGTGTTTTTCTCCTCGCACCAGGTGGACCTGGCCCAAATTGTGGTACAGATCGCCGCGAAGCGGTTCCTGGTCGACCGCCTCCCGGCAATACTGGACCGCGTCGTCCACCTGCCGCCGCATCGCCAACGCCAGTCCGTAGTAGGAACGCGCTTCGGGTGACAGGACGCCGGCTTGTTGAAAATAGCGCAGCGCATCGTCATAGCGCCGCTCTTTGACATAGACCACTGCGAGCTCGGCCGCCGTCGTCTGTGCGGACGCCGTCATCGACGCGCCCGGCTGTTCCTCTGATCTGGTCATGGATTGCTTCCTTCCCCACCCTGCTCAGCACGCGATTCCGGCAGCACCACCGCGGTCCCGATGGCCACCAGCCATAACAGCCGATCCGTCTGCCCCTGCTGCACGGGATGGAGTTGGACGGTCATCCCCACCACGCCGTTGGCGCCCAGCTTCGCCGCTTCGATCTTCAAATCGGTGATCAGCACGTCGCGCGCTTTCCGAATTTGCGCGTCAAACGGCGCATGACGCAGCGAGCCGATATCCTTAACCCCCTCGAGATAGGGGGCCCATCCCTCCAACTTCACGACGGCACCCGTCGAGACCACCCCTTTGTATTCTTTGACCGGCCGGCCCTGCACCTCCGATGTCGTCGAGACGATCACCCGCTTCAACCGATCCACGATCTGGTTCAGGTGCTCTCCGGACTGAGACGGCGTCCGCTCCAGCGTGAATGGCGCGCCGCCCGCCTGGCCCTCCCTCTCGCGCGGCGGGAGGCTGACGGCGGGTGGCCGATGGTCATCAGATTGGGAAGCGGCTGGGATTTGGAAGGCGGACGGAGGCGGAGTCGGGGTGATCACTTGAGGTCGAATGACCTGGGGAGGCGGCTGAATCTGCCGAGGGCGCTCCACCGGCGGCGGGGAATCATCCGATTCTGGCGGTTCCGGTCGTCGAACCGCCACCCGCTCCCGGTTGACCGTCCGTTCGCCCCGAACCCGGGCTTTCCGGCGCCGTTCAACCCGGATGATGGTATCGGTCTGTTCCGCTTCATCGGAGGGTTGCTGCCCAGGCTTGCGGTCTGACCCGCTCTCCTCGAACCGCGTATGACATTGCAGGCACTCGCTCGTGTAATCGGGTTGTTGGTGGCCGCACAATTGACAGATCATAATCGGGTTCACCCCATCAGCGGCGGGTTGATCAGCACCGCGTCATTGGACATGCGGGGCGAGCGCAGCCCCTTGATCCTGACCGTGCGGCCTGTGACGCGCAGTCGACCCTGCGCAAAGAGTTCAATCGCCTGGGGAAAAATCCGGTGCTCCTGCTGCAGGAGCCTTCGGGCAAGCGATGGCTCCCGTTCACCGGGCCGGACCGGAATGGCGGCTTGAATCACGATCGGGCCGCGATCCACCTCTTCCGTCACAAAATGCACCGTGCAGCCTGCCAGTTTGACGCCGGCCTCGACCGCCTGCCATTGGGCCTTCAAACCGGGAAACGATGGCAGCAACGCCGGATGGATATTCAAAATTCGATGGCGAAACGGCTCGATCAGCGCCGGCGTGATGATCCGCAGATAGCCGGCCAGCGCCACCAATTCGACGCCGCGTTGTTTGAGCGCGCCGGCCACCGCCTCGTCAAATTGCTCGCGGGTCAGATAGGCCTTCGGATCGATGGTCAGCGTCGAACAGCCACGGGCGCGCGCGAGCTTCAGCGCCGGCGCATCCGGCCGGTCGCTGATGACCACGACCACGTCGGTATGGAGCCGGCCCCGATGAATCGCATCGAAAATCGCGCCCAGATTCGACCCACGCCCGGACACCAACACCCCAAGCTTCAACACGCGCTTCCGAGCGTTCCGGCCTGCCGATCGTCGCGTCACGCGGCTGTCCCCTCCCGATACCGTACGCCGGGGCGCCCCCGCTCGATCCAGCCGATTGGAAAGGGCCGTTCACCGGCCCGCCGGGCCGCCGCCATGACGCGGGCTTCGGTCTTTGGCGACACGACGACAATCATCCCCACGCCCATGTTGAAGACCCGCCACATCTCCTCCTCGGCAATCGAGCCCAGCCGCTGGAGCCACCGGAAGAGCGGCGGCACGCGCCAGGCGGCGCGATCCACCACGGCCCGGCAACGGGAGGGGAGAATGCGGGGAAGATTTTCGGTGATCCCGCCGCCGGTAATGTGCGCGATGCCGTGCAGCGCGCCGGCCGGCAGCCGTCGCCGCAGCTCGGCAATCGCGCCGGCGTAGATTCGCGTCGGCCGCAGCAACACGTCGCCAATCCGGCCGCCGATCTCGGCGACGCGGTCGGTCACGCGATGGCCGGCCCGGTCGAACACCACCTTCCGGATGAGGCTGTAGCCGTTACTGTGGAAGCCGGATGAGCCCAGGGCGATCAGCCGGTCGCCCGGCCGGATGGCCCGGCCGTCGATCAGGCGATCCCGGTCGACAACACCCACGGCAAAACCGGCCAGATCATAGTCGCCCGGTCGATACATGGACGGCAATTCAGCCGTTTCGCCGCCCACCAACGCGCAGCCCGCCTGCCGGCAGCCCTTCACGATACCCGCCACGACCGATGCGGCCTGCCGGGGCGCCAGACGACCGGTGGCAAAATAGTCGAGGAAGAAAAGCGGTTCCGCTCCGGACACGATGAGATCATTGACGCACATGGCCACCAGATCGATGCCGATCGTGTCGTGGCGGCCGACCGCCCCCGCCACGTGAAGTTTTGTGCCCACCCCGTCTGTTCCGGCCACCAAAATGGGGTGATGGTATTGCCTCTGGCGGAGTGCGAAGGCGCTGCAAAACCCACCGATGCCAGCCAACACTTCCGGGCGGTGGGTGGAACGGGCCATGCGCGCAATGCCACGGATAAAGAGGCTTTTTTTCTCAATGTCCACCCCTGCCGATCGATAGGTGGCCGCGCCCCCGCGCTTGACGACCTTGGACGTCACTCTATTGGCATCCGGTTTCATCTTACTGGGTCGGGCGATTTTGTCAACTTGAAGTCCCCCCGTCGCGAGGCACGCGTTCCAGGGCCTCTTTGGCGGCCTGTTGCTCCGCCTCTTTTTTGCTTTTACCGGTTCCTTCCCCGTAGCATCGGCCGTTGATCATTAATGCCACATGGAAAACTTTTCGATGATCGGGACCCGATTCGCGCGTAACCCGATAGACGGGAAGCTGCCCGAAGAGCTGCTGACAGTACTCTTGTAGTTGGGTCTTATAATCAAGACCACCCCCTGAGGCCGATTCCACCGTCAGCTCCGGCTCCAGCACGGTCAACACACTGCGCCGCGCCGCGTCATAACCGCCGTCATGATAGACGGCCGCCACCACGGCCTCGAACGCATCGGCGAGCAGCGAGCTCTTGTCCCGCCCCCCGCTGAGTTCTTCGCCCCGGCCGAGCCGCAGGAACCGGCCCAACCCGAGCCGCCTCGCCACCTGCGCCAACGCGGTTTCGCTGACGAGCCGGGCGCGCATTTTGGACAACGTGCCTTCCGTCGCCTCCGGATCGCGCTCGACCAGCACTTCGCTGATGATCAGATCGAGGACGGCGTCGCCGAGGAATTCCAGCCGTTCATTATCCCGGCGCGGTTCGCCGCCCTGGCGTTCATTCCCCTTCCGTTCGTTCAATGACGAGGCGTGGGTGAGCGCTTCTTCCAGCCGGTGGCGGTCGTGAAAGACATGCTGCAGGGCCGTTTCCAATTCGGCCCAGTCGGGTGTGAATGATTCGGCCATGGACGGTGGTGTGGTCAGCGCGGCGCCGGCACCGCGCGGGCGCTCGTGTTTAGCGGGCCGCGGCGGCACCAGAAGGTGGGGCACATGAGTGGGAAGATGGAGCGGCGGATCGTCCGGCCCGGCCACATCCGGCCCGCACGATCAGGCCGCCTCATGGCGGCGGAACAACAGGCAGGCATTGGTGCCGCCGAAGCCGAACGAATTCGACAGCGCCACGTCCACGCGGCTCTGGCGGGCGACGTTGGGAATGTAGTCCAGATCACAGGCCGGATCCGGCTGCTCAAGGTTGATCGTCGGCGGCAACACGCCCTTGGTCATCGCCAGCACGGTGAACACCGCCTCAATACCCCCGGCCGCGCCCAGAAGATGGCCGGTCATTGATTTGGTCGAACTGATGGGAATGCGGCGGGCGGCGTCGCCGAAGGCCCGTTTGACCGCCATCGTCTCCACTGCATCGGCGCTGGTCGAGGTGGCATGGGCGTTGATGTAGCCCACCTCCGACGGGGCAATATGCGCCTCCTCCAGCGCCAGCCGCATGCAACGGGCCGCGCCTTCTCCGTCTTCGGAGGGCGCGGTGATATGGTACGCGTCCGCCGTCGCCCCGTACCCGACCAGCTCCGCGTAGATCGAGGCGCCTCGCCGCCGCGCATGATCCAGCGACTCGAGCACCACGATGCCCGCTCCCTCGCCCAGCACAAAACCGTCGCGATCCCGCTCGAACGGCCGGCAGGCCTGGGCTGGCTGGTCGTTGCGCGTCGATAACGCCCGCGAGGCGGCAAATCCGGCCACGCCAAGCGGCGTGATCGCCGCTTCCGTCCCGCCGGCGATCATGACGTCCGCTTCGCCCCGCTGGATGATCCGGTAGGCGTCGCCGATGCAATGATTGCCGGTGGCACACGCGGTCACCGCACAGGAGTTCGGCCCCTTGGCGCCCACCCGGATGGCGATCTGACCGGAGGCCAGATTGATGATCGTCATGGGAATGAAAAAAGGCGAAATACGCTGCGGTCCCTTGGCATGCAGCACGTCGTGCCAGTGCTCGATGGCGCCCAACCCCCCGATGCCCGAGCCGACATAGACGCCCACGCGCTCCGGCTGCCGGACCGGCACCGTGAGCTTCGCATCCTCCACCGCCATGGCCGCTGCCGCCACGGCGTAGTGGATGAAGGTGTCCATTTTTTTGATGTCTTTGGCTTCGATATAATTGGCCGGATCAAATCCGCGCAGTTCCGCGGCGATGCGCACCGGAAACCCCGTCGCGTCGAACCGGGTGATCGGCCCGACGCCGGACCGGCCGGCGCAGAGCGCGGCCCACGTCGGCTCCACGCCGATCCCGAGCGGCGTAAGCGCTCCCAATCCTGTGATGACAACGCGATTCATGGGTGATGCGCGGCGCCCCCTGTCAGCGGGGCGCCCATCCGCGCGGCCTGCCGTACGGCAGGCACGGCGTCAGGCGCGCTCTTTGATGTAGTCGACGGCTTGTTGAACGGTCAGAATCTTTTCCGCTTCCTCATCGGGAATTTCAACCCCGAATTCCTCTTCAAGGGCCATGACCAATTCCACGGTATCAAGCGAATCCGCCCCCAAGTCATCGACAAAAGAGGCTTCCGGCGTCACCTCGTCCTCTTCAACACCCAACTGTTCCGCGATGATTTTTTTGACCCGCTCGTCAACCCCGGTTGCTGCCATATCGCATCCCCC
>JBGPIL010000093.1:0-8424 GCA_041484905.1 Nitrospiria bacterium
ATGCCGTTGGGGATCTCCGGCAGCGTCAGGCCGAGGGCGATCTTGGCCGCGACATAGGCGAGCGGGTACCCGGTCGCCTTGCTGGCCAGGGCGCTGGAGCGGCTGACGCGGGGATTCATCTCGATGACGATCATTCGGCCGTCGTCCGGATCGATGGCGAACTGAATGTTCGAACCGCCCGTCTCCACGCCGATCTCGCGGATCACCGCAATCGCGGCGTCGCGCATCTGCTGGTATTCCCGGTCGGTCAGCGTCTGGGCCGGTGCGACGGTGATGCTGTCGCCGGTGTGGATCCCCATCGGATCGAAATTCTCGATCGAGCAGATGATCACGACATTGTCCTTCACATCGCGCATCACCTCCAGCTCGTACTCCTTCCAACCCAGGACCGACCGCTCGATTAAAATCTGGTGCATCGGGCTGGCCGCAAGCCCCGCCTCCACCTGGACGGCGAATTCCTGCCGGTTATAGGCCACGCTGGCGCCGGTGCCACCCAGCGTGAACGACGGCCGGATGATCAGCGGAAACCCGAGCTGTTCGACGACCGACTCGGCCTCTTCGATGCTGGAGGCCTGGCCGCTGTCCGGCACTTTGAGGCCGATCCGCTGCATGGCCCACTTGAATGCTTCGCGGTCTTCGGCTTTGCGGATCGCAGCGGCGCTGGCGCCAATCAACCGGACGCCGAATCGCTCCAGCACGCCCCGGTCGGCCAATCCGATCGCCGCGTTGAGCGCTGTCTGGCCGCCCATCGTGGGAAGGAGCGCGTCGGGCCGCTCCCGGTCGATGATCGCTTCAAGCACTTCGGGAATGATCGGTTCGATGTAGGTGCGGTCGGCAAATTCCGGATCGGTCATGATCGTCGCCGGATTGCTGTTGACCAGGACAACCTGGTAGCCCTCCTCCTTGAGCGCCTTGCAGGCCTGCGTGCCCGAATAGTCGAATTCGCACCCCTGGCCGATCACAATCGGCCCAGAGCCGATCAAGAGGATTTTTCTGATGTCGGTACGTTTAGGCACCGTACCTTCTTTCCGTCATCAACAAACGCAGCCCCTCCTTTGTAAGGAGGGGGATGGGGAGGTAGATCATGACGTCCTCTCTATAGCTGGGGAGGCCCACTCCCCCAACTCTTTAACCAAAGTTTCCATCACTCCCTCTACATTATTCAAAACATCGTCATTTGTATATCGAATAACGCGAAGACCAAGCGCTTCAAGATACCGGTCTCGCTTACGATCTTTGATCACTTGCCGGGTCTCTGCATGATTATCGCCATCCACTTCAATAACGACAGCCCTCTCAGGACAGTAAAAATCGACAATGTACGGTCCTATACCATGCTGGCGTCTAAACTTGAGCGCCTCAAACTGCTTCCCTCGAAGCTGCGACCACAGCCGAATCTCCGCACCCGTCATCCTTGAGCGAAGTTGCCGCTTCAGGGGAAGGTGCTCGGCATAACCTCGTTTGGCTCGTGGCACGGCCTCTACCCCACCTAACCTCCCTTACAAAGGGGAGGAATAGCGTATTACGCTTCCCCTCCTTCGTAAGCAGGCTATCTTTCCTCCCCTCCTTTGTAAGGAGGGGCTGGGGGAGGTAGACCATGAGCCTCACGTCATCATCTCCACAAATCTCTGAAACAGATAATGCGCATCGTGCGGGCCGGGAGAGGCTTCCGGATGATACTGGACCGAAAAAGCCGCCATCTTCAAGCAGCGCAGCCCCTCGGCCGTGCCGTCGTTTAAGCTCATGTGGGTGATCTCCGCGTCACCAACGGGCGTCGAGACCAGGAACGGCCGGCGCACCGTGCCCGCATTCAGCCCTCCCTTCGGCATCTGCTCGAATCGCACCCCGAACCCGTGATTCTGCGACGTGATCTCCACCTTGCCCGTGGTCAGATCCATCACCGGGTGGTTCGCGCCGTGATGGCCGAACTTGAGTTTGTACGTCGTCGCCCCCAGCGCCGTGCCGAGCAGTTGATGGCCGAGGCAGATCCCGAACAGCGGCCGTTTCCCGAGGATGGCTTTGGCCGCCTCCACCGCATACGGCAGCGCGGCCGGATCGCCCGGCCCGTTCGAGAACACGACACCATCGGGTTTGCGGGCCAGGACATCGGCGGCCGGCGTCGTGGCCGGCACAACAGTCACCCGGCAGCCGGCGCTCACCAATGAGCGAAGAATCGATAGTTTCACGCCGAAATCGTAGACCACCACCGATTTTGATGGCGACTTCGACGCTTTCGGCTGATCATCCAATCCCTCGTGCCATTCATAGGCCGTCTTGCAGGTCACTTCCTGCACGAGGTCCCGCCCGATCAATCCCTTCAGTGTTCGTGCCCGTTCGGCCAGCCGGTTCACATTCAGATCCTCGGTTGAGAGCAGCGCCGGCTGCTCACCGTGATCGCGGATGTGGCGGGTCAGCGCGCGCGTATCGATGCCATCGATGCCGATGATCTTGTGGCGGGTCAGGTAATGTTCGAGCGTGCCGATCGCCCGCCAGTTGCTCGCCCGCCGCCCCGCCTCTTTAATGATAAAGCCGCCCACATAGGGCTTCTTCGCCTCCACATCGGCATTGTTCACACCGTAGTTGCCGATGAGCGGATAGGTCATCGTAACCATCTGGCCATAATAAGATGGATCAGTCAAAATCTCCTGATAACCGGTCATGGCGGTATTGAAGACAACCTCGCCCGTTGCTTCCCCTTCCGCGCCAATTGCCCGTCCGATAAATACCCGGCCGTCAGCCAATGCCAAGAGTGCTCGCCTTGTACTCATGGCTTCTGCACTTTTCCCTCTCCCCCCTGCGTACCTCCTTTTTCCCTCTCCCCCTGGCGGGGAGAGGGCAGGGTGAGGGGGGACGTATGACTCGAGTACACAATCTTTCCCCCCACCATCGTCGTCATCACCTGTCCGTGCAACGTCCAGCCGGCAAAGGGCGTGTTCCGGCTCTTCGATTGAAACGCCCTCGGCTCCACCGTCCAGGCGCGGTCGAGCGCCAGCAGGACAAGATCGGCCGCTGCGCCCGGTGCTAGTGTTCCACGATCCGATCGCAAAATCGATGCAGGCTTGACCGTCAGCAGTTCGATCAGCCGGGTCAGCGGCAGCCGCGATTGTCTCACCAGCTCGTAGCAAATCCCAAAAGCCGTCTCCAGGCCGATAATCCCGAAGGGCGAGCAGGCAAACTCCTGCTCCTTCTCATCCGAAGCATGTGGCGCATGATCGGTCGCAATTGCATCGATCGTCCCGTCCGAGAGCCCTTCGATCAAGGCGTCTTGATCTTTCCGGCTGCCTAAAGGCGGATTCATCTTTGCCTCCGTCCGATATCCGATGACCGCTTCGTCCGTGAGCGCCAGATAGTGCGGGCAAGTTTCAGCCGTGACCGGCAGGCCCCGCTTTTTGGCATCCCGGATCATCCTGACCGACCCGGCCGAGCTGACATGGGCCGCATGAAACCGGCAGCCGGTCAGTTCCACGAGGGCGAGATCGCGCGCGACCATCGCCTCTTCGGCGGCCGCCGGAATGCCGTGCAATCCCAACTGAAGCGAGACCACCCCTTCGCGCATCGACCCGCCCTTGGACAGATCCAA
Source organism: Nitrospiria bacterium (assembly GCA_041484905.1). GTDB lineage: Bacteria > Nitrospirota > Nitrospiria > JACQCE01 > JACQCE01 > JACQCE01. The sequence continues at coordinate 3,581 of JBGPIL010000093.1, forward strand.
GTCCTCACAATGATCGATGATGAGACCATCCAACCCCCGCGCATAGTCCATCGCCCGCCGCATCGTCTGGCCGTTCATCACCGGCCGGCCGTCATCGGAGAAGGCCACACAGCCCGCGTCCTGCAGCTCGCCCATCTCGGCCAGCTCTTCACCCTTGGAACCTTTGGTGATCGCGCCAACCGGCAACACATGCACACTCCCCAGCCGTTGGGATTCTTTGACGATTAATTCCGTCACCGACCGGTTGTCGTTGATCGGATTGGTGTTGGGCATGCAGCAAATGGTGGTAAAGCCGCCGGCCGCCGCCGCTTTGGCGCCCGTCTCGATCGTTTCCTTATATTCGAATCCCGGCTCGCGCAGATGGGTGTGCAGATCAATAAACCCCGGCGCGATGATCAATCCAGTGGCGTCGAGCTTCTGTACGGCGGCCGGTGTTTTGGATTGGTCCCATTCTTTGGACTTGCCGATCTTTGCGACCTTACCATCGACAATTAAAAGATCAGTCGCGGCATCAATTCCTTGCTTGGGATCGATGAGCCGTCCGCCTGTGATCAGCCAATTCCGCTCGCTCATATTCGCTCGCTCAAGCCATGGGGAGCGATGCTCACGCTCCCCCTGACAACCCCCATCGCCGTACGTTTTATTCTCACGCGTTTCCTCCACCCGACAACAAATACAACACCGCCATCCGGATCGCGACGCCGTTGGTCACCTGCTCCAGAATCACCGAGGACAACCCATCAGCCACATCGGGCGCAATCTCCACGCCGCGGTTGATCGGCCCCGGATGCATGATCAACACATCGGGATGCGCCCTGGCGACCCGCTCGCTGTTCAACCCATAGAGCCGGGCATATTCCTTGATGCTGGGGAAGAAGCTGCCGCTCTGCCGTTCGGTCTGAAGCCGCAGCATCATGATCACATCAGCGCCGTTGATCGCTTTGTCAAAGTTGGTGATCAGTTCCACCTGCCCCGGCGCGGCCGTGAGCCATTTGCCCATCAGCGGCGGCAGCATCGTGCCAGGGCCGGTCAACCGGACGTTTGCGCCCAGCGCGACCAACCCGTAGAGATTCGACCTTGCCACCCGGCTGTGGAGAATATCGCCGGCGATCACCACCGTCAGGCCGTCGATGTGCCCCTTCTTTTCTTTAATCGTGTAGAGATCCAAGAGCGCCTGCGTGGGATGCTCATGCGAGCCGTCGCCCGCATTGATCACGCTGCACGACAACCGCTGGGCCAGCATCGCCGGCGCACCCGACATAGGATGGCGCACAACGAGAATGTCCGTCTTCATCGCTTCGATATTCCGGGCCGTATCGAGGAGACTCTCGCCTTTGATCACGCTGCTCGAGCCGGGGGAGATGTTCACCACGTCGGCGCTGAGCCGCTTGCCCGCCAGCTCGAACGACGTGCGGGTGCGCGTGCTCGCCTCATAGAAGAGATTGACGACCGTCTTGCCTCGAAGGGCAGGGACCTTTTTGATCTCCCGGCCGGAGACCTCTTTAAATGACTCGGCCGTCGTGAGGATCTCGGTGATCCGTTCAACCGACAGTTCCTGCATCGACAAGAGGTGCTTTTGTTTGGAGGTCATGGCGTCACCCCTTTGGCCGGGACAGCGGCCTGCTTGAGGAGCAGGACGCGGTCCTCCTCCCCTTCTTCTTCGAGCAACACGTGCACACTTTCATCCTGACCGGTCGGGACGTTCTTGCCGACATAATCGGCCCGAACCGGCAGCTCCCGGTGGCCCCGGTCGATCAGCACGGCGAGTTGGATTGTCTGCGGCCGGCCGAGATCGATCAGCCCATCCATCGCCGCGCGGATCGTCCGGCCGGTGTAGAGGACGTCGTCCACCAGGACCACATGGCGCTCGTCCAGTTCAAACGTGATGTCGGTCTTCCGGAGTGTCGGCTGGTCTTTCTTGATGTTCAGATCGTCACGGTAGAGCGTGATGTCGAGCGCGCCGACCGGGACTTCCGTCTTTTCGATCTCGCCGATCTTCCTGGCCAAGCGCTTGGCAAGATGGACCCCACCCCTCTGGATCCCCACGAGGGCAAGGCGTTCAACACCATGGTTTCGCTCAAGAATTTCGTGGGCGATCCGGCTGATCGCCCGTTTGATCCCGTCTTGATCGAGGATGATCTTAGGCATGATAAAGCCGCAAAAAAGCCTTCTCCCGTGGTATGGAGAAGGCTGCTCGAAAGTGGTCGTGCACTGTCGCTCCCCTTTCCAGCCTCGCAGGGCTGGGTTTAAAGGTTGAAATGACTATAAATGATAAGAGCGGGGGTTGTCAAGTGCACCTATCTCATCGGTAATGGACTAAATGAGCGTTGCCCATAAAATAAAGACCAAAAACAAATCAGGAAAGAAGCGATTTAAACAGCAAAGTAGTGTTGCTGACCAACTCCGTAAGACGCTGGATCACTTCAAGCAGCGGTTCACCTTCACTAATCCCATGTTCGTTAAGCGATATATCAAATCGGAATTGCATTTCCTTGTTTTCTTTAGCATCAGGAGCATCGATGAACAATTCTTCACCTATTTTCAGTGGGGGGAGTGGAGCGGCTTCTCTAATAAACAGGGAAAGCGCATGAGGGGGGAGGGGTTCCCCAAAAAACTCTCCGGCAAAGGGCCGCGCCAACGCCCCGATATCGAGACTTCTAAATCTGGAGCCGACAGTAATCAACAAGCGATGTTTGTCGATGTTATTTAGAGCATGGAGCCGCCACAGATCATGTCCCTTCCCTCCTTTGTATGGTTCGAGAGCACGGAGCGCGGCCTTCGCTTCATCCCGCATACCCCCTACCTTTTTCTCAAATCCATCTGCATATTCCTTGGCACTCTCACTGATAGGGAAAGCGCTATATTTGCTGCTCCCAAACTTTTCCCCTGTCCCAACAAGATAGAGGTGCTGGGCCAAGTGGTCTAGTGCAGTCCTGAGATTTTGAAGAATGTCGCCAGTGCTAGCGGAGATAGTAAGATCGACAGGCTCGATATGGGCTATATAATAAATCAGCTGGCGTGTTTGCGGATTGCGCTTGGTTCTAATTTCATAAGGGTGGGATCAAAGAAGGCACCCATTGCACTCTTCAAATCAACGATGTGCTTTTTAGCCCGCTCAATTTTAACCCCAATGCGCGCAAGCCTTTCTTCCGCGGTCATTTTTTAAGCTCCATTGCAGAAATAAATCAAAGAGTCAGGCCTTGCATTTCAATATCCAAATTATTTTCTCCACAATCTCCTTGCGACAGGCACGGGGAGTTGGTTTAATACAGATATGCCAAATTCTACTGGAAAAGGTCAATAAGAATAGTAAGGTAGAACATGAAGAACCGAGAATGGAAAGTGGAGAGTAGAAAGTGGATTAACAAACTCGATGCCCCTCCGTATCCGGAACGGTCTTGCTTTACCCCCTCGGCTCTGCTACCGTCGTGGCCAAAAGGCCGAGGGACATTGAGCCATGGCCAGTGAGCAGAAACGCATCCTCATCACAGGCGCCACGGGCTTAGTGGGGCGATCCCTCGTCGGGCGTTTACTCCGGTCGGGCTGGCGCGTGCGGGGATTGACGCGATCGCCCAAGCACGCCAAAGAGTTGGAAACGGTCGGCTGCAGGGCGGTCATCGGCGATATTCGTGATGATCGTGCCGTCGATCACGCGGTCTCCCGGGTTCACACGCTGATTCATCTCGCCGCCATTCTTCGCCCCTGGCGCAATCTCACCTACGAATCGATTACGGCCGAGGGCACGCAGCGGATGGTGTTAGCCGCCAAACGGGCCGGCGTCGAGCGGTTCATCTATGTGAGCGCGCTGGGCGTCAGCAGCGGGGATGGTCATCCCTACATGGCCGCCAAATGGCGGGCCGAGGAGGCGGTGCGCGCCTCGGGACTCGATTACACCATCTTTCGTCCTTCCTATCTCTATGGCAGGGATGGCGCCTTCTTACGGCTCCTTGAGCAGTTGTCCGTTGTCCCCGTTATTCCGGTGATCGGCCCGGGACGGCAGAAATTACAGATGCTCTGGGTCGAAGATCTGGCCGACTGCATCGTGATTTCCCTCGGATACTCGCCCAGTTCCGGCAAGACCTATGAAATTGGGGGCCCCGAGGCGCTGGAGTTCCGTCAGATTTTAGATCTCGTGTGCCTCGCCAAAGGCAAACGCCCGCGCCCGAAGCTCTCGGTGCCCTATGCCCTGGTGAAGCCGTTTGCCGCGCTTGGGGCGAAACTGATCCCCACCCTGCCGGCCACACCGGACACGCTGGAGCTGTTATTGAGAGATAGCGTGTGCGATATCGGTTACGTCCTGAGCACCTTCGGTGTTCGGCTTACGCCGTTCAATGAGGGGCTGAAGAAGGTCTTTGCATCCCCATAGGATTTTCGATCGGCGATCTTCGATTAAAAAGCAGAACCCGGCCGATGCGCCCCTGCCCTCGTAGGCAGGTGACAGTTGTCACGAAATCCGGTATAAACAAGCTGTCAAAACCTGGAGGCACTTATGAACAGACCGCGCATTCGTATGGGCTTGGTTCTTTTCTTTCTGATCATGGTGGCTTCACCTGCTCTGGCCGCCTCACCTTCCTCTCCACAAGAATGGACCGGTAACGCCAACATCTTTCTCGGCGGGAAATTTCTGGACAGCAACGACTGGGCGCCGGCCCAAGATCAAATCGAGTTTGGCCTGCTGCTTGACGCCCGCCAGCGCTCCTGGCCGCTCAATCTGGCGCTGGATGTGATGTATGGTCAGGGGTCAGATTCCGGCGGACTCAATTTCACGAGTAAGATCCTTGAAATCGATTTCGGCGCCCGCAAAATTTTCGATGAGATCCCTGCGCCGTTTCACCCCTATATAG
>JBGPIL010000094.1:0-8364 GCA_041484905.1 Nitrospiria bacterium
GACAGGATCTCGCCGCCCTTCATGTTGGGATGGATGTCGCATTCGAACTTATAGCGGCCGGGCTTCATCGGCATGAAGCGGATCGTCGCCGTCTCACCGGGATTGAGGTGCAACCCTCTCATCCCCTTGCCATAGGTGGTGGCGCCCTTCGCCTCGATCTCCACCTCCTGCTCGCCCAGAAGCGGCGACATGAACCCGTGCGTCACCTTGTCGAGATTCTTGAGCGTGATCACGGCCGGCTGATTCGGTTTGATGGTCGCGCCCTGAAATTCAAAGGTGAAATTCCGGATGGTAACATCGATCTTGCCGGGCTCCTGCGCCGCCACCGCAACCGCCAGCCCCGCACCCACCATCGCCACCGCCAACAGTCCACGCACAATCCTCATCATGTCAACCCTCCCTTCCCACTAGATTAAATCATTTTCGGTATCAGAATCCAGCCTCAGCTTTGAGCCTCCTTTGAAATGATCGGCGCAAGGAGCCTAAATGTGGCAAGTCCTTCGTCCGCCAACCGGCCATCGACAATCGCCGGATGGTCGAACGGGACGACGCGGTGCAGTTTGAGAAACGGCCGCTGAGCAAGCGCCGCCTCGACCACATCCCGATTCCGCCGATGCAGGGGCAGGAGATAGTCATCACCACGCCGCCACTCCCATGGCGTGTCGGTCATCAGCAGCGCCAGCTCCCGATCGGCCAGTTGGTCGTACGCGGCCAGCAGCTTGGCCTTGTAGCGCGCCAGGTGCGGCCCCTGGAGGATGAGGGCGAAGACCACGTGATGCCCCCACCAGACGAGCGTGCGATAGGTGAACATCTCGCCCGGCGAAAAGTATTTGGGACAATCCAGATAGTGATAGGGAAAATCGAGCAGATGCTCGCCCTTGACCAGCTGGCCCTGCTGAAAATCGGTGGCGTCCGGCGCCAGGAACCGGCCGCCCGCCGTTTCCTTTCTCAAGAGGTCGCGCAATTCCGTCAGCCAGGACTTCACCTTTTCGGCAATGGCCGCCTTCGCCGGGAAAAAGGTCGTATCCTGCAGAAGCCGCCGTTCAGTCTCCGTGAGTCGAACGGGTATGTGTCGAACAGGCGGGGTCATTCCTGCCTCAATACCGCCAGCGGCTTCTGGCCAAGGATGCGGTAGGTCGCCAGAAAACCGGTCAGGATCGTCAGCAGCGTCGCGCCGAACACACCCGCCGACAGGCGAACCAATTCCGCACTCCACGGCAACTCGAGGAAGAAATGCAACAACACGAATGCCAGCAGACTCGCCAGCGCCGATCCGATCACACCAGCCGTCGCGCCCAGACAGCCATATTCCACGGCGAAGATTCTGATGATCACACCGCGCGTGGCGCCGAGCGTCTTCAGGATCACCGCCTCCCGAAGCCGGCGATACCGGCTGGTGGCAATCGCCCCGGCCAGGACCAGCAGACCGGTGCCGACGGTGAAGAACGCCATGAGGCGGACCACCTGGCCGAGGCGTGTCAGCACCGCGCCGATGGCATCGAGCACATGACGGATATTGATCGCGGTCACGTTGGGAAAAGCCGCCACGACGGCCCGTTGCATCGCCAGATCCTCCGATGGGGGCACACGAACGGTCGCGATCGCCGTCATCGCCGTCTCATCGAGCGCGCCCGGAGAGAAGATCACGAAAAAATTGGTCGTCAAACTGCCCCAGTCCACCTCGCGCAGACTCGCCACCGTGGCCGTGACCAGACGCCCCTGCAGATCAAACGTCAGCGTCGAACCCACCGTCACGCCCAGATGGCCGGCGGCCTCCTGTTCGACCGAAACAAGCGGCGTGCTCGAAGCCGCGCCGGCACCCCACCACGATCCCGCCACAATCTGATTGCCCTTCGGGAGCGACGATTGCACCGTCACCACATATTCGCGCTGGAAATACCAGGCGTCGGGTTGCCCATCCAACTTCATCGCGCTGACGGTCTGATCGCCGACAGCCTGCACGCGTGCCCGCGCGATCGGCGTCAGCTCCACCGGCAGATGACGGCCGGCGAAAAACCGCTTGAATGCCTCCTGTTGGTCGCGTTGAATATCGATGAAGAAAAAGCTCGGCGCCTCCGTCGGCAGATTGTCATGAATTTGGCGCATCAGGCTCGCCTCGATGACGACCACCGCCACGATCACCGTCACGCCGACGCCGACCGACAGGATGGCCGTGGCCGCCTGGCTGCCGGGTCGATACAAATTGGCCAGACCTTGTTTAAGCACCAGCGACCGGGGCGCAATCCGCCGAACCAGCGCCATCACGGCGCGCGCGCTCCCGCCCAGGACCAGCAGCGACAGGGTCAACACGCCGAGAAAGACGGCGCCGATCCGGAGCGACCCGATCTGCCAGAGCAACAACGCCGCCAACGCGGTGATGATAAAGAGCGCGCTGATCCATTGCGATCGATCGGATCGATTCCCCGATCGCTTCCATAACGGGACCCGGCCATCGCCTCCCGTCATGGGCGCTTCCTCGCTCACCTCCCGGCGGAACAACCGGGCCGGCGGCACACGGCGGATCCCCAACAACGGCCAGAGGGCAAAGAGCAGCGCGGTTAAGAACCCCATCGCCGCGCCCCGCGCCATCGGCATCAGCGCGTAGCTCCGTTCCACCCGCACGGGCAGCAGGCCGCTCATGAGATCGGGCAGCAACCCCTGCAGCGCCAGACCGAGCAAAACGCCCGCCAGGCTGCCCAGCGCGCCGAGCAGCAGCGTCTGCAACAGATAAATCTTCAGCAACGTCCGTGAATCGGCCCCCACGCATTTCAAAATGGCCAGCGTGTCGAGCCGCTCCCTCATGAACGCCTGGACGCTGTTGGCCACACCGATGCCGCCGACCAACAGCGCGATCAACCCGATCAGGCCCACATAGGTGGTCAGGTTGGAGAGAAACCGGCGCAAGCGCGGCTGGGCATCATCATAGGCGTTCACCTCCGCGCCGTCGGCCGCAACAAAGCTCTTCTTCAACTCCCCGGCCAGATCGGTCGCACTCAGACCGGCCGGCAGCTGCAGGAGCGCGCGATAGCGCACCCGGCTGCCCGGCTGCACCAGCGCCGTGGCGGCCAGCGCGCGTTGTGAAATCAACAGCCGGGGGCCGAGACTGAACGCACCGGCGATCCGATCCGGCTCCTTGGTCAGAACACCGGTGATCGTCAATTCGGTCCGGCCCACCTTGATCCGATCGCTCACATGCAACCCCAACCGGACCAACAACCCCTGTTCCACCAGCGCCGTGCTCGGATCATTCAGCGTCCCGACAGCGCCAACCGGTTCCGTGGCCAACAGTCCGTAAAAGGGATAGCCCTCCTCGACCGCTTTGAGCTCGACCAGTTGCGTGTCGCCGGTCTTGGGATTGGAGGCCATCGCCACCAGCTCGCTGACGGCCGTCCGGCGAACACCTCGGGCGCGCAGACTCTCCAGCCGCTCTTCGCCCGCCTCGCTGAGCGGCCGATTCGTGCGCACTTCAACATCGCCGGCCATCAGCGCCCTCGCCTCTTTGCGAATGGTCTGCTCCAGCCCGGCCGAAAAACCGGTCACACCAACGAGGGCGCCGACGCCCAGGGCAATACAGGCGAGAAAGAAGAGAAAATGGCGGAAGCTCCCGCGCGTTTCCCGCCAGGCCATCGCCAGCAACACGCGTATCCCCGGGCCATTTCGGCGGGTGATGACCATGGGCGTCATGGCGCCGGCGTGCCTTGCTGATCGCGCGCGATTCGGCCGTCGACCAGTGTGATCACGCGATCAGCCCATGACGCCAGATCGGCGTCATGGGTCACCAGGACCATCGTCGTCCCCTGCTCCTTGCGTATTCGCATCAACAGATCGATCACCAGGCGGCCGGTCGTCTGATCGAGATTGCCCGTCGGCTCGTCGGCCAGGAGGATCGGCGGCCGGCAGGCAAACGCACGGGCAATCGCCACCCGCTGCTGCTCGCCGCCCGACAATTGCGCGGGATAATGACGGGCCCGCTCGTCGAGCCCCACGGCCTTGAGCCATTCCCGTCCCCGCGCTTCGGCATCGCGGTCACCGGTCAGCTCCAGCGGCACCATCACATTTTCGAGCGCCGTCAGCGTGGGAATCAGATGATAGGCCTGAAAGACGATGCCGACTACGCGGCCCCGCATCACCGCCAGCTCATCCTCCGAAAGGCCATTCAGATTGATGCCGTTGAGCTCCACGGAGCCTGACGTCGGCCGGTCGAGGCCGGCGATCAGCCCCAACAGCGTCGACTTGCCGCTGCCGGATGGGCCGATGACGGCGACAAACTGACCCGGCGGCACATCAAGATCGATCGCGTCCAGAATTGTGACCATCCGCCCTCCTCCGGTCAGCCGCATCGACAGCTTACGCACCTTGATCATGTAATCGGGGTGATCGCTTGAAGGGTCATGGGCCGATATTATACGCTAGCGTGGTGCAGAGCATTCAAATTAGGTGGAGAGGCGCTTCTCCCCCTAGAACCCCTATCGCCGTACACAAAGGTGTCATGATGTGGTTGGTGATCGTCCTCTGCTGGTTCTTCTTCATGGACGCTCCGGGTATATCCGCCGCCACGCCACCGGCTCTTTCATCCGATCACGAGAACAGCCGGCCGGTGATCGTCGCGTTCGGCGACAGCCTGACGGCAGGGCTGGGGCTTCCGGTCGACGAGGCCTATCCGGCCCAACTCGAACGGCGGTTGCGCGAGGCGGGCGATCCCCACCGCGTGATCAACGCCGGCGTGAGCGGCGACACAACGGCGGGAGGCGTGCGCAGGGTCGACGCGGTGCTGTCCTATAAGCCGGTGATCGTCATTGTGGAATTCGGCGCCAACGATGGGTTGCGGGGATTGCCGCTTTCACAGACCCGGACCAATCTGGCCGCCATCCTTGACCGGTTGCGCTCGGCCGGAGTGCCGGTGATCCTGGCCGGGATGAAGCTGCCTCCCAACTACGGGCCGGAGTACACCGAAGAGTTCGCCGCCATCTTTCCTGAACTCGCCCGCACCTACGGGGCAACGCTTATGCCCTTTTTCTTGGACGGCGTCGCAACCAGACCCCAGTTGAACCAGGAAGACGGCATCCACCCGACGGCGGAGGGCTACAGCGTCATCGTCGACCGCCTTCTGCCCCTCCTGGGGCCGCTGCTCAACCACCCCACGCGCGCGCCCTGACCATCAAGACATGATCCCCATCAAGATCGCAGATCCTCTCTGGCTCGTCGTGGTCGGGCTGTCCGCGCTGTTCAGCCTCTATTCGGCCGGCCATGCGCTGCTGAATAAGCGCGACCCCCGGTCGGCATTGGGCTGGGTGGCCGTCTGCCTGGTCTTTCATCCCGCGGCCGGCGCAATCCTCTACTGGTTGTTCGGCGTCAATCGCATCCACACCAGGGCGCAACAGTGGCAGCAACGCGGCCACTGGGCGCTGGACCCGCACATCCGTCAGTTTTACCAAATTCAAAAAACCGAAATGCCCGCCGCCCTGAAAGATAATGTGGCCGCCCTGCTCGCCGTCTCGGACCGGGTGACCCATCGGCCGGTGCTGGGCGGCAATCGGGTGACCATCCTGCACAACGGCGAGGAGGCCTACCCCGCCATGCTGAGCGCGATCCACGCGGCCCGCCGGTCGGTCTATCTGTGCAGCTATATTTTCAATACCGATGCCACCGGCAAGAAATTCATCAACGCGTTGGGCGCGGCGGCCGCCAGAGGCGTCGATGCGCGGGTCCTGGTGGACGGGCTGGGCGCGCTCTATTCCCTGTCGCCGGCACCCGGCCGTCTTCGAAAAGCCGGGGTTCGCGCCGCCTGGTTTCTCCCCATGACCGAGGGCATCCATATCAACCTGCGGAATCACCGGAAATTGCTGATCGTCGATACCGCCACCGGCTTTACCGGCGGGATGAACATCAGCGATCGCCAGTTGGCGATGAATGAGACGAACCCCCGGCGCATGAGCGACCTGCACTTTCAAGTGGATGGGCCGGCGGTCATGCAGATGGAGGAGGTCTTTCTGGAGGATTGGCGCTTTGCCACGGATGAAACCGAGCCGTCGTCACCCCCGCCTCGGCCCGCGGCCGCCGGCGACGCCTACTGCCGGGGGATCAGCGACGGACCGAATCACGACTCCGAAACACTCCACTGGATCATCATCGGCGCCATCTCCGCGGCCAAGAGCCGGATCCGGATCATGACGCCCTACTTTCTTCCCGAGTCGCCGCTGATCTCCGCGCTGACCGCCGCGGCCTTCCGGGGCGTCACGGTCGAGATCATTCTGCCGCAGCGCAATGATCTGCCCCATGTCGCGTGGGCCGCGCAGGCGCTCCTGTGGCAACTGTTGCAGCACGATATCCGCGTCTTCTACCAACCTCCGCCGTTCGTCCACACCAAATATCTGCTGATCGACCGCGGCTATGCCCTCGTCGGCTCATCGAACCTCGATCCCCGCAGTCTCCGATTGAACTTCGAATTCAACCTGGAAGTTTACGACGACGCCACCGGCGACGCGCTCGCGCGCCATTTCGAGGCGGCGCAGCGTCGCTCCAGGCCGACCACACTCGCCGAGGTGGATGCCCGTCCCTTCCCCATCAAGCTGCGGGACGCCGTCACCAAACTCTTCGTCCCCTATTTATAGCGCCAGCCTTCGGCCCGTTACTGACCCAGACTGCGCACATACGCCAGCACGTCCTGAATCTGCTGAGGAGAGAGCGTGCCCTTCCATCCCGCCATCGGCGTGCCGGGGCGGCCCGATTCGATGACTTGGAGCAACACGGCATCGGACTTCTTCTTGCTTTCCGGACTGGTGAAATTGGCGGGATGGGGGTTCATCATCGCGCCCGCCGGCCCGTCACCTTTGCCCTGCGCCCCGTGGCACATCAGGCATTTTTGTTCAAAGATCGCCTTCCCCTTCGCCGCATCCCCGGCAAATGCGATTGAGCTGATCATCAACGCCGCCCCGCACACACCCACCACAATCACGCTCGTTCTCATTCTGTTCCTCCTGGTTGAAATCTAGAAAAGTTTATTTCCAGATGTGCACGGCGCATCTATTCATAATGCGTCCACATCCGGATGATCTTTACAGTGTTGCCGGCCGGCAGCACGTGATAGACCAGGCGGTGATGGACGTTGATTCGCCGCGAGTAGGCCCCGGCCAGATCACCGACAAGCTTCTCAAATGGCGGCGGGGTCTGGAACGGACTGCGCTTTACGATCTCCAGCAGGAGTTCCGCTTTGTGGCGGAGGCCGGACGCGGTAAGTTTTTTCGCGTCTTTCTGCGCTTGGCGTGTATAGACAAGTGTCCAGGCTACCACGAGAGCTTAGTGGCGCACTTCTTGACCGGAGTTTTGAGCCCCTTCCGAATCGATGCCCGCATCCCAGGAATTGAGAGCAGATAGAGGGTTTCCTGAATGGCCCGCCAGTCGTCTTCCGAAATGAGGACGGCATTCGCCCGCTTGCCGGTGATCTGGACCGGCTCGTGCGACGAAGCGGCCTGATCCAGAAGCTTGTACAGTTTGGCCCTGGCCGCGCTGGCTGTGAGTGTCGTCATCGTGGCCACCTCGTGTCATAGCGTACTCAAATACGTACGATTTGTCAAGCCCATGAACCGGCCAGCTCTCTTTACAACGCCACGGTCACCTCTGTCTTATTCTTTCCACCTCTCTCCCCCCACAGGCAATCAGGGTGGGGCCAGTGAGGAGTGTCGTCTCGGAGCCCTGTTCTCTATCTTTTGTTCTTTTACCTCTCTCCTCCCCCGTCAAGCAACCAGGCTGTCACCGGGGAGGAGTGCCCTCTCGGAGGCTGCCAGTTCAATGGTTCTGATTGACCTGGCAGCCAAGCCCGTGCCGATGAATCGGCTTTGGCCTTTATTTTTTCCTCCCCCCACCCCACAGGCAACCAGGGCGGGAGGGTGAACCGTGCCCTCTCGGAGGCCGGCCCCACAGCTGGTTTCGATGCAGGGCCGGTCGAGAGCGGAGGACCACCGAGCACCACAAGCGCAGGTGAGTCCGTGCCGGTGAACCATCACGCCCTGGTTGCATTGTCTTAGCTCTGGTTGTCTTGACTCTCCCCCCCTTGCCTCGCTAAGATTGCCAAACTCCATGAATCTCGACCGTATCCACCAGACCTTCGAAGAGAGCGGCCAGGTTAAGCTCAAATTTGCCGAGCAGCATCACACCATGATTGCCGACGTGGCCAAGCGGTGGGTCGCCGCGCTCAAAAAAGGCCACAAGCTCCTCTTTTTCGGCAACGGCGGCAGCGCCTGCGATGCGACCCATCTGGCGGCCGAATTCGTCAACCGCTTTCACCGGGACCGGCCGGCGCTGGCGGCGATCTCGCTCAACACCGATACGGCCGCGTTGACCAGCATTAGCAACGACTACGATTAC
>JBGPIL010000095.1:0-8317 GCA_041484905.1 Nitrospiria bacterium
AGGAATTCCTCCACACCGTGCTGCAGGTCCACGGGCGTGTCCAGGACGCTCTGACACTGCGGGCAGCTCAACGGCATGGTCACCCCGCTCCCTTGACCGTGCGATGATCGGTGTGCTGCAGTTTGAACCGGGCCAGTTCCCGATCCAAAAGGCTCGCCTGCTCGACCAGTTGCTTGATGGCTTCGCCGACGCGGCTGAGCGTCTCGACGTTCTCCGTGGCGACCCGCTGAATCAGGGCGATGGCTTCAACGATTTCTTCGCTCTGGGTGATCTGATGTTGAGTGGCCTGCGCGATCGCGTCCGCTTCGGTGCTCACCTTTTCAACGAGTTGATTGATCTGCTTGTTGCCCTGTGCCTGCTGGGTCGTGGCGACTTTCACCTTCTGCGCGATTTCCTTCATATGTTCGGTGGCTTCAATGAGCAGGTTTGAATCGCGACTCTGCTCGTTGGTCGCGGTGGCAATCTGCTGGACCATCTCGTTGACCTTGCGCATCGCGTCCGTCACCGTCACCACCGCCCGCGCCTGCTCGTCGGTCGACGAGGCAATCTGGCGGATTCGCTGGGTCGCCTGCTCGGAATTGGAAAAAATCTTCTTCAGGGCTTCCCGGGCCTGCTGGGACCGCTGCACGCCCTCATCGACGCGTTCAGACCCGCCGATGATCAGTTTGACGGCATTCTGCCCCTCTTCCTGAAGCCCGCGAATGATGTCGTGAATCTCCTGGGTTGAACTGGCCGTCCGTTCAGCCAGTTCCTTGATTTCATTCGCCACCACGGCGAACCCTTTCCCGTGCTCGCCGGCCTGTGCGGCAATGATGGCGGCGTTCAATGCAAGCAAATTCGTTTGCTCCGCCACCTCATCGATGACCGCCACGATTTTCCCGATCTGGCCGATACGCTGCTGCAGGGTGCCGATGACTTCAGAGACCTGTTGTGCATATTGCCGGATCCGATCGATTCCATCGATCGTCTGCTCCACCGCGAGATTGCCCCGTTCGGCGTCCTCGATCACTTGCTTGGAAAATTCGACGGTCTCGTGGGTGTTGCCGCGGATCTGTTTGATCGACGCGTCCATCTGCGACATTGACGCCGCGGTCTCCTCAGCCGAGGCCGACAACAGCACCACGTTTTCATTGATCTCCCTCGAAGAAGACGAGACCCTGAGAATGGAGGCCACCGCTTCCTCCACCGAGGACAGCAGCGTGGTGGCCTCGGCCGCGATGCCATCGATCGAGGTCGACATTTCCAGCACGGCCGCCGTGCTCTCCTGGGCCAGGCTCGACAACTGGTACGCGCGTTCGCTCACATTTTTAATTGACCCGCTGATCTCCTTCACGGACCGCGAGGTCGTCTGGGCCGCATCGGTCTGCACCCTGGCGCCGTTTTCGATGCGTTCCGTTCCCCGGACGATTTCGCTCGTCGTTTCGATCACCTGTTTGCCGGTTCTTGCCACCCGGGTCATGATGCCGTTGAGTTTGTCGACAAACTGGTTAAACGAGGCGGCGAAGAACCCGATTTCATCCTGGGATGACACGACCAGCCGCTTGGTCAGATCGCCCTCACCTTCGGCGATGTCCTGCACCCGGTCGACGGCATCGTGCAATGGCCGCAGGACATACCGTCCTATGGACACCTTGATGATGACGACGACCACCAAGAGCACTGCCAGTCCGGCGACCGCCAGGTTTCGTCGCGTGACGTTCAAAGTCGCGTAAGCGGGTTCCAGCGTGGTCGTAATCATCAGGATGCCGCGCAGTTTGTGCGTGTTCCCGTGGCAGAAATAACATTGAGGAAAACTCGGCAACGGACGCAAATAGGTCAGCACTTTTTTCCCGTCGACGGTGTCCTGGTACGAGTAATCCATCGCGCCGTACCGTCGAATGGCATCTTCCGACGGCAATGGCTGAGAGGTATCGTTCAGCCGTTGCAGGACCGTTTGATAAAACCGGCGGAATTGCTCCCGATCGACCTCCCCGGCGATATTTTCCGCTTCCTTCAGGTCCGTCTGATCCTTGTGGATCCACTCTTCCTTAAACGCCGCCGTGATCCGACCCCGAACGTCGTCCAGCGTGGCGCTGTCGGCAAAAGCCTTTTCCTCCCCGTGTCGCTTGACGTAGGGCGCGTCGCCCCTGACAATTTGAAGCCGAATCACGCCTTCGAGCGTCTGAAGGTCTGTAATGAGGTGGCGCACCAGATCGGCCCGAAACTGCACCATGTCCTTATCAAGCGTTTCGTGAATGGTCGAGGCCAACAGGGCTGATTTCCCCTGTTCCGCCGCCAGCATATTCTGTTCGATCTTTTTAAAGAAAAAGGCGAACACCGAAAACAGGGCGATGGTGAGCACCAACAGCAGGAGCAGCATGAGTTTGTATTCCATGCGCTGCCGAATCCAGCTGAATCCGTTAGCCATTGGACGCTCCTGGGGATATTCCTGGGGATGTTGTAGACAGGCTTTCCACACCACGGCCGGCGCTCACGGCCGTGCCGTCGATGACGAAAGCATAGGCGTTGTGAAGACGGCAGACTCCCGAGACCATACCATGGTCCCGCAATCCAATATCGCCGGGCGGCTGGATGGCCTCTGCATCAAGTTCGATGACGGCGTCCACCCGGCCGACCTCCAACGCGCCGGGCGGATTACCGCCCAGCACCAGCAATCGCTGTTTGATCGGGGGGGCGCCGGGCGCGGCCGGCGCCGCAGCATCGCCGACCCGGGGCTCGAGATGCAGCCGCATGACCGGGATGGCTTTTCCCCGATAGTCCACGATTCCCACGGTGACCAGCCCCGGTTCCGCCCCCCGGTTCAGTTCCGTTGATGCGAGTTGGGGAAGCGGCAGCAACTCACGGGCCGGCAGGATCTCCACCAAATGATGGACCGGCATCACACACCACCGTGTTCCGATGACAAACGTGATGACTTTCATTCGATCGCTTCTTCCTGCTCTGCCGATGCGGCGCCGTTCAATCCCCACCGTGCGGCCGTCATGTGCAGGGTCGCCGCCACCTGTCGCAACGCTCCACTCAAGGCCGTCAATTGGGCCGACTGCTTGGCCACGCGGGTTTCATGCTGCTGGAGTCGAAGAATGGGGTCGCCGCACTCCTCCAATGTCCGGTGCAACGACCGGCTTCGTTCCGTCATCGGTTCGACGGCCTCATGAATGCGCCGGCTCGCCGTCAGGTGCTCCTCCTTGAACCGCTGCAGCTGACCGGCTGTATGTCTGACCTGTTCCGACAACTCGACGATGCGCATCGCCATTCCCTGGTGCTGCGTGGCCACCCGTTGCACAAATTGAACCCCGCGCGTCATTTGCTCGATTGAATGGC
This sequence comes from Nitrospiria bacterium, assembly GCA_041484905.1. Classification (GTDB taxonomy): domain Bacteria; phylum Nitrospirota; class Nitrospiria; order JACQCE01; family JACQCE01; genus JACQCE01. The sequence goes on from JBGPIL010000095.1 coordinate 3,322, forward strand.
TGAACAACTGAATGCCCTTTGTTTGCTCTTCCATTGACCGGGCGACGCTGGTGATGAGTTCGAGCGAGAGCCTCGCGTGCTGGGTCATCGCGGCAAATGGCTGATTCGACTGGATCGACTGCTGCAACCCGTGGTCGATCTGTGTCCGGCACCCTTGGACGGCTTCGCCGGCCCGATCAGCCCCTTCCTGGACAGATCCAACGACACTGGCGATCTCTTTGGCTGATTTTGCGGTCCGATCGGCCAGAATCCTGATTTCATCGGCGACCACGGAGAAACTTTTGCCTTCTGCGCCGCTTTGAGCCGCAAGGATGGCGGCATTCAGTGCGAGCAGGTTCGTCTGCTTGGTGATGCCTTCAATGACGACCACAATTTTTCCAATCGCGCCGGACTGCGCCCGGAGATCGTGAATGGCGCGCAACGACTGCTCGATGGCGACCCGGATCGCTTCGAGATAATCGTGTGTGTGCAGCGCGCCGTCGGCCACGCGCTCTTCGATTTCCTGCCGAACGCGCTCCATCGCGCGTCCGGCTTCTCGAACCTGCTCGATGATGGTGCGTGAACCGGCTCCCAATTGTTCGGCGGTGGCCCCGTTTTCGGTGGCCCGGGTCAACCAGTCATCGGCGTGGCCGTTGATCTCTTGAAACGCCGCGGCGATTTCGGCAATCTGCGATGAGGATTCATCAATGAAACGATCGACGACGGACAGACTGCCCCCGACGCGGCCGACGGTTCCGTCCAATTCAACGAGGGACGACGACATGACCTCGATAAACGCCGACAGCTGTTCAACCCGTTCCGCGGCCAGGCGGTGACGATCCGCAATCTCTCGAAGACACTGGCCGTTCTGTTGTTCGACTTCCTGCTGCGCCTGCCCGATGGCGAGCAGCGCCTGACCGGCCTCCCGGCATTCACCCGACACGGAGACCACGACCGTCTTGGCCCGGTTGACGCTTCGTCCCTCCGCCAGCCGTTCGGCCATCTCGGAGAGCATCGAGCGAATCTGCGGCGGCAGGGCGGTCAGCGCCTGCGGGTCGAGCGGCCGTCCGTCGATCACGGCTCGTAATGACCGCGCCAACGGGTCGACGGCCACCTGCTTCGACAACGCCGCGTGCAACATGCCTACCCCCGCCCCGAAGGAGGAACAACCGCGATCCGATCCAGATCAAGCAAGGCATAGGTGGAACCGTTTCGATGGACAATGCCGGACAAGAGTTCCCGATGGGGCGCCGCCAATAATGGCGGTGGCGGGTCGATCTGCTGCGGGTCCAACTCGATCAACTCTTGCACGCCGTCCACCAACACCCCCCCCAAACCCTTGGCCGTTGACACCACGACCACACGGCTTTTCGACGTGAGCCGGCAGTCGTTCATGCCCAGCCGCCTGCCGATATCGATGACAGCAATGATCACCCCTCGCAATGAACAGATCCCCTTCAGCCATGCGGGGCCCCGGGGAACGGTCGTCAACTCCGGCGGACGAATGATTTCTTTAATCAACCTGACCTCAATTAAATAGCGCTCGTGCATAATCTGACAGACCAGCCACTGGCCGGCCGTGAGCACCGCCAACGATCCCCCCGGCCCGTCTGATTTTGCTCCCGCCGCTTCGATCTCACCGTTCATGTCTCACATCGCATCCCGTCGGAGGTCTACGAGGCATCCGTCCCGGTTCCATGACCATCCGTGCCCGTTGACGAAGCTGCCGAGCCGCCACTTCTCGCGGCGTCCCCGGCCGTGGCCATCTCCCGTCCCATTTCACGATGAACCCGTTCCGAGGCGCGGCTCACGACGACCCCTTCATCAATCAATTTTTTGATCCGTTGAAGAATGGCCACATCATGCCGGCTGAATCGCCGGAAGAGCTTCGCCCCATGCCGTTCGAGGTGGGGTGTGACGACTCCGATCAGCACCCAATAGTCGAGCTGCCGGTGTGAGATTCCGACGGCTTGACAGACCTCTTTCGCCCCAAAGGGATGGGGGTGTTGTGAGGTCCCTTTGCTTTTCAACTCATAGTCATTGCGCATGGCGCCGGCTCGTTCGTCGATGAATCATTTTTTAACAAGGTACAGCTATGTGCCATTGTGTATATAATGCAACTGATGTGCCAGTCTTCTTCGGTCAGCCGGCACGAAGAATGAGGACGGGAAATATCTAATTTCTCTTTTATATCATTGTGTTAATTAAAATTTGCCTGCTAGATAACTGGATGAAATACGGACACTGCCGACATACGGTGACCGATGGAGCACAAAAATTGTCACTACCCGGTGGCCACCACCCGTTGCGACGCCTCGGCCAGCAAGGCCGGAACATCGAGGACCAGGATCATCCGGCGGTTGCCCAGTTCAGCTGCGCCGGCCACGCCGGAAATCAGGCCGTGCAGCAGTTCACCGATGGTCTTAATGACGATTTCCTGTTGCCCCTCAATTGCCTCCACCACGAGGCCCAGACGGCTTTCCGCGGAACCGACCACGACAATGTACAGGTCGTCCTCTTGAGCCTGGGTCGACGGCGCACAGGCAAAATGCTCCCGAAGCCTGAGCAACGGAAGGGTGCGACCTCGCAAGGCGATCATCTCGGCGCCTTCGACGGTGCGAATGTCCGTCGATCGGCCCAAGAGTGTTTCCGCAACGGTGCTGAGTGGCACGGCAAACAGCTCGGCCCCGGCCCGAACCAGCAGGGCCCGGATGATCACCAGCGTGATCGGCAGGGTGATTGAAAACGTCGTCCCCACGCCCGGGGTCGTGGTGACATCGACCAGACCGTTGAACGTGGCAATATTTTTTGCCACCACGTCCAGTCCCACTCCACGCCCCGAGATTTCACTGACCTGTTCACTGGTGCTGAAACCGGGCTGAAACAGAAATTCAATGATGGCATCGTTCGTATAGGTTTTGTCCGGATCAGCCATCCCCTTGCGCACCGCCGTGTCCCGCACGCGCGGCAGATCAATCCCCTGCCCGTCGTCAGACACCTCGATGATCACGCTGGCGCCCTGCGGTCGCGCGCGGAGCATAATTTGACCGGCTTCGGGTTTGCCGGCCGCGCGCCGGGCCTGCGGCGATTCCAGGCCGTGATCCATGGCATTTCGGAGCAAATGCAACAAGGGATCGGCGATCGCCTCCACCATGGTTTTATCCAGGCGCGTCTCTTCTCCGCTCATGCGCAGATCAACGGACTTTCCCAGTTCACGGGACAGCTTGCGGGCCGCGCGCGCGAGCCGGTCGAAGAGCTGGCCCAGGGGCACCATTCTGGCTTCGACCAAGCCCTCCTGCAGTTCCGTCAGCTTGTGTTCAACCGCCTGCACCGATTTGAGCAGGCTGCCGGCCAGTCCAGAAGAGCCTTCCCGCTCAAGCAGTTCCTTGGCCAATTGATAGAGGACCGCTTTTTGAAGCACCAGTTCGCCCATGATATTGAGCAAATGGTCCAATTGATGAATTTCGACCCTGACCGTATCGCTCAGACTCCGCACCGATGTCGTGGCCTCGCCGGCATGCGGCACATGGGGCACGATGTCGGGCTGTGTCGTCATGGTCTCCCGAATGCCGCCAGTGCCGGCTTCAACCAGCGCCGTGACTTGCACCGTCGGGCCGACGCCCTCCGCCAGTTCCTGTCGGGATTGTGTGCTGCCGATGACCAATTCAAAACCGATTCGCCCCGGCCCGATCGTTTGTCCTTCCGCAGACTCCGGCTCGCCGATCTGCGGCACGGTGGCAATGAGCTCTCCACGTTCTTGCAGGCGGCCGGTCACCGCACCGAGTTGCCGGTCGAAATCTTCGAGACCGAAATCCACACGTACGGCATACACCGTCCGCCCCATGCGGAGGTTTTCACGCAGGCGGTGTTCTTCATAGGTGGTCAGGGCAGCGACGAGGCGGGCTGGAATGCCCAACGATGCCAACGGAGGACTGGTCGATCCGGGCGTGGCCGTCACGATTTGTTTGATTCGATTGGTGTAGTCCGCGGTCTCCTCGACTAAAGTGGTGTCATTGGTCCTGTGGGGGGTACCGTGAGGGGTGCCGTGGGGACCGGGGGCGCCAGGTTTGGCCACCATGGCCACACCGCGGCGCAACAGCGCCACCCCCTCGCCGATCAACACCATCGTCGGCGGCTGGGGGGAGACTCTTCCCATTCGAAGGTGATCCATTAACTCTTCCATTTCGTGACTGAGTCTAGAGATCTCGGTCAACCCGGCCATGCCCGCCATGCCTTTGAGCGAATGGGCGCTGCGAAACAGGGCGTTGAGTCGATCCGCCATCTGTTCAGGAGTGAGGCCGGTCTGCTCCAGCGTGGCCAGATCGGCATCCATTTGGTCCAACAATTCCTCAGCTTCTGGAAGAAATTCTTCGGACAATGGAGCGCTCATGCGAACCTCGCCATCAGGAGGGCGGTGAGAGGGAGGGCAGCAATTTCCAGACGGCCGCTTTGAGTTGTTCGGGCTCAAAGGGCTTGCCCAAATACGCTGATGCCCCCAATTGCAATCCCCGGCGGACGTCAGCTTCTGAGCGCTGGGTGGAAATGATCAGAATCGGCACGCCGGTATAGGCAGGTTGCTGCCTGACAAATCGGACAATTTCCAATCCGGTGATCTCGGGCAGATTGACATCGGTAATGATCAGATCGAAGCGGGAACCCGGCAGCGCTTTGAGCGCATGGAAGCCGTTGTCCGCCTCCACGATGCGCACGTCGCCCAGGCTGCGCAACGTCGTCACAACAAGCGCGCGCATCGCGCGGGAATCCTCAACCACCAGAATTGACACGGCCACTTGTGGTGAACCCTCGTGGTGAACCATATAGTGTGAATATAGCACAGCCTCTTAAAACGCGCTGGGAGTCGATCCGCTCGTGTTGATTTGAATCAGGGGGAGATGCTCTTCTCCCCCGACTTGAGCGAACGTTCTATGTGAGCGGAAAAATCGAGGGGCTTTCCCTCGAGTATACGGTATGAGTCAAATAACCAATGAGGGGTTGTCAGGGGGGAGATATCGTCTCC
>JBGPIL010000096.1:0-8313 GCA_041484905.1 Nitrospiria bacterium
CCGCTCGAGCAGCGACGCGACCACCTCGTGATGGACATCCGCGTCAAGCAGCGTGGCGCGAAGGAGCTCCAGCGAGGCATCGAGCTCCGCGGCGGAAAGCGTCCCCCCCCGCCGCAGCCGCTCCACCCACGACTGCACCCGCGTCGTCAACTGTTCGAACATCGTCCCTTCACCACATCCCGGTTCCCGGGCCAGATCGCCGCCCGGAACAGGTTAGTCTAAACATTTCACAACACCTTGTCAATGCACGTATATCAGGCGTTCGCTCCTTGCCGAAGCCACACGGGCGCTCGATGGGCGACCGACCAGGACACACCGGAGTGAAATTTTAACCCAGACTGTGGCGAAGTTTTGCGGCATGCAGCACCGGTTCGCTGAAATCTTTGCCGGCATGCCAGAGAAAATAACTGTTCGAGGCAAAATTCCGGTGCAGATAATGTTCCGGCGTCCGCGGACCCAGTTCCTCGCCCAGGAACTCCTCAATCGCGTCGATATCCTCCTGCACATCCTGCCAGGCCGATGAACGTTGGATGAGGAATCGAAGATTTTCCTTGTTCAAATAGGTGCCCGCCTCCAGCAGGTCGGATCGCAGGTGCGAGTAGAAGAGCTCCACCTCGTCGCGCAGTCCGTTTTTCTCAGCCAGGCGCAAGCCCCGTCCCGTCCCGATCAATTCCGGCGGAATGCCGAACGTATAGAGCGCGGCCGTAAAGCCGATGGCCCGGGGCAGGCGAATCCCGCGCACGCCGCGGGCATAGCCGAACAACCCGAAATGGAGCAGCCGCTCCCGCCGCTGGGGAATCGCCTGGGCGACCTCATTGACCATCGGCGCCAGTTGCTCGATCGTCCCCTGATACACATCGCTAAAGAGCGTGCACAACTGCTCGCCCTGCTTGAGTTGCTTGGCGGTAAACTGACGCGGCCGCCCTTCGGCCAGGGCGTGATTCAGATGGGTGATCGCACTTTTCACTTCGTCATAATCGTAATCATACCGAAACGCGGACTGCACCGTCACGGTGCGCACCCCCCGATACTCTGCCGTAAATTCCTTGAGTCGATGGGGCGACAAACCGCCGCGGAAGGGCAGGCAGCCGCATCCAATGATCGGATAGACCGGGATGCCCGTCTCATCCTGAAACCGGTAGTGTTCCGACAGGGCCACCTTGGCGGCCACGGTCGCCGCGATCAACCCGTTATTGAGCGAGGGGTCGGACCGGGCCACAAAGGGGCGCAGGTAATCCAGCCGCTCGCCATACTCTTTCTCGTACAGCACCACATAATCGTCCAAAATTTTTCGAGTCGCGGTCAGCTCCTGCACCCCCTCGATGAGCGGAATCACCCGCAGGCGGCCGAACTCATGTTCCTGGCTGAAGACCTTTGATTTGAGCTTCGCCACCTGGTCAAACGTCCGCTGCAGATGGATGAGTTTTTCCGCTTCATCCGTCATCGGCAGAATCACCTCGAAGACCGGCGGGGTGGCGTAACCCAAATCGCGGGAGAGATCTTCGAACGTGAGGATGCCCATGTAGGCGCGGGCAAGCCGATAGCCCTTCTCCAGCCAGATGTTCGGCAGCCGGAAGGTGAGAAAGACGTCGCGCCCGATGTGTGTATTGGAAAAAAACTCGAAATGATTGGAGAAGAGCTTGTCGATCACCGCCTCATCGACATATTTCCCCTCCCAATCCCACATATACTCTTCGCAGTCAAGCTCCTTGAACGCGCCGAAACATTCCTCCACCTCCTCCTGGGCGTGGACAAACGCATCGCCGTTGCGTTTCCAGAAGGGGACGTTGGCGTGATCGGGATGCTGGGTCGCCATCGTCGCCGGAATTTTCCGGCCGATCTTCGGCGGTTCCTGCTTCGGCTTGCGTGACTTCTTCGCGCTCATTTGTCCTTTGGTGTCCCCTGGCGGGGTCTCCTCTGACCCGGCTGGACCGTGTCTTGTAGTATTATACCGGCCTCGCCATACCGACTGCGATAAACTCGTCGCTAGCGTACCAGAAACCCCGGCCGTTAGACAACCGCTTTTTCTGACGATGCTACTTGAGACTTGCCGGCGATTTTGTCACAATGGGCATCACACCGGCCGCCCATGCGCTCCCCATCCCTCGATACCGTCCAGCTCATCGATACACAGGCGGCCCTGCCCGCGCTCGCGGCCGAGTTGTCCCGCGAACCGCGCCTCTCGCTCGATTCAGAAGCGGACAGTTTCCATCACTATGAGGAACGGGTCTGCCTGCTGCAAATCGCCACGCCGGCTCGCACGATCCTGCTCGACCTGCTCCAACTGGACCGGCTGGACCCGCTGCTGCCGCTCTTTGCCGATCCCGCCATTGAAAAAATCCTGCACGGCGCCGACTACGATGTTCGCATTCTTGGCCGGGACTACGGCGTCAAATTTACCAATCTCTTCGATACAATGATCGCCGCCCAGTTGATCGGCCTGGAGGCCTTCGGCCTGGGGGCGCTGGCGCAACGCTACTTCACCGTCACGCTGGACAAGCGTTTTCAGAAAGCCGATTGGACCCGGCGCCCCCTGTCGCCGGAGATGCTTCGGTATGCCGCGGAGGACACCGCCTATTTGCTGCCGCTCCGCGACACGCTCGCACGGGCATTGGAAGAACAGGGCCGACGGTCCTGGCTGCGCGAAGAGTGCGACCGGCTCGTCACCCTGGAAGCCGGGGAACGAGCCGCGCCCTCCTGCTTTGCCGTCAAGGGAGCCGGACGATTGACGCCCCAGCAATGGGCCGTGCTGCAGGCGTTGCTCGAAGTGCGTGACACGCTGGCCCGCGCGGAGGATCGCGCGCCATTCCGGATCCTCTCACCCGACGCGCTGCTGGAGGTGGCCCAGCGGCAGCCGGCCGACATCGGCGCCTTGTCCGTCATCAAGGGGATGCCACGACGCCTGATCGAATCGAACAGCGAACAGCTATTGGAGGCGATCCGCCGGGCGCAGTCGCTCCCGCCGGCACAGTGGCCGGCCCGGGCGCGATCACCCTACACGCCCCTGACGACGGCCCAGGACGAGGGACTCCACCAGCTCAAAGCGGTGCGTCAACAACACGCCGAGCGGCTGAAGTTGAGTCCGGGGTTGTTGTGCAGCAATGCCGTCATGGAGAGTCTGGTGAGGCTGGAACCGCCTGACGATCACGCGGTCGGGCAACGGCTGTCGCCGTGGCGTTTTTCAATCGTGGGGAAGGAATTTCTGGCAATCCTGGCCGGGATGAAACCCCGGGGCGCAACCCGGAAAGTGGAACCCTGAGATAGCGTCAACTCGTCAGCGGGGCTCGTGCCGCCCGTGCCAAAGGATCAATCGCGCTCGGGCTCGCTCCCGCCGTGATGATGCTTGACCTTCTCCTCATTAAAAAGGTCTTCCATCTCCTGCTCCATTTCCACCTGGTCATTCGGTGTTGAGATCAGAGGAATTTCAATCCGCCCGCCCACTTTCTTATCCCCCAACTTATCCCCCAACTTATCCAATGACGGTTTTTTCTCCGTCTTCGCTTGCTCTTTTTGACCGGCAGGCGGCTCCGCTGGCGCCGGATTTTTCGATCCAGGCGGCGGCTTCGGCGCGGGGTCGGGCTTGCCGGCTTTGGGTGGTTTGGGTGAGTGGGTCATCACAATATCCTGGACCATGCCACGGCATGTCCGATAAAATTGTACCCGGAAACCGCCAAGAGATGCAACGCCCCGTTGCCGCCGCACGGCTCATTCTGTTAAGGTAGCGCTCGTGCATCCGATCGCCATCCAAATCGGCCCCATCGCCATCCGCTGGTACGGCCTCATGTACGTGCTCGCTTTTTTCATCGGCGGCTGGCTGTTGGGCAGAGAAATCCGGCGCAAAGGCATCCCGCTTTCTGACGAGCAAGGGTGGGATTTTCTGGCTCTCGTCTACCTGAGCGGCATTCTCGGCGCCCGCATCTATTATGTGGCGTTTAACTGGCCCTACTATGGCAGCAACCCGATGGAAATCCCGGCCATCTGGCACGGCGGGCTGGCGATTCACGGCGGCCTGATCGGCGGCTCGCTGGCGGCGTGGTGGTATGTCACGCGCCATCGGATCCCGTTCTGGCAACTGGCCGACGCCGGCGCGCCAAGCATCATCCTGGGACAGGCCTTTGGCCGATTTGGTAATTTCATGAACGGTGAGATCCATGGCCTGCCGACGTCGATGCCGTGGGGAATCATCTTCCCGCCCGAGAGCCCGGCCGGCATGCAATTCGGCCAGGTGCCCGTGCATCCCGCCATGCTCTATGAGCTGGGACTGAACCTGCTGATCTTTGCGCTCCTCTGGTCGATTCGAAGGCGCCCGTTTCAGGACGGCTTTCTCTTTTTGAGCTATCTGGTGCTCTACTCCATCGACCGGTCGATCGTCAGCCTGTTCCGGGCCGAAGATCTGATGATTGGACCCATTCGCGCCCCGCATGCGGTCAGTGCCGTGCTGGTGGTCTTCATCGGATGGCACATGCTCCGCACGCGCATGTGGCGCCGGCCGATCGCCCCAACCACGACGGGGCGCTCCCCTTCTCTCTCGCCGTAATCCCCTCCCACCCGACCGGAGCGCACCAATGCGGCGCAGGGAATTCGAGGCGATCGTGCATCAGGCCCTGGCCCGCATCCCGGAAGAATTTCGTGCCGCGCTCGGCAACGTCGCCATCGTCATCGAACCCTGGCCGGACCCGCAGGAAATGGCCGACATCTACGGCGATCCCGACGACGTCGTCTACGGGCTGTACCGCGGCACGCCGCTCACGGAGCGGAGCGCCCACGACACCGGCGCGCTGCCGGACATGATCGTCCTCTATCAAGGTCCGCTGGAGCAGGATTTTCCGACCCGGGACGAGCTGACCCGCGAGATCGAGATCACGGTGGTTCATGAAATCGCCCACCATTTCGGGTTTGGCGAGGAAAGTCTGGAGCGGTATGGTTACGGGTAGTGTAGTGAGTCCAACGTTTCTTTACATTTAAATGCGACCCACCCAGTAGCGGGGCTCGCGATGCAGGTGTGCCACGGCGACGACGACGAGCGTTTCCCCGTCCACACCATAGATCAAACCGTACGGAAAACGGGCCAACAGACAGCGACGTAACCCCGGCTCGATTTCAGGGCAGGACATTGGGAACGTCACGGCTCGCCGAGCAACCCGGTCCAATTCGTCAAGAAACTCCTGCCCCGACCCTGCCGCCTGTTCGTTGTACCAGGCCACCGCGTCATCAAGCTCCCGCTGGGCTAAGGTAAGAAAACGTAGCTTCACGAGCGGCGATGCTTGGCCATGACGGTCTCATAGGGTACCGTTGGAACCCGGCCCGCTTTGTAGGCCGCCCAGCGCTTGCGCGCCTCCTCCGCCCATACCCGGTCGATCTCCGGGTCCGGCTTGTCCAAGTCCATCAGGATGGCATCCACCAGCCGCAATTTCTCTACGTCCGGCAGATCATGAATCTCCGCCGCGAGTTTGTCCACTGTCTTGGCCATGTGAGTCCCCCCGTTCGCATCCAGTCACAAACCGTCTTTCTCGTACCACCAGCACGACTATTCTACCCCAAACCATGCCGATCCCCAAATCTCCGTTAACTTAGCCTGAATCTTCTGCTCGAAAATTTCCACCAGCTTCCGGTTCGCGTCCAGCAACAGCTGCTTTCAGTGCAGCATGGCCAGGGAACGGAAATCCAGGAATGTCGGAGATTCGAGCCACACTGGCTGATGCCCGCAGTTTCTGCTGGATGTCAGACAAGATGCTCATCTCCGCGGTCTCCTACTCGCGTGTCGCGGCTGCACCTAACGGTCGGTTTCACTGGCACTGGGATTTTTCCGCGTCCGCGTGGAAACCGTTGTTATGCCAGCTCTATCGTTACTTGTGGCTATTGGCAATACACTCGTTATATTCGTTCAACTGCCTGTAATGCTCTTCGCAACCTTCGTTAAAAGAGTCAGAATTGCCATTACAGTCGCCCCCATTGTCACTGGCCCAATTAAAGCCAGCGTCGTGGCCACCACCGTCATTGTATGGATTATGAGGAGGGATACAGTCTTCTGCTTTTATCTTTACCTTCTTTACCGCATAATCTGGCAAACCGCTATCACAACCAGACGAACTTATAGCCGCAACAAGGGTCAACAATATTAGGGTCTTCATTTGCCACTTTGCTCCAATATTCTACAGATATCAAAAAGATGGGGACAGATTTATTTTCTGATAACCGCGCTGGGTGACGTGGTGCGGCCAGTCAGCCAAGACGAGGCGGGGCTGGCGGGCCATGCCGGCTGTCATGCCGGAGAGCACAGGGCAAGTCAAGAAAAAAATCTGTTCCCATTTCATTATCGCCCCTACGCAGCGTTCACAATCGTACATCCGATGGGGGGAGCGGGGGGAGAAAGCGGCTCTCTCCCCCCGATCTAATCAACCCCGCAGCCCGGTCCAGATCGCCCGTCACATCGGCGCCCAGATGCAACCGCAGCACCCGCCGGCCCCGCTTGGCCAGCGCCGCTTCATCGCCCAACGCCTGCGCCCGCTTCAACACGCCGAATGAATAGGGCCGGCCGGGCACCGGCGCATCCTCGCGCTCATCCGATGTGATCAGGAGAAACAGGCCGCGGCCGTCTCCCCCTTTGTGCAACTGACCGGTCGAGTGCAAATAGCGCGGCCCGTAACCGACGGTGGTCGCAACGTGCAACCGATCGCCGATCACCCGCCTGATCGTCTGCAACGCCGCATCATGCGCATCGGACTGAGGCAGATAGGCGAGCAGCGCCACATAATCGGTCGGACCGGCCTGGCGAAAAAAGTTCCACACAGCGTCTTTCAACGAACCGCCGGTCACCCGGCCGGACGGCACAAACAACCGCAGCCCCTGCTCGACCAGCCCCTCCTGTGGCGCCGGCGCATCGCCCGCGTTCGTCGTGTGGGCGAGCAGCCGCCGCGTATACTCCTTGCTCTCGGTCACGTTCGGCTCATCGAACGGATTTACGCCCAGCACCAGTCCGGCCACCGCCGTCGCCACTTCCCACCGGAAAAATTCGCCGGCCAGATCAAGCGAATCCCGAAACCCGAGTCGGACCAGCGGATGGCCCGCGCGACAGAGCGCCTTGAGCTGCGCCTGGTGGGCTGTATCGGCTTCTCCCTGCATCTCGAACGAGATAAACAGGCGGTCCGCGCCGTACGCCTCCGGTGCTCCGGCCCGTTCGCCATCGATCGGCACCAGCCCTTTGCCCTCCTTGCCCGTGCTTTCGGCCACCAACTGTTCCACCCACAACCCCAAGCCGCGAAGGGCGGGCGACGGCAACAAGGTCACCTTGTCCCGGCCGGCCTTGGCCAGGACACCCAGCAATAGCCCCAGCCAGACGCCGGGATTGCGCTCGACATCATGCGCCTGGCACAATTGCATCATCTGTGTCGAACGCGCAAGAAAATCCTTTATTGAAACTCCCATCAATGATACGGGCACCAGCCCAAAATAGGAGAGCGCGGAAAACCGGCCGCCGATATCAGCCGGATTGAGAACACAGCGGCGATAGTCATCACGTTTCGCCTGTTGCTCCAACGGCGTCCCGGGATCGGTGATCGCGACAAAATGCCCGCCCCAAGCCTTACCGGCCACAGCCCGCACCTTCTCCGCAAAATAGCGGCACAGCGCGTCAACCTCGATCGTGCCGCCCGACTTGCTCGCCACGAGAAAGAGCGTGCGTCGAAGATCCAACCGTCGCTCCACCTGGAGAATGGTTGAAGGATCGGTGGTGTCCAGCACCGTCAGATTGGGAGCGCCCTTAGCTACGCCGATAATCCGCCGGCAGACCTCCGGGCAGAGGCTGCTGCCGCCCATCCCCAGCAAGACAATATCGGCAACACCTGACGAGGCCACCGAAGCGGCCCACGCCGTGAGGTCCCCGGCGTGCGCAGTCATGGCCTCCGGCACGGTCAACCAGCCCAGCCGTTGTGCAATCTTCTGCTGCACGGCACCATCAGCGCTCCATAACGTGGCATCCTTCGCCCACAGCCGTTGCGCAACATTGATCTTCTCGAGCGCCGCCGCCTCCCGTCGCACCAGCGCTTCGTATGAGCCCAGCACGGCCGTGCATCGATCCGGCCGGGAGAAGAGCGCCGAGGAGTCCGTCATGGCCCCGCCGCCTTGATCGCCCGTTCGTAGAGCGCCACATAGTCCTTCGCCGACCGATCCCAGGAAAAATCGGCCGCCATCGCCGACTGGATCATCCGGGACCAGACCGATCGTTGGCGATACAACTCCAGCGCCAGCCGAATCGCATTGAGCAACGCATGGCCGCTGGCGGCTTCAAAGACGATGCCTGTGGCCGTCCCCGCC
>JBGPIL010000097.1:0-8302 GCA_041484905.1 Nitrospiria bacterium
CCGGCGGCCAGTGTGCGGGTCAAGCGATTCAGGCGTTGCTCCAACTGCTGAACGGTCGGCATGTGTGCGCTCCTCCTATAGGCTGTCGGCGCCGGTCACCACGTTCGATACGGGGTGTCGTCCAACGCCGTCTCCTGGCTGGTGGTGTACAGATCATAGACGTCGTCCCCGCACCAGGATGACGCGTCGGGGTCGTCGCGGTAGCAACGCAGGCCCCAGTCAAGCGACTGGGTCATCGGATCAAGGGGAACCTTGCGCAGATAGCGTTTGACGTCCAGCTTGCTTACCGTGGCTTGCGCCCCGCTTAATTTGACTTCCAGCAGCGTCTCCAGCTTCTTCGGATAGCCGAAATCGCTGCTGACCTCCTTGCAGGTGAGTTGATTCGCCTTGCACAACTCCCCAAGCAGTTGGTTGCCGGCCCGGTTCCAATCCAGGTGAAACTGGTCGATGGCCAAACGGACGGTGCGCAATTGCTGGCGCAGTTCGAGTTCCCGCGCACGCCTGGTGTTCATTTTGACCAATGGCATGGCCACCGCGGCGAGCACGAGCAGAATCGCCAGCGTCACCATCAACTCAAGGAGGGTGAAACCCCGGCCCGCCGCGACGGGTCGAACGGCCGGAGAACTGGAACAAAACGGATACCCCACTCGACGCGCCCTGCTCCAGCGTTGCCACCGTCGATCGATCATCCCGCCCGCGGGGAACCCGTCCGCTCAGTCCACGCGGGCGCAGCGGTCGGACACCGGTCGGCGGACCGCTCTTCCCACGGAAGGAGTGCGCACACAACTACCGAACAACAACGACCCCGCGGCGGGCCGTCACCGATACCGCCGCATGGTCGGGGCCGGTAAATGCGCCCGGCACCACCGTCACCGACGAGGCGCCCGGCGTCTTGCTTCGAAAGATCAAGGTGCAGAGCGCCCCCGAACCTTGCGCGCCGTGCACGTCCGACAGACGGGTGATGCGAAGATCAATCTGGCCGAGCTCGGGGTTGGGAATCGCCGAGAACGACGTCGCCCATCCCTCCTGGCTCAAGAGGCCGCCTTCGATCGCGTGATCAAATTCCAGCACGGCGGGATCGTAGGCCACGACAAACTCCGCCTCGGACAGCCCCGAAACCTCATCGGCCCGGACCACCATGGTCACCGGCTCGCGTTCGGCCACCGAAAGTTGTGCCGGCGCCACACGCAGCACCGCGCTGGCTGCAGGCGGAGGCAGTTCGGGCAGGTAGGCGCCCGCAGGGACCGGCGGGGGGGGTCTGACCGGCGGGGGCGGAATCGGCGGCACCGGCACCGGCGCCTCCTGGAAGGCCGGTGGCGGTTGATCCGGCGGCAGATCCGGCATCGGCGGCGGCGGGACAAACTCGCCTGAATCACCGCCTGACGTGCCTGAGGAACCGCCGAACGCCAATCCCGAAAAGAGCTGGGTTGTCGAATAGGCCTCTTCCGTCCCCGACCAGAAGGCGAGCAGGTCATCGCCCGGCGGCTCCAGCCGGCGGACCACGTGAGGCGTGATGGTCAGGATGATGTCGGTCTTCACCTTCTGCTGACTGGTATGGGAAAAGAGCTTGCCAAGGATCGGGATATCGCCCAGCCCGGGAATCTTGTTCACGGCCGTCCGATCCTCGTCGCGGATCAGTCCTCCGATGACAACCGTTTCGCCGTCATGGACGTTGAGCGTGGTCTCGGCTGTGCGGTTGCCGAACTTGAACTGACCGACATCCTTAACAAACTCGCCCAGCGACGTGATTTCCAGATTGAGCTTCATCCGGACGTCGTTGTTCAGGTAGATGGTCGGTTCGAGACTCAGCTTGATGCCGACGTCTTTGAAATCGGTCGAGGTGACGGTGGTCGTCCCGCCAATCGTGTTCGAGGTCGTCCCCGTCGAACTGGAGGAGCTGAGCAGGATCGGCACCTTGTCGCCCACGTTGATTTTGGCCGTGCCGCCGTTGAGCACCCGCATCCGGGGGTTGGCCAGTGTCTGGGCATCGGAGTCGCTTTTGATCAGATCCACCACCACCGTGGGCAGCGTCAGAAAGACGTTGCCCCGCGTCAACTTGCTGATCTGGTTCAGGCTCAACGCCTTGCCAACGGAGTCAAGGGTGGGCCCGACTCCGGCCGAGACGCTATTGCTCGACAGCTCCCAGCCATAGGTGAACAATTTCGTCCGGTCGACTTCGATGATCTCAACATCAAACATCACCTCAGCCACCGGACGGTCGTTCGCCGCGATGATCTTGGCCGCCAGATCGAGCTTGTCGGTCGTATCCCGCATGACGATGGCGTTCAAATCGTTGTTCACGAAGACGCGTCGCGTATCGAGCATCGTTCGCAACAGGTTGACCATCTCCTTCGCCTGGACCACCGACATGTAGAACGTGCGGATCTGCAGGTCTTCATATTGATTGGCTTTGGCCTTGGTTTTCGGCGCAACAAGAATCGTCTTGTCATTGATGCGCTTCATGAACAGATTGTTGGTGGCCAGAATCAGGTTCAGCGCCTGC
Source organism: Nitrospiria bacterium (assembly GCA_041484905.1). Classification (GTDB taxonomy): domain Bacteria; phylum Nitrospirota; class Nitrospiria; order JACQCE01; family JACQCE01; genus JACQCE01. Next base: position 2,504 of record JBGPIL010000097.1, read on the forward strand.
GGGAACGAGGCGTCTTTGAGAAAGACGGTGACCGGGTCGTCACGGACGTCGCGGTCGAATAAAATATTGATGCCGTAGCTTTTGGACAGCAGTTCGAAGACTTCTTTCAGGCGGGCACCCTGAAATTTGATCGTGATCGGTTCCTTCGAACTCAGGGCCAGCCCTTCCGCCAAGTTGGCTGATCGCTTTCGGTCGGCGAGCTGCATGACCGCCTGCTGCGCTTCGATCAGCGACGGGTCTTTCTCCAGCGCCGCCTCGAATTCGGCCAGCGCCTCGTCCAGACGGCCGGCCTTCATCAACTGACGACCGGAGGCCACCCCGACCTCGGCCTGCCGGGCCTGCATCGCCTCATCAAACGCGGCTCGGTGTTCCGGCTTGGAGGGATCAAACGACAGGGCCCGCTTGAACTCGTCGAGGGCCGGCTCGACCTGGTGGTCTTTCAAGAGCACCCGGCCCCGCTCGTAATGGATGTTGGCCGCCTTGAGCCGGGCCTGATCAAGCTGCCGGCGCAGCGCGGGGTCATCAGGGGCACGCTTGGCGGCAGCCTCGTACAGGATTACGGCCCCGTCCCAATTCCCCGCGGTGCCGAGTTGATCGGCCAGTCGGCTTTCCCGGCTGGCCAGGCAGCCGGTCATCATGACGGTTGCAATGCCAAGGAGGCACAGCGATCGTCCACGCCACAGGCCACACCCCCGGCTGGATCGTCGAGCCATCGACGACATCATACCACGCCCTCCCGGTCTGTCAAGACACACCGCCATGTGCTACGTCAGCAATTGCCTGAAGTAATCCGTCGTACGCCGAAGCCCCTCTTCCAGAGATGTCTTGGGCGCCCAGTCGGTCGCTTTTCGCAGTCGCGAGGCGTCAAGGCAACTGCGCGCGACTTCGCCAGAGGTCTCCGGCCCATGCTGCTCACGCACATCCACCCCCACCACCCGCTTCAGCAAGGCGCAGAGATCATTCACCGACGTCTCGCACCCCGTCCCGACGTTGAACACCCCCTCCTGCCCGCTGTGCAGGACGGCCATGTTGGCGTCCACGATATCGTCGACAAAGATAAAATCACGCGTCTGCCGGCCGGTGCCATTGATCAGCGGCGGCTCGCCCCGCAGCAGTTTTTGCGTGAAAATCGCCACGACGCCCGCTTCCCCGAAGGGATCCTGCCGAGGGCCGTAGACGTTGCTGTACCGAAGGCTCGCCGTCGCCAGCCCAGAGCTTTGCCTGAAATAGTACAGAAAATGCTCGCCGGCCAGCTTACTCACACCATAGGGACTTAGCGGATGGGCGGCATGTTCTTCGGTGGCGGGAAAGATCTGCTGCTCGCCGTAGACGGCGCCGCCAGACGAGGCGAACACCACGCGCCGGACCCCGTATTTGACCGATAATTGCAGCACGTTGAGCAGCCCCAGAATGTTGACCTGGGCGTCAAAGAGGGGATCTTTGACCGACCGGCGGACGTTGATCTGGGCCGCGTGATGGCTGATGATCTCCGGCCGCTCTTTCTTGAACACCCGCTCCAGCTTCGTGCTCAGAATATCGGCCTTGTAAAAATGCGCCTTCGGATTGACCCGCTTGCGCTTGCCCGTGGACAGGTCGTCCACCACCGAGACGTCGTGATTTTCTTCGACCAGCCGGTCCACCAAATGGGAACCGATGAATCCCGCGCCACCCGTCACTAAGACCCTCACAAACGCTCTCCTCTCTTTATGTACATCCGATGGGGGTTGTCAAGGGGAGAGTCGGATTCTCCCCCTGACTTGAATAAACCAACCATAGAAAATATTCCTGATTGCCTTTCGGGCCCGGCAACACGCTCGGCGCGCTCGCCATCACGCGATAGCCCGCTTCCTCGGCGGCCGCGGCCACCCGTCGGACGGCCGACTCGCGCAGTGACGGATCGCGGACCACGCCGCCCCGCCCCACCTGGCCGCGCCCGACTTCAAACTGCGGTTTGACCAGCACCAACAGATCGGCCGTGTGGGCCAGCCATGATCGCAGCACGGGCAGCACCAAACGCAATGAAATAAACGACAGATCCGCCGTCACCAGCCCCACACGCTCCGGCACAGTACCCGGCGCCATCGTGCGGATATTCGTCCGTTCGATCACGATGACGCGGGGATCCTGCCGGAGCGACCAGGCCAACTGGCCGTAGCCGACATCCACCGCATAGACCCGACTCGCCCCGTGCTGGAGCAGGCAGTCGGTAAACCCGCCCGTGGAAGCGCCCACGTCCATCGCCACCCGACCGGCGATCGGAACACCGAATGCCGTCAACGCCCCTTCCAATTTAACCCCGCCGCGGCCGACGTACCGCAGTGTGCCCTGTACTTCGAGGGCCGCATCGGTCGCAATGCGAGTGCCCGGTTTGTCGATGACCCGATCAGCCACCCGCACCACACCGCCCATGACCAGCCGCCGGGCCTGCTCCCGGCTGGCGGCACAGCCCCGTTCCACCAACAGTTGATCAAGGCGCACGACCGCGGGAGCGGGGGGGGTGCGAGCTGACCGGCCGGCGCCCAGCATCGCGACCGCTCCCTGGCGCAACGGTTTACGCTTCACCGGTTTCTCCGGCCGCCGCCATTGTCCCCATCGGAGTCGTCCTCATCATCACGTTTTCCGGCGTCCCCGCCGTTGTCATCATCACCGGACTCTTCCTCTTCGTCATCCTCGTCATCTTCTTCATCATGGGGGCCGTTGCCCGGCCGCCCCCGCCCCGGACGCTCCGAAAAAGGCTGCAAACTCTTTTTTCCCTCTTTATCGGCCAGCAGAATCTCGACCTTGCGTTCCGCCTCCTCAAGCAGTTTCATGCAGTGTTTCGACAGTTTGACCCCCTCTTCAAACCGTTTGAGCGACTCCTCCAGTGAGAGATCGCCCTGTTCCAGCGCCCGGACGATCTCCTCCAACCGGCTCAATGTTTCTTCAAATTTTCCCGCGGCCATAAGTCCTCCATTATACCTGATCAAGCAGGGGATCGGCGCCGAACCTTTTCAACCATGGTCTGCAGCTCCCCTTCGTGCAACAGAATAACGACGCGCTCTCCCGGCGTCACGGTCCCGGCCGATCGGAGAATCCGGCCGTCGGAGAGTCGCCGGACAATGCTGTAGCCGCGCCCCAGAATCGCCAGTGGACTCAGACCGTGCAGATGGGCCAGCCGGTGCTCGACCTGCGTGCGGCGCGCCTGCTCCTGCCGGCGCATCTGTTGAGCGAGCCGGTCCCGCGACTGCTCCAGGCGCAGCACGGTGGTCCGAATCCACTCCAAAGGAGACCGGGCCCGGAAGCGGTGGGTCAATCCCGTCATCCGTTCCCCTTGCCGCTGCAACAAACGGGGCAACACGCCCCGCAGCCGTTCACCCAGATCGTCGGCCCGCAGGAGCGCCGCCTCGATGGCGCGTTGCGGATCGATCAACGCCCGGCGCTCGTGACGGACATGATCGCGTTGCCGCTCGATCAACAACCGAAACGAGCGAATCACCGCCTGCCGGAATTGGTCCACCCGCCCGGTCAGTTCCGTCTTAGTCTGCACGACCAGTTCCGCGGCCGCAGACGGCGTCGGCGCACGAAGATCGGCAACAAAATCGGCAATGGTGACGTCGGTCTCGTGCCCGACCGCGGAAATGACCGGCACCCTGGACCGGGCAATGGCCCGGGCCACCGCCTCCTCATTAAATGCCCAGAGATCTTCCAACGAGCCGCCGCCACGGCCGACGATGATCACATCGGCCAGCCCCAGCGCGTTCAACTCATCAATCGCCTCGGCAATCCGGCCCGCCGCCCCCTCCCCCTGGACGGGAACCGGATTAATTACGATGTGCAAATTGGCAAAGCGGCGGGCCAGCACGGTGAGCATGTCGCGAATGACCGCGCCGGTCGGCGAGGTGACAAGGCCCACTCTTCGGGGCAAGGCCGGCAGCGGCCGTTTGCGCGCGGCATCGAACAATCCTTCGGCGGCCAGCCGCTCTTTGAGCTGCTCAAACGCCGCCTGCAACGCCCCCAACCCGACCGGTTCCAGGTAGTCGACAATGAGCTGATAATCGCCGCGCGGCTCGTAGACAGTCAGATGGCCCCGGGCCAAGACGGCCTGGCCGTCGGCCGGCGCAAACTTCAACCTGCGGCCGCCGGTGCGAAAGAGCACCGACCGCAGCTGCCCGGTGCGATCCTTGAGCGAAAAATAGAGATGGCCGGAGGGCGGACAACGCAGATTGGAGACCTCTCCCTCCACCCAAACATCATCGAACGCTGTCTCCAACTGGGTTTTGACCAGCGCCGTGAGTGCCGACACTGTAAAAATGCGCCGGCCCTGCGGCGGGGTCACGCTCACTGGCGAATCGTGCAGCATTCACGGCTCCCGATCGACTCTCACGCCCCCGTGACCGATCGATCGGCTCCGGACGGCGAAGGGTTCCATTATAAGCAACCGGGCCGCCGCTGTAAATCGATTGAATCCGCCGCGTCTATTGAAATCAGGGGGAGGTTCCAATTCCTCCCCCTCATAATCCCCATCGGAGTTACGCGTCATACTCTGCGTTTCGCACTCTCATATCCAAGCGTACAGGTGTGGCGTACATCATGGGTCAAATAATCAATGGGGGGCTGAGGGGGGAGATAGCGTCTCCCCCCTCATTCCAATTTGAAGCGGGACGTGTTAGAACTACCTGTCGACTGACGCCGATGCCCCGCCCGCTGCCCCAGATTACCCGCCTGTTTACATTCATCCGCCCCTATTTCCCCTCCATGAGTCTCGCGGCTGTCTTAATGATGGCCGTCGCCGGCCTGAACCTGGCCATGCTCTGGATGACGCGGGACGTCATCAATTCGCTCTCCGGCCGCGCGTCGATTGCTCAACTCAACACGGCCATTGGCGTCATTGTCCTGCTGTTGGCGGTGCACTCCGTGTTCACGATGGGCCACAGCTACCTGGTCGCGGCGATCGGGCAACGGGTCGTCAAGGATTTCCGCGTCCACCTGTTCACCCATCTGACGGGGCTGTCGATCGGCTTTTTCAACCGGCGCCGGACCGGTGAACTCATCTCGCGACTGACCAGCGACGTGCAGGTGATTCAACGCTTCACGACCGAGGTCCCCATCAACCTGGCCAAGCAACTGGTCACGCTCGTCGGCGGTCTCGGCATGCTCTTCTACATCAACTGGCGCCTCTGCTTGTTGATCCTTGGCGTGCTGCCGCTGATCGCGCTGACCGGTTTGCTCTTCGGCCGGCGCCTCAAGAAACTCTCCACCGCGATTCAGGACCGCACGGCGGAGACCACGACGGTGCTTGAAGAGGCCCTGTCCGGCATCCGGGTGGTCAAATCATTTGTGGCCGAAGCCCACGAAGCGGGGCGCTTCGGCCACCAGGTCGAGCTGACCACCCGCGCCGCGTTGACCCGCGCCGCCGTCCTGTCCGTGTTCATTCCCATCATCACCTTCGTGACATTCGGCTCGGGCGCGGCCATTCTCTGGTACGGCGCCCAGCAGGTTCACGCCAATATGATCACGCAGGGTGACTTATTCGTCTTTTTGATGACGATGGGCATTCTCATCGGTCCCTTCGGCGCCTTCGCCCATCTCTTCTCGCAAACCAAAGAGGTCCAGGGCGCCACCCAGCGGATTTTTGAGATTCTCGATCTGGCGCCCGATGTGGTTGATCAGCCCGGCGCCCACCCGTTGCCACCCATCGAAGGGCGGGTCACCTTCGACCACGTCAGTTTTCAGTACTCGCCCGACGCCCCGGTGCTGCACGAGATCACCTTCGAAGCACAACCTGGAGAGCTGGTGGCGTTGGTCGGCCCGAGCGGCGCC
>JBGPIL010000098.1:0-8234 GCA_041484905.1 Nitrospiria bacterium
CGCGTGTAGGTATCGAAAAAAATCCGCTGATAGGGGGCGTCAGGCTCCGGCCTGCGATGCAAGCTGCCGTGTTCGAGCGTCAGTTCCAGCCGCTGCGTTGCCGGATTGCGTTGAAACCGGCCCCGTTGCGCGACGACGAACTGTGGTTGTGCCGCCTCACGATAATCGAACACGAACACCCCATCGAAATGACCGGGTTGCTCGGAGCGGGCGACATAGAGAATCAGGCCGTCCTGCAACGGCTGGAATTGTCTGTCTTTCACGACCACTGCGCTTTGTTCCTGCGTCAACAGGGACAGCGCAATGGCCTTCATCGAGTCGCCGCTGATGGGGTCGCCGATATGAAGCATGAGCGTGCTCACGAATGCGACTCCGCCGGCGAACAGCACTGCGGGGCGCAGCATGCGCCACGGGGAGACGCCCGCTGCAAACAAGGCCAGCACCTCCCGGTCGCTTGCCAGGCGGCTAAAGGCCGAGGTGGAGGCGATCAACGTGGCGACTGGCAGGGCCAGCAGCAACATCAGCGGGAGCAGCGAGAGGAACAACCGCAGCGCGAGGTTAACAGACACGCCACGATTGATGATCAAATCGAGAAAGAGCAATCCCTGTTGCATGATCAGAAACAACAGAAAGACGCTCAAGGTCAGGCTGAAGGGCACCAGCAACTCGGCGGCGATGTACCGGTCGATTTTGGCCATCGGCCCACTATAGCGAAATTGCGTCGGCTTGTAAACAAACGGGTGGGGAGCGTTCATGCGACGAATCACAGTGATGGTCATCAAAAAATCCTGATTTTCCGTCGAGTTAACGTCGGCGCGTTCCTTGACAGCCCTAGGGCCCTATGCTACGTTTAATCGACGACATCTGCGTGTCGGAGAAGGGGCGTATTGTGGCCGTCGATCGAAGCACTCTCATCCAAAATGCGCAGCGTTTTATGGCGCGCGGCCAGATCGACAAGGCGATCGAGGAATGGCAGAAACTCGTCAGCGTCACCCCCCAGGACGGGAATCTCTACAACACCATCGGCGACCTGTACCTGAAAAAGAACGACACGCATCACGCCGTTGAAACATTTCTGCTGGCCGCCGCGGCGTTTGAGCGGGCCGGCTTTGCATTGAAGACGATCGCGGTCTACAAAAAAATCCTCAAGGTCGATCCCTCCAACCTCGACGTCAATCTCAAACTGGCCGACCTGAACGCGGACCGGGGTCTGACCGGCAACGCCATCGAAGACTACCTGAAGGTCGCCAAGGAATACGGCCGGGCGGGCAAGGTTCAGGCAGCCCTGGATATTTACAGAAAGATTGCCAATTTTGATCCCGGCAACACCAATATCCGTCTCAAGCTCGCCGAGTTGAGCCTCAGGGAAAAATTAACCACCGAGGCGATCGATGAGTACATGAAGGTCGCGCATATCTACGAGCAGAACGGCCGGACGACCGACGCGGCGGGCATTTACAAGAAAATTCTTGAAATCAATCCCAAGCATGCGGAGGCTCGCGATGCCCTGAAGGAAACGGTGACCCCAGCGTCGCCGGCCTTGCCGACGGTGGCCGAGATCGAGCAGGCCATCGCAGTTGAGGATTGGGACATGGCGGGGCAAAAAGCCAGCGTGCTGCTGCTGCACGAACCCACCAACCTGACGCTGCGCAGGCTGCGGGGCAAGGTGTTGCTGCACAAGGGCGAGGAAGGCGCCGCGTGGGCGGACTACCGGGCGGTGGCCGATGAAGCCATCCGATCGAAACAGACGGACGAGGCGATCCAGTTGTTGCAGGAGTATGTCGGCGTTGCGCCCCGCCAACGGGAACCCGTCGAGTTGCTGGCGTCGCTATTCGAACAGGGCCGGCAAATTCCGGAGGCCATTCAGACGCTGGCGTCCCTTGTCGAGCTCATGGAACGGGATGGCGTGCACGAGTCGGAAGTCAAAGAATGTTTCCTGCGAATGAAGGCACTCGATCCGGCCAGCGAGATTACCGCTCGCTATCAAACCAGGTTCGAACCGCCGCCTGCACAGGCGGAATCGGATTCCGTTGTGCCAGAAGACTCTATGATAGATGTCGCATCCCTTGGCGCTGAGGACGCCGAGGTCGTTGCGGCGGGCCCGGCACATTCCGGCCGTATCCAAACCGAACCGGAGCCGTTTCAGCAGCCGGAAATGGTCGCCGCGGGTGGCGGCCCAGATGAAGATGCCGCGCCGGTGGCCCTGTCGGACGCAGAATTGATTCAAGCTGATGTCATCGAAGCGGGGGAAGCGGGAAAATCGGGGCCGATGAAACCATCGTCCCCACCGGCTGAGCCCTCAAAATCAGGCCGATCGGTGTCGATGCCGTCGAAGGGCGCGTCCATTAGTCAACGAGCGGATGTCAACAAGGAGGGCCCCTCCGTCAGTATCTCCCGCCGCACCGACACCTCGCAAAGCCGGAATCGGGATCAATCGGCACCGTCACAACCCAAGCCGTCGAAGCGAATTCGCCCCAGGGATTTGCCAGACTACTTTGCGGAAGCCGACGTCTATCTCAAATACGGGTTGGCGGCCAAGGCGATCGAGCAATATCAACTCATCCTCTCCATCGAGGCCAACAATATCGAGGCGCATTCAAAACTTCGCGAATTGTATCAGTTGGAGGGCCGGCTGGAGGAGGCAGTGACCCACAGCCTCTCGCTGGCGCGCCTCTACCTGACCAGGGGACAACGCGACGAGGCGGAACAGATCTGGGCCGAAGCGCAGGAATGGAGCCCGGATGATCCCCGCCTGCAGGGCAATCTTGTTGAACAAATCGGGGCCGAGTCGCGACAACCGACTCGTCACGGTGCAGCTCGCGAGCCGCAAGACGAGACCGTGCAACGCCCCAAGCAGGATCTCCAGGAATGGCTGGCCGAAGCGGAGTTCTACCTTCAGCAGGGCCTGCAGGAGCAGGCCCACGATCTGTTTGAAACGATTCGACACCATTATCCCGATGCCCCCGAGGTGAAGGCCTATTTCTCCGCTCAACCGTCGTCCGCCAGTGCCGGCCGCTCTGCGGGCAACGGGTTGAATGATCTGGCCAATGAATTGGGCCACTCAACGGGTGACGACCCGCCGGGTCAGGATGACGCGTCGCTGAGTAGACAGCTTGCCGAGCTATTCCCCGGCGCGTTTCGCGGCATGGCAGACGCACCCCAGCCAGCCGTCCCGGATCGGTTGACCGACTCGGTGGAGGGTGTCATTCGGGCGGTGGAGCAAGGCGGCCAACCCCTGCCGCCGGAAGGTCCGGACCCTCATTACAGTCTCGGTCTGGCGTACAAGGAAATGGGTCTCTATGCCGAGGCGCGAAAGGAATTTGAACTGGCCGTGACTCTGCCAACCTATCGCATGGATGCGATGCTTATGATTGCGGCATGCCACGAGGCGGAAAGGCAACCGAAACTGGCGGCCAGTCAGGTGCAGCAATGCCTGACGTCGCTGACCCCGGATGATCCAAAATGGGCGGAAGTGGCGTATGAGTCGGCGCGGTTGTCCGCCGAGATCGGCGAAACTGACAAGGCCGTCGCGGTACTGCAATCGCTGATCCGATCCGATCCCACACATATGCAGGCGGTGAACCTGCTGAAGACGTTGCAGCAATCCGCCAGGTCACACGGCGTGAAGGACGACGACATGGGGAAAACCCGGCCGCCGAAACAGATCGAACCGGCCGCCGAGCAGCAGGCCGGCCCTGACGTGGAGCAGAAACCGGATAAAAACAAACGCCACCGCATTTCGTACGTGTAGGGAGGTGATATGGATTACCTGGAATTCTATCGGTTGAAAGAACAACCCTTTTCCATCGCAGTCGATAATCGGTTCTATTACAACAGCAGCCAGCACAGCGAGGCGTTGATCCGGTTGCGGTATGCCGCGGATACCCAGAAAGGGCTTGCGGTGCTGGTGGGCGATGTCGGCACGGGAAAAACCACGCTCGCCCGTCGGCTGCTGGACGAATTGGACGATCGGTACTTTCATGCGGGTCTGCTGGTGGTGCTGCACACCTCGGTCACGGCGGAATGGCTGGTTCGAAAAATCGCGATGCAACTGGGCGTTGAAAAACCGGCCAATGATAAAACGGAATTGTTGTCGCAACTGTGCCAGCGGTTGGTGGAGCTGCATGACCAAAAGAAGAAGGCCGTCGTGCTGATTGACGAGGCGCAAATGCTCAGCACCAAGGCGTTGATGGAGGAGCTTCGGGGCATTTTGAATATCGAAGTGGACAACCAGAAACTCCTAACCTTTGTGTTGTTTGGTCTGGAAGAACTGGATCGTTGTCTGGCGCTGGACGGACCGCTTCGTCAACGGGTGGCGATCCGGTACGAGCTGACGTCCTTTACACAGGCCACGACGGAGGACTATATCCGGTATCGATTGCAGATTGCCGGCGCGACCCGGGAATTATTCAGCACACAAGCCATGGCCGCCGTGTTCGAGTATTCGCGCGGGATCCCCCGGTTGATCAACACAATCTGCGATAACACGTTGTTGGAAGGGTTCCTGCGTAAAAAAGAACAGTTGGAACCGGACCTGATCCGCGATGTGGCGTTTGATCTGAAGCTGTCCCAGTCGGTTAGCGCTTGACAGTCGTCGAGAAGAGTTGATACAGTTTCGTCGTCGGCACCAGACGAGCTCCGCCACACGGGCGCTCATATTTGTGGGGCTCCACATCGGATGCGGGTGTAGCTCAGTGGTAGAGTACAAGCTTCCCAAGCTTGGTGTCGCGGGTTCGAATCCCGCCACCCGCTCTTTATCCCGAACGAAGTGAGGGACAATGATTTTTGTTCCGATCACCGTATTGGCGTGATTCGACGTGACAAATGCACATTGCGCGGGCTGAGCGGCGAAGGTCGCCGCTCCCATGTAGGGTGGCCCTGCGGGCATTCTTATTAACGTTCGAGGCAATGGCCTTCAGGCCATGCCTCGATGCATGGTCGAATCTCCTTCGGCCTATGGCCTCAGGACAAGCCGCCACCCGTTCTTTATCCCGAAGCGCAGCTGAGGGACAGCGATTTTTGTTTCCATCATCGTATCTGTGCCTCCCACAACGACCACTCTCTACGTAATCCGGCACGGCCAGGTGGCCAAGTCCCGCCCACACAGTTATCACGGCCAATCGGACGTGCCGCTTAGCCCGTTGGGCATGCAGCAAATGGACCGATTGGCCGAATGGGCGGTGTCAGTGGGTCTGTCCGCGGTGTACTGCAGCGATTTGCAGCGAACGCGGGTGGGCGCTGACATGGTGGGGCAGCGGTGCGCCGTGCGGGTATCGGTCACGCCGTTGTTGCGCGAGAAGCATTTCGGTCAATGGGAGGGGTTGACCTACGAAGAGGCCGAACAGCGATTTCCGGCGGAGTGGCGCGCCTGGCTAGCCGATCCATTGGATGCCCGGCCGCCTGAGGGGGAGACCTATCGGGAAGTGGAGGCGAGGGTCGTCCCGTTTGTGCAGCGTCTGGTGCGCGCCCACGCAGGACAGACCGTGTTGATTCTGGCGCATGGCGGCGTCAATCGCGTGATGATGTGCCGGGCCTTGGGGCTGCCGATGCAGCGGGTGTTTGGCATCGAACAGGATTATGCCTGTGTGAATCGAATCGACTGCTCAGTCAGTGACCGCTGGCAGGTGGTGCTGATGAATGGAGTGTTGCCCGGCGATCCGCTTGTGGCGGCCGACGCCGGGAACGGGGTGGCCCGATAAGCCGGGCAGGGGAAAGGATCAGGCCCGAAAGACGGGATACGGAAACCCCTCGGACTTCGGTCCGTGCAGCGGCGAGGCGGGGTTGATGGGCAGTTCCGCCGGCGCGGCGAAGTGATAGCCGCATTGAAAATTGACATCGGCCAAATCTCTTGGATCAATTGGAAATGCAGCGCATTGGAACGGCCGTCCCTGCTCGTAGATCGTGCAGGTCGGATTCTCCTCCGTTCCGCCCAGAAACGGACACCGAAAGACGAGCCGGCAGCACCGGCCGCACCGGACGCATTCCCCTTCTCGAAGTTGTTGCTGGTCTTGAATGTAGTTCGCGTTCACAGTACACAGCAAAAACCGACGCACTTTGTTGGCCAGCTTGCTGAAGGGAGAGGTGCGACTGGGAGTGAGCTGCCACAGCCGGAAACGCGTCAAGGATGGAAGCGCCATGATCGCAGGTTGTAACATAAAAACAGACCGGAGGCAATGGCTAATTTCCCCGCGTGTATTCCCCCTCCGTGGCGAACCGACTGATTCAACTTGAAAAAGAGCGAAAAAACGATACAATGGAGCGTAATGGGTGACACGCCGCACATAAACGGTTCCCTGTTTGGGAGCACCATGACGCCGTCGAGAGAGATTTGCGCCATCGGCGGCGGCAAGGGCGGCACGGGGAAAACCTTTTTGTCTGCAGGGCTGGGGATTGCCCTGGCCAAAATGGGCAAGCGGGTCATCCTGGTCGATGCGGACCTGGGCTGTGCCAACTTGCACACCGCGCTGGGATTGCCCTACCCGGAAGAGACGCTGTCCGATTTTATGAAGGAAAAGGTGCGGCGGCTCAGCGATGTCATCGTGGAAACCGGGATCGAACATCTGCGGCTGATCAGCGGAGCGCAGGACTTTTTGGAGATCGCCAACCCCCGGTACAAGGAGAAAATGCGCCTGATCCGCCAGGTACAGGGGCTCGATGTCGATTACATCATTCTGGATCTGGGTGCCGGCACCTCGTTTACCATTCTGGATTTCTTTCTCAGTGCCGCCAACGGTCTGCTGGCGGTCGTGCCGGAACCGGGGTCCATCGAGAATGTCTATCGCTTCATTAAAAGCGCCTATTTTCGAAAGTTCAAGAAGATCGCGAGGGATCCAGAGATGCGGGAATTGATCACCCAGGCGATGGATCGCAAAAACACGCTCGGGCTCCGGACCCCGTATGATCTGGTCGCCTACATTCAGACCATCAACGCCGATCTGGGCCGCCGGCTTATGGAGTCGCTGGCGACCCTTCGACCCAAGCTGGTGGTCAACCAGGTCAGGACCAAGGACGACATCGCGCTGGGCTTCTCCATGCGCAGCTCCTGCAGCAAGTACTTCGGCATTGATGTGGAATACCTGGGCTACATCGAATCCGACGACACGGTCCGCGTCGCCGCGCGACGGAAACGCCCCCTGCTGCTGGACTATCCCTATTGCAGCGCCGCCCGCTGCATCGAGCGCATCGCCCAGAATCTCGTCAAGAACGAACAAGTCAATTTTGAACTGATGCCCAAACCATAACGCCGCAGAGAGCCTCATGCCGATTGCACAGAATCTCTACCGGCTGCTGGACGTTGCTGAGACCGCGACACCGCACGAAATCCGGCAGGCGTATGAGTTGGCCCGGCGCACCTACGGTGGAGAATCACTGGCCACCTATTCGTTGTTTGGCGCCGAGGATCGACAGGCGGTCATGGCCCAGATCGAGGAGGCCTACCGTGTGCTCAGCGATCCCGATCGGCGCCGATCGTACGACGCGAGACTGGCCGCGAGTGGTTCCTCCCCTGGCGCGCCCACCAGTCCGGCCGGTGTTCCGGCCAAGACGGAAACTGGCAGGCCGGAGCCGCCTCGTGAAGTTTCCCTTGAGCCCGAGATAACGGTCATCCCCGATGTGATCACCGGGCGGGATTTACAGCAGTGGAGGGAAGCCCGCCGGATGTCGCTGCAGACGATTGCCAACCTGACGAGGATCAATATCACCTATCTGCAGTATCTGGAAGAGGATAAACACGCCAAACTGCCTCATACGGTATTTATCCGCAGTTATCTGCTGCAATACGCCAAGGCGCTCAAACTGGATGCCGACCGGCTCCTCACCAGCTATCTGAAGGGCATGGGAAGTCGGACGGAAGCCTAGGCGGTCTACGAGGAACCGGAGACCCGGCTGATCGAATGGCCGATCATCTCTACCATACGACGGATCAACGGGCGCGTCGTTGACAGCGGGGGCATCAAAACGATCACATCGCCCAGGGGTCTGAGCAACAACCCCAGGCGTCTGGCCTCGCGGCAAACACGGGACCCCATGCGCCGCCCCAAGGGATAGGGTGTTCGGTTCGCCCGGCGTTTCACCAATTCGATTCCCACCATCAAACCGCATTGACGAACCTGCCCGACATGGGGGAGATCAGCGATCGGACGCAGCAGCTCCTTCAGTTCATCGACCGTTGATTGCACTTTTTCGAGTGTTCGTTCCCGGTCGAAAATTTTCAGGTTGGCCAGCGCGGCGGCGCA
>JBGPIL010000099.1:0-8221 GCA_041484905.1 Nitrospiria bacterium
GGCCAAGGGCTACCGGGTCAAAACCGTCACCTGGGCGCGCGACGCTCTGGAACTGGCCAAGACGATTCAACTTGATCTGCTGGTCACGGATCTCGTCATGCCGGAGATGGACGGCCTGCAGTTGATCTGGCAGGTCCGTGAGCACCAGCGTGAACTGCCCGCCATCGTCATGACCGGCCAGGGGACGATGGAGCGGGCCGTCGAGTGTTTGAAGCTGGGCGTGCAGGGGTTTGTGATGAAGCCGTTCAGCCAGGCGGAGATGGTGGCGGCCATCGAGGACGCGCTGACCAAAACGCGCCTGCGCCATGAGAACATGCGCTACCGGCTGTTGATGCCCCTCTTCGAGGTCAGCCGGCAGTTGCTCAGCGAATTGAACCTGAGCAAGCTGATCGATGATCTGGCGAAGATTGCGGCCAGCGAAACCCATTCGGATGGCGTCCGCTTTCTCTTGAAGGAGGGGCCGGGTCACTTTACGGTGAAACGGGAGGAAGGGATTGGACAGACGTCGCCGCCGGCCGTGAATGATTACGTCACCCGCTGGTTGAAGACGGAAAAAGATTTGCTGATGCTGACGCCCGTCATGCCGAGCGACCCGTTGGTGCGGGTCGAATTGCAGGAAGCGCGCCTCTCCTCAATCCTCTGCATGCCCCTGGTGACCAAGGGCTCCGTGGTGGGAGGGCTCGTGCTCTACAAGGGCGAAGGCCGGTCCTCCTACACCCAGGTCGATATCGAGCTGCTGTCCATTCTCTGCGGGCAGGCGGCGATCGCGATCGAGAACATCCGCCTGTTTGAAGATCTGCAGCGGACGCATTTCGAAGCCATGAAGGCGCTGGCGCAGGCCATCGAGGCCAAGGACCAGTACACGCGGGGCCATTGCGACCGGACGGTGGCGTACGCGATGGCCATCGCCGAAAAATTGGCGCTCTCCGAGGGGGAGCAAAAGGCGCTGCGCTACGCCGCGTTTTTGCACGACGTCGGAAAGATCGGCATCCATGAATCGATCCTGGCGAAAGAAGGACGGCTGACGGAGGAAGAGTACCGGATGATGCAGTCGCACCCGTCGCTCGGCGCCGACATCATCAAAGGGGTGGAATTTCTCGAGCCGGTGGTGCCGCTCGTCTACCATCATCAGGAACGGTACGATGGCAAGGGCTATCCGTCCGGATTGTCCGGCGAGGCGATCCCGCTCGGGGCGAGAATCGTCGCCGTGCTCGACACGTTCGACGCGATGACGTCGGACCGGCCCTACCGCAAGGCGATGGGGCTCGAGAAGGCGATGGCCGAGCTTCGCCGGTGCGCCGGGACGCAGTTTGATCCGCAGGTGGTCGAAGCCTTCATCTCCGTGCTGGAGGAGCGAGCCCGCACCGACGGAGAAGCGACCACAGCGGCGCCCGCGCCGCGGGACGAGCCCTCCCGCCTCGAGTCGCGGTAAGCCATCGACGCCGGGCGCGGGCGTCCCCGCGCCGCAATCCCGCCACGTAGGGCAGCGGTCCGAACACCGGGAGGCCCGTCAGTTCCCGCAGCAGGGCACCATTGCCGGCCACACTGGGATCCCGACGCGCCCCTGAGGCCGGACGGGAGCGATTCAGAATGATCCCGCCGATCGTGAGCCGGCGCCGCCGTGCCGCTTCAATCGACAGCAGCGTGTGATTCAAGGTCCCGAGCCCGGCCCGAGCGACGAGGAGAATGGGCAGGCCCCAGTCGCCGATCAGATCGGCCATCGTGGCGGTTGCGGTGACCGGCGCCAGCAGGCCGCCGCTCCCTTCCACCAGCACAATCTCATGGCGGCGGGCGAGCGCACGATAGGCCGCGTGAAGACGCCGCGGGTTGATGGCGCACCCCTCGGCCCGCGCAGCGGCCAGCGGCGAGAGCGGCAACCGGAGACGGTACGGTGTGACCAGCTCCAGCGGATCGCGCGTCCGGGCCGCGCGCATCAGCACGGCGGTGTCCGATGGCGGGCGGCGGTGTTGCGGCTGCCGGCAGCCGGTGTGCACCGGTTTCATCACGCCGACGTCATAACCCGCCGCGCGAAGCCATGCGGCCAAGGCGGCGGTCACCATTGTTTTTCCCACGGCCGTGTCCGTGCCGGCGATGAAGAGTCCGCGCGTTCTCAGCCTGCGCCGGATTGCTCGCTTGGTGCCTGTCACGGGTTTGTCCTGGGGCATCTATTACACTTACACCAGCCGGCTGTCGAGATGGAAGATTTGTCCCGACACGCGCCGGGTGGCGGCCAGCATGATGATCCAGTCGGCCACCTCCCGTGCGGACCCGCTGCCCAGGAGCGCGTCTTGAAGCACGTGGCGGCGTTGCTCCGGTGACAGGCGCCGCCCCATGCCCAGCGGCAGGTAGCCGGGCAGCACGCAGTTGACCCGGATGTTATACGGCGCCCATTCCCGCGCCGCCGATCGGGTCAGCGCGATCAGGCCGGCCTTGGCCGCGGCGTAGTTCGCCTGGCCGGCCCGTCCCCGCAGCCCGGCAATCGAGCCGATCGTGACGATCTGTCCCCGTCGCTGCCTGACCATCGCCTGCGCGGCCGATTGCATGAGAAAAAACCCGCCCGTCAAATGCGTCGCGATGACGTCGTGCCACGCCGAGGCCGACATGCGCAGGAGCAGGCCGTCGTGCGTCACGCCGGCGTTGTGCACCACGAGATCGAGGCGCCGCCAGGCCGTTAGCACACGGGAGATGAGCCCGGCCGCCGCATCGGTCTCGCGGAGATCGGCGGACACGGCCAGCGCCTCCCCGCCGGACCGCCGGATCGACCGGCAGACCTGCGTTGACGCGGCATCGGCCGTGTGATAATGCACGGCCACCCGATAGCCGGCGGCGCCGAGCCGGATGGCGATCATGCGACCGAGACCCCGGGAGGCGCCCGTGATGACGGCCACCGGTCTGCGATCGGTCGACGGCGCGGCACGGGGGCGGTGCGGTTGGTTCCGGCGGACTGGCCGTGCCGGTTGGCCGGGAGCTGAGCGCCTGACCGGATGGGTCATGAGGTGATGAGTCCGTGGAGCCGACCGGCCTCGCGGAGCGCCTCGATGAGGGTGTCGATGTCGTCGTCCGTATGCGTGGCCATCAGAGAGAGGCGCAGCCGATCGGTGCCCGCGGGGACGGTCGGCGGCCGGATGGCCGGCACGAAACACCCCCGGGCCAGTAACAGATCCGCCACGGCCAGCGCCTTGGCCGGATCGCCGATTCGAATGGGCACGATCGGGCTTTCGCTGCCCATGAGATCGTATCCCAGTTTCTCCAGTGTCTCGACGCAGCGGTTGCGGTGGCGCCATAAGGCGGCCCGCCGCTCCGGTTCGCGGTCGATGATCGCCAGCGCCGCCGTGGCCGCGGCCGCCAGCGCGGGGGGCGGCGCCGTCGTGTAAAGAAACGACCGGCAGCGGTTCTGCAGATAGGCGATGAGCGACGAGGAGCCGGCGACAAACGCGCCGAAGCCGCCCAGCGCCTTGCTCAGCGTGCCCATGTGGATCAATCGGTCGTCATGCGGGAGGCCGAAATGTTCACAGGTCCCCCGTCCGGTGGGTCCCATGACGCCCGTGCCGTGAGCGTCGTCGACCACCAGCAGCGCCCCGTACCGATGGGCCAGGGCCAGTAATTCGGGCAGCGGAGCGAGGTCGCCATCCATGCTGAAGACGCCATCGGTGACGATGAGCTTGGGGGTGCGGGGCGCCGTTCGCCCGAGCAGCCGGTCGAGTTGTTCGACATCCTTATGTCGGTAAATCTTCAACGCGGCCCGGCTCAGCCGGCAGCCGTCGACCAGGCTGGCGTGATTGTACCGGTCGGCGAACACGACGCCATGAGGGCCGCCCGTTGATTCAATGAGGGCCGGAATCAGGCCGACATTGGCGGCATAGCCTCCCCCAAACAGCAACGCGGCCTCCGCGCCGGTGAAGGCCGCCAGCGCCGTCTCGCACCGTTCGTGCGGCGGCATCGTCCCGGTGATCAGACGGGAGGCGCCGGCTCCGACGCCGTAGGTCATCACGGCTTCGACGGCGGCGGCCTTGACTTCGGGATGGTTGGCGAGCCCCAAGTAGTTATTCGACCCGAAGTTCCGGTATACTTGTTCATGGAGCGTGATCATGGCGTCCTGGGCGGATGCGACGCAACGGAGCGTGCGGTAGAGATGACGGCTTTTCAGCGAGGTGAGCGCGTCTTCAAACATGCGGGATATCAATTTGGATCGTCGTGGAGCCCCACGGCTGAGCCCCTCTGCGGGGAGCCCGTCCAGGTGAAACCCGTGGGGTGGAATCCTGAGCGAGCCCGCAGCCAGACACCGCGGCGCGAGCCGAAGGGTCGATCGACGTCCGTGCCGCTACCCTACACAGCAGGCCGGGGCCTTGTCAATTGTCCGGCCGGCGACGGTGGCGATGCCGGGGCTGGAAGCGGGTGCCCATCGTCGACAACTTCCGGGAAATCATGACAAATTCCTTGACAAGACGGCGAAGCATGGATACAATTTTTAGTACAGGACAGTTTAGCGCGTCCGGCTGAGCAGAAAGGGCCGTCCATGGTCGACCTCCGTTGGGTTGATCGGGGTGGTTGGCGGGGAGGGGGTTGGGCATGTTTGAACGGTTCACCGATCGAGGCCGCAAGATCATCATTCTCGCCCGCGAGGAAGCGGAGCGCCACCAGAACGATTATCTCGGGACCGAGCATCTCGTCCTGGCCATTCTCCGCGAGGGCGACGGCATCGCCCTGGCCATGCTCAAGAAAATGGGATTGTCGCCCGAGCACGTCCGTTTGGAGATCGAACGGAATCTTCCTGGCGGCAGCTCCACCATGACCTTCGGCGAAATTCCGTTCACGCCCCGCGTCAAAAAAGTCATTGAGTTTGCGATTGAAGAGGCCCGGCTGTTGGGACACAACTACATCGGCAGCGAGCACCTGTTGTTGGGATTGCTGCGCGAAGAGGATGGGATGGGGGGCAAGATTCTCCGCAGCCTTGGCGCAAATCTGCTCAACGCCCGGCAGCTGGCCATCAGTCTGTCCAAACGCTCGGCGACCCGGGAGAAGGAAAAGAAGAGCAACACGCCCGCGTTGGACGAGTTCGGCCGCGACCTGACACAGTTGGCGTCGGAAGGCGCGTTGGATCCGGTCATCGGGCGGGCCGACGAGATCGAGCGGGTGCTCCATATTCTCTGCCGGCGCACGAAGAACAACCCTGCGTTGATTGGCGAATCCGGCGTCGGTAAGACGGCGATCGTCGAAGGGCTGGCCCAGCGGATCGTGCAGGGCGAGGTGCCGGACAATCTGCTGAACCGGCGGGTCATTTCCCTCGACCTCGGGTCGCTCGTGGCGGGCACCAAATATCGCGGGCAGTTCGAAGAGCGGCTGAAAGTCGTGATGAAAGAAATCGTCAACGCCGGCAACATCATCATCTTCATTGACGAATTGCATACGCTGGTGGGTGCCGGCGCCGCCGAGGGGTCGATCGATGCGTCCAACATGCTCAAGCCGGCGCTGTCGCGCGGCGAAATCCAGTGCATCGGCGCCACCACGCTGGACGAATACCGGAAACATATCGAACACGACGGCGCGCTGAAGCGCCGCTTCCAGCCCATCTACGTTCAGCCGCCCGGCATTCCCGAGGCGATCAAGATCATCATGGGACTGCGCGACCGGTACGAGGAACACCACGGCGTCAAGATTGAGGACGAGGCGCTGGAGGAGGCGGTCAAACTCTCCGACCGGTACATTTCGGACCGGTTCCTGCCCGACAAGGCGGTCGATGTGATCGACGAGGCGGGCTCGAGGGCCAAACTGATGACCTATTCGCTGCCGACCGAATTGCGGGCCATGGAGCAGGAGCTGAAGAAGATGTCCAGGGAAAAGGACCTGGCCATCCGCCTGCAGAATTTCGAGGAGGCGGTCAAGCTGCGCGAAGAAGAAGAACGGATGAAAAAACTCTTCGAGGAATCCAAGCAGGAGTGGAAGAAGAAGCAGGAAAAACAGCGGCCCATCATCGCGAAGGAAGACATCGCCTACGTGGTGTCCAAGATGACCGGCATTCCCCTCTACAAGCTTGAAGAGGAGGAATCCAAAAAGCTGCTGGCGATGGAGGACGAGTTGCACCAGCGAATCGTCGGCCAGGAGGAGGCCATCAAGGCGGTCTCCCGGGCGATCCGCCGTTCGCGCGCCGGGTTGAAGGGCGACCGCCGTCCCATCGGGTCGTTCATGTTCCTGGGGCCGACCGGCGTCGGCAAAACCGAACTGGCCCGCGCGCTGGCCGAGCTGCTCTTCGATGATAAAGATGCGCTGATCCGGATCGACATGTCCGAGTACATGGAGCGGTTCAGCAGTTCGCGCCTGGTGGGTGCGCCTCCGGGCTACGTCGGCTACGAAGAGGGCGGCCAGTTGACCGAGCGGGTCCGTCGCCGTCCCTACTCCGTGGTGCTGTTCGACGAGATTGAAAAGGCGCACCCCGAAATCTTCAACATGCTGCTCCAGGTGCTGGACGACGGCCTCTTGACCGACAGCCTGGGGCGGAAAGTCGATTTCAAAAACACCGTGTTGATCATGACGTCCAACGTGGGCGCCCGGCTGCTCGACAAGGCCACGCCGATGGGGTTCCAGCGGGATGCCCAGGAGGGCGATCAGGTCAAACAGATCAAGGACACGGTGATGGGCGAGTTGAAAAAGACCTTCAATCCGGAATTTCTGAACCGGTTGGATGAGGTGGTTGTGTTCCATCAGCTGACCAAGGAGCATCTGGTCAAGATCGTCGATATTTTGATCGGCGAAGTCAACGGCCGGCTGACGGATCATGGCCTCTATCTGGACCTGGCGCCCGATGTCAAACAGTGGTTGATTGATGAGGGCTACCAGCCGACCTACGGCGCCCGGCCGATGCGCCGCTGCATTCAGCGGAACATCGAGGATATGTTGTCCGAGGAACTGCTGAGGGGGCGCTTCAAGGAGCCGAGTAAGGACAAGGAGCTCAAACGCGTCAAAGTGGTGCTGAAGGACAACGCGCCTTCGTTTACCGAAGAAGAAGCGTTGGCCAGGGTCTGATCCTCGGGTGGGTGTCGTGCACCCGTGTTGCCCGTCCCGCTCCATGCGGACGCGGTCCTTCTGCCGGGTGTAGCCGCCCATGAGTCTGATCAATGAGGCCCTCAAGAAAGCGGGGCAGGAGGCAGGGGGCGACGATGCGCTGGAGAACGCCTATCCCAAGAAAATCCTCTTTTTGGCCGGTCGTCAGACCAACAACCGCTGGCTGATCACGCTTGTGGGAGTGCTGCTGGTGGGGGGCGCGGTTGTGACGGCGCTGCAAGTGCCGTCCGTGACGAAGCGATTGCTGCAGCTCGGTGGTGCTCCGACGGCGGCGGTGCCCAAACCGCGCCTGTCTATCCCGGCGCCTTCACAGGTGCCAACGGCCACGCCGGCCGTCGTCGGCGATGCGTCCAAAGCCCAGGCCGAACATCGCACGCAACTGGAGCAATTGATCAAGAGCGGCACGGCGGCGCTCCAAGCCGATAATGTGACGGCGGCCCAGGCGGCCTTTACCAAGGCGGTTCAGTTCAATTCGACCTCCGCCGTGGCCCATCACGGGCTTGGATTAGTGGAAAAACGGCAGGGCAAATTGGCCGATGCCGAGCGGCAGTATCTGGAGGCGATCCGGCTGGACGCCAACTATGCCGAAGCGCACAATAATCTGGCCCTGCTCTACGACCAGCAAGGGAAGGCCGACCGGGCCATTGTCGAATATACGACCGCGTTGGCGCTTCGGCCGGATTACCCCGAGGCCCGGCTGAACTACGCGATCGCCCTGGAACGCATCGGCCGGACCGCCGACGCCAAAGTGGAATATCAAAAATTTCTGATCCGCGTCCCGCCCGAACTGAACGACGTGGCCGAGAAAGTCCAGGCCCATTTATCACGCCTGTCGTAATCCGTGCCCGCATCTGTGCCCGCATCTGTGCCCGCATCTGTGCGATGACCCGTTGCCGTGTCTTTGTTCGATGACCGGTGTCCAGTGCGCCAGTGTGAAGGATCCCAACGCGAGTAGGTGTCATGGATATCCTGGGGATTGAAACGTCGTGTGATGAAACCGCCGTGGCCGTCGTGCGGGACGGCACGACCGTGCTCTCCAATCTCCTGATTTCCCAGGTCGCTTTACACCACCAGTATGGCGGCGTCGTGCCTGAACTGGCTTCCCGGCATCACCTGGAAGCCGTGGTCCAGCTGACCAGGGAGGCGTTGCGGGAAGCGGGAA
>JBGPIL010000100.1:0-8070 GCA_041484905.1 Nitrospiria bacterium
GGTCGCGGGTCTCGGCGGTGTAGAACTCGGCCTTGATCTCCTTGAGCAACCCCTTGAGGATCTGCTGCGGGCCGATGGGCACGAGGCAGTTGGTCGGCGGGGCCATGATCCTGGTGTGCTGGATCGCGGCGTGCAGCCGGTCGGCCTCCTCGCGGGCGACCTGGGCGCACCAGGTCATGGTGGTCAGGCCGGCCTTGGCGCAGATCTCCTGGGCCACCTTGGGCGACACGCGGGAGAACTCGGCCCCAAGGAATCCCCCCAGGTGCTTGTGCCGGGTCTCCTTGAGCATGCGTATCAGCACGCCCAGCTCGACGCCGTACGGGTGGGGCTTGATCTCCTTCGCCGGCGGCGGGAGCGCCTTCGAGGCGCGCTCGTGGGTCGTGACGACTCCGTCCGGGTCCTTGAACACGATCCGCGCGTGCGGGTTCGCGACGGCGGTCTGCCGCAGATACTCGTCTACGCTCCGCCCGTGCTTCTGGTAGCGCCCCTCGATCTCGAGGACGACCTTCGTGCCCTGCACCACCTCCTCCTTCGGGTCGATCTCGACGTCGCGGCTCTCCGGCGCGTTCTTCGCGAGCTCGATCCCGACGCGGAAACGGCTCGGCTTCGCCCGCTTGCCCGTCCGCGACGTGATCGTCGCCTGCCGCCCGGTCGTCAGCTGCGCGTAGAGGGCCGCTGCGCTGATCCCGATGCCCTGCTGGCCGCGGCTCATCCGGAGCCGGTGAAATTTTGAACCGTACAACAGCTTCGCGAAGATCGGCGGAATCTGCTCGCGGACGATCCCCGGGCCGTAATCGACCACCGTGATCCGGAAGCGCGTCGCCTGGCTCGGCACGGGCGTCGGCTCCCCGCCGGTGGCCACCGCCTCCAGCGTCACGATCACCTCCGGCAGGATGCCGCCCTCTTCCGAAGCGTCGAGCGCGTTGTCCACCGCTTCTTTGACGCAGGTGAGCAGCGCCTTCCTCGGACTGTCGAAACCCAGGAGATGGCGGTTCTTGGTGAAGAACTCCGAGACGGAGATCTCCCGCTGCCGGGCCCCCATCTCCACCGCAGAGACGGCCGGGGCCGGCTTCGAAGCTTTGGCGGCCGGCTGAGGCAAAGCGTCAGCGGTGGTGGTGTTCGGTTGCGACTTCGGTTTCAGTGTGGCGCTGCGCGTGACCAGAGGAGCCCTCCAGTTGGGGTGAGACCGCCCCCAATTTACTGTGAAGGCTGTGGCCTGTCAAGTAAGGGCATGGGGCCTAATGGATTATTTCATTCGAAAATCAACATTCGTCATTCTCCATTCTCCATTTTCTATTCTCTATTTTCCGCATTTACCCTTCACAGCCGCTCCAGAAAGGTCCGGATCCGTGTGGCATTGGCGCCCACGTCGCTCTTCCCCACCCGGGAGAGCGACCGGATGTCGACACGCGTGCTCTTCTCCTCCGGCGTAATGCGAATCACAATATCGTCTTTGAACCCGAACCACCGGGTCGTGTCGACCGCTTCAATCCGCCTCGCCGCGCGGTCGGCCGCCACCACCTGCCACCCCAGCTCCTCGGCCACCTTCAAGGCCCGGTCAAACGCCTCGTCCGGCGACAGAAGGAGCGACGCGGGCACGATGTCGGGATAGGCAAACTGCTGCAGCTTCGCCACGTCGAGGCCGCCATATTCGACCGGGTTGGGCGCGTCCTTCCGCAGGGGCAGGATGGCGGAGAATTGGGGCGGGTTCCCGGTGTCCGTCGTGATGTCATGAATGGGCGGCACGCGTTTGGCCGTCTGCATCCAACTCCAGGGCACCCACGCCGCCGCAAGCCCCAGCGCCAGCCCGCAGACCGCCACCACTCCCCCGAAGCCGCTCCGCACCATCGCCGCGCGGAGCAACGCCGCCAACGAGATCAACACCGCAAAGAGGGCCAGATAGGCGCTGCCTGTCAGGATCGTAAACCCCGTCCTGAAATGCCACCACTCCAGCCGGCTGCCTAAACCGGCCACCATCATGGCCACGCCGGCCACCGCCGCCAGCCCAACCCCCCACACACCAAACCGGGACATCAGCCTTTTCATCATCTCACCTCACCCGCCTTTGCTCTGTTCATTCGAAAATCGAAAATGATTCAATGCAGGCGATTGGCCAAACGCCCCAACAATCGGACATCGCCTATTCGTCATTGCCGTTCGCCTTTCATTCGAAAATCGAACATTCCCCCATTCGTCATTCGTAATTCGTCATTCCCTCCATTTTCCATGCTCCGTTTTACTCATCCGCTCTTCCCCGCCATAAAACACAAACAGCCCCCCGACTTGCATCGGGGGGCTGTTCATGACCAAAACGTCTTAGATCTTGACGACGTTGCCGGCCTGCGGGCCCTTGGGACCTTGGGTGACTTCATACTCCACCTTTTGGCCTTCATCGAGCGACTTGAAGCCATCGCCCCCAATTGCGGAGAAATGGACAAACACGTCCGCGCCGCCTTCTTCTTGCGTAATGAATCCAAAGCCTTTATCGGCGTTGAACCATTTGACTGTTCCTTTTGCCATAATCGTGTACCTCCTTTCCTCAAAGTTTGCTCTCTTCCAGTCGGATGATAGCAGTAGGTCATAAAAAAAACCGCAGAGCCTTGTGTAACAGCGCTGCGGTTATTCAAAACCTACAAAACCACCGAAACAAAGCTTGAGTACTCTACAGGAAAACGAGAAAGAAGTCAACCCCCATTTTCATCCCGAGCGTCCACTGAGATCTGCTCATCCTCATCCACGCTCACCGCCAGGATGATGGGCCGGCAGCAGACCTCACAATCCTCGATATATTCCTGGAACGGCACACTGCAATCGATCACCAGTTCGATCTGCGCCCCGCAGGAGGGGCAATGGATGACAGTGGTATTCGTCGAGGACATCAGCGGCGTGACACAGCTTGGCTGGACCAAAGGTCCTATGGCCAGACCTGACCCCGGTGGTTGACCCCCAGCGCCGGCCGAACTGACCCGGCGCGACCCGGGCCCGGCCTCATCGCCGGGCGGTGAAAGCAGAAAAGCCTCCAGACCGTCGGTCGAGAGGCTTTTCGCAAGACGTGTCGGGCGTCTTAGACTTTGACGACGTTGCTGGCCTGCGGGCCTTTGGGTCCCTGGGTGATTTCGAACTCCACCGCCTGCCCTTCGTCGAGCGATTTATAGCCCTCGCCCGAAAGCGCCGAGAAGTGGACGAACACATCCGGGCCACCTTCAGCTTGCGTGATAAACCCGAAACCCTTGCTGGCATTGAACCACTTGACCGTACCTTTTGCCATGACCGTGTACCCTCCGTTAGTCTTAGTTGGCTCTATTTCAGCCGGTATTCAAGAGCCATAAAAAAACCGCAGAGCCTTGTGTGACAGCCTCCGCGGTTGTTCACGCCCTTCAAATCCTCCAAAATAAAGCAAGGTAAATTTAGCGTATCGGCCAGGCAAATGTCAACCGTCTACAGAATCCCCGCCCCAACGCGCTCTGAACTTGGTCCGACCCCAGGCCCCATGTACTCTCCATTCTCCATTCTCCATTCTCTATTCTCCGCCTTCATGTTCCGCTCGCATACGACACTCGCTCACGTTCAGGGGAGATGTCTCAGCTCCCCTTGACATTGATCTGTGGGGCCCGTCCGGTGCAGTCGCTCCTCCGATGCCCCCACACCCCGGCCCCATCGCCGGGCATTACAGTCAGGGGGAGAGGCTCCTCTCCCCCTGACAACCCCCATCGCCGGACGCTTTGACACCTTACGTCTTACGCCCTTCACACTCGTCATTCGACATTTTTCCCCACCCGCACCTGAATCTCCTGCAGCCGCGTCAGGCACAGCCGCGCGAGCGCCTGATCGTTGCGCTCTTCATAGAGCTGACTGAGGGCACGGAGCGCCTCCATCTGGCCCGCGGGATTCCCGAGCTGCGCATAATGGGTATAGGAAAAGTTCAAACAGGTCTCGGCCTTGTGATCGTCCGCTAATCGATGATAGCTGCGTCCCAGCTGGCCCCATGTGGCCGCCAGGCCGGCTTCATGACCGGTCTGTTTATGCAGCTCAATCGCTTTCGTCAAAAACCGGACGGCGTCTTCATGCTGCCCTTCATCCTGCGCCAGCAGGCCGAAATTGCTGTAGAGGATGCCCTGGGAGTAGGCGTCCCCGGCGCGGTCCAAATGCGCTTCCGCTTCAAGATAATAGGCCCGGGCCCGCTCACGCTCGCCCAGTTCTCTGGAGAGGTTGCCCAGATTGACCAACGTCTGCCCCACGGTCGTAAAGTCCGACTCCTGCCGTTGCAGCTCCAGAATTTCCCGATAGTAGCTCCGGGCCTGTTCTTTCTCGCCCAGTGCCGCACACACATTGCCCAGATTGCCAAGAATCGGAATCAGCCGCAGCGGAGCCCCCGCCGGCCGCTCGTCGCGCAGCGCCTGCTCGAAGCAGCGCCGGGCCCCCTCAAAATCCTGCCGGTGGAAGAAAATCATCCCCTGGAGGTAGGAGGGGGATTCGCCCTTACTCTCCATTCTCCATTCTCTGCTTTCCAGTTGATTCCGCTCGCAAACAACGCTCGCTCAAGTCAGGGGAAGATACTCCTCTCCCCCTGACAACCCTCATCGCCGTACGCTCCTGTTCCGTAAGCCCCCTTTCGCTCTTCATTCGACATTGCCTTTTGCCTTTCATTCGAAAATCGAAAATATCCTCATTTGTCATTTTCTCCATTGCCCTCGATCGTCAATCGGATGCTGCATGGCGGCGAAGAATCATTTCCCATGCCTCTGCCAAATCCAGCCGGATCGCCCAGCTCTGGATATAGGCACGATCGAGCCGCTCACCCTGAACCCGCAGCATCCCCAAAATATCGTTGAGCTGCCGCTCGGACTGTCCCATCCGCCAATAGATCATTTTGTTCAGAATCACATCCTCAGGCGAGGCAAAATAGGCGTCGTCTCCATCCGGCAGGCGCAACGTGTTCCGTCGGGCGAATTGGGATTGGCTGAAGGCATCCCGGCGCGCCACAAACACGTCCACTTTGTAACCGGACGACGGATGAATGATATTGAATTGACCCTTCCTGGCAATGGCGCCGTTGACGGCCTCTTCATCCAGATGGAATTCCTCCATTTGGAATTTGGCCATCAGCCCCGGCACATGCCGGGGCTGGAGATCCGCCACCAGATCGATATCATTGGTGAGGCGAGGCTCGCCGTAGGCTGACGACGCCAGCGAGCCGCCGATTAGATAGGAAATGCCCAACTCTTGAAGCGCGCAAATCGTATAGCGAAGGAGCTCATTCTGCTCCACGGAGAATTCTCTCGGCCACGTGGTGGTTCACCTGCTCGCCCGACCACTCCGGATGGCCCTGCGTTGCCTGGGCGACCATCATCTGGCGGGCCAAGCGAGCCAGGTAAAACGCCGTCTCCAGCCGCTTGGCCGGCGTCATGGCCTGCAACACGCGCACCATTGTGTCTACCGAACGATCGTGCCGATCCATACGATTCACCTATGATTGCCGATAGGGTCCCAAAAACATCACTAGGATACGAGGTTATTCATGCATTTGCAACCCAACCCGTTATTCCTCATCTCGTTTTCCATTCTCCGCATTTTTCATTCGCCGTTCCCTTCGCCTTTCAATCGAAAATCGAAAATCGTCAATCGAAAATAGTCCTTACACTGCTATCGTCTCAACCACCTTCACCTCATCCTGTGAAAGTTCGATCTGTTCCACCTGCAAATCCTCCTTCATATGCTGCGCGTTCGTCGTGCCGGTCAACGGCAGAATCCCGATCTGCTGGGCAAACCGAAAAATCACCTGTAAAGGGCCCGTGCCCAACCGCGTGGCCATCGCCAGGATGGCCGGATGATCCAAAATATCCTGGTTCGCCGTGAGCAGCGAGAAACCCTCATAGACAATGCCCTGCGTCTTGCAGACCGCCCTGACCTCTTGATCCCATCCGAGCGAGGCATAACAGCGATTCTGCACCACCATCGGTTTCACGGCGGCCCGTTCGCACAGTTGCGTGAGCTGCCCGGCGTTCACATTGGAAATGCCGATCATCTTCGCCCGGCCCGATTGATAGATCCTTTCCAACGCCGCCCACACCTCCCAATCCTCCGGCCCCAACCCTCTCCGCGAATAGGGACCGTGCAAGAGATACGAATCCACATAGTCCGTCCCGAGGTGTGTGAGCGAGCCCTCAACCGATTGTCCGACCTGCGTCGTCAGATCGGCCGACGCATCATAAGGGATGCGATGGTCATGGCCATTGACCGGCGTAAACTTCGTTTGAAGAAACAGCGACTCCCGCGTGATTCCCTGTTTGCCGAGCGCCCGCAGCGCCTCGCCCACCGCGGGCTCATGGTAATGCACCGGTTGATTGGCCGTATCGATGGCCCGAAAGCCCGACGCGACGGCCGTCTGCACCAACCGCATGGTAGCCTCTTTCTTCCACGCCGTGCCATAAATAAAGGGAGGAATGGTGAGGAGGGTAGAGGTGGTCAATGTAATCATGGGGTATTCAACTGACTCTCGTCATCCACTCTCCATTTTCTATTTTCCATTCTCTGCTTTTGATATTCCGCTCGTGTACTGCACTCGCTCACGTTCAGGGGAGATGTCTCAGCTCCCCTTGACATTGATCTGTGGGGCCCGTCCGGTGCAGTCGCTCCTCCGGTGCCCCCACACCCCGGCCCCATCGCCGGGCATTACAGTCAGGGGGAGAGGCTCCTCTCCCCCTGACAACCCCCATCGCCGGACGCTTTGACACCTTACGTCTTACGCCCTTCACATTCGTCATTCGACATTCGCAATTCGTCATTCGACATTGCCTTTGTCTTTCATTCAAAAATCAAAAATGCAAACATTATAGACCTGACCCCGATCATTTCTTGCGGGCGTCAATCACCGCGCCGCTCATCGTGCCTTCAACACTGGCCAGATAGGCCTTGGCCACTACCGCCGCCGGCAGACCAGACGAGCTGTCCATCCCCATCGCCTCCATTGTTTCCTTCACCCACGGCGGAGAGACGACATTCACGCGGACGCCCTGCGGCATCTCCAGCGCCGCCGCCCGGACGAACCCCTCGATCGCCGCATTCACCGGACTGATCGCGGCGCTGCCCACCATCGGTTCCAGACTGAGGACGCCGCTCGTTAATGTAAACGAGCCCCGTTCGGCGATCACGGAAAGACCCAGCCGCACAAGGTTCACCTGGCCCATCAGCTTGTTCGATAATCCCAGCTGGAAATCCTGGTCAGTCAGCTCCTTCAGCGCGGCAAACTTCGCCAGGCCCGCCGCGCAGACGACCGCATCGAACGAGCCGACGGCGCGGTAGAGCGCCTTGATGGAGTCAGGCGAGGCCAGATCAACCTGATATTTACCCCGCCGATGACCGACTTGAATGACCTCGTGCCGGCCGGACAGCCCGTTGACCACCGCCCGCCCGATCGTCCCCGTTGCCCCGATCACAATAATCTTCATCCGCGCCTCCCAGGACTTTTGTCCATTTTCCATTCTCTATTTTCCATTCTCCGCCCTTCTGCCCTGGCTGTTCGCGATCCACTTTCCACTTTTTCCTTTTCACTCGTCACTTTCCACTATCCCCTATCCACTTTCCCTTTCACGCCTGACCAGCATGGGGGAATAGACATACAGAAACAGCATAAATGCCATGATCCAGAACGCCTGGGACAGTCCAATCCAGACCACATAATGGGAGGGATCCAGTAACGGTAACAGCACCCTGACGATCGCGCCGATAAACAGACCGGCACACATCCAGAACACTCCCGCCGGAGGATTCAAGACACTCCTGCCCGTATGTCCGAGCGACACGCGCGCCATCATGCCCATCGTCATCATGCCGATGCCTCCGACGGTAAAAGCGTGCACCGCCAGGTACGGCGACACCTTGAACACAAACACCGCGACCTTGAGCGCAAAACCGCCAACCAATGACCCATACGCCAGATACAGGACCCATAACAACGGTTTCTTCCAGAGGCCGGGCGTATACCACCCCGCGAGTCTCACCCCATGCAGCACGAACAACACCCCGGCCAGCAGGGCCACAAGCCCTCCATTGGGCATCGAGAGATCGGCA
>JBGPIL010000101.1:0-8029 GCA_041484905.1 Nitrospiria bacterium
CATGACCGGCTGCTGGTCGAGCCAGCCGATGCCGCCAAGAATCGCCGGATCGTCTCCATAGAGGCGGTCGCCGTGCAGCTCCGTAAAGTCCCGCAGCAGCCCGGAGATGTAATCGGCCGTCCCGGGGCGGTCCTGATGGCGGGCGATCAGCGTGCGCTGCCAGGGGGTCAGCCGGTGATAGATCTCCTGTTGCAGCTGGTACACTTTTTTCTGCAGCCGTTTGACTTCCTCGGCCGCCTTCGTATCATGGCGGGATTGCTCCTTCAGATTGTGGATCCGCTGATCCAGTTCGGCCAGCGGCTGCTCGAACTCGAGGTAATTGCTCATGTCGGGACGGCCGCCTGGGTGGTGAAGGTTCCGGCGCCGAGCAACGCCTCGATATCGGCCTGCAGCGCCGGTGTCGGCGTGACCCAATACTGACGGTCCACCAGGATGGTGGCCTCGCGCTGTTCGGGGTGCCGCAGTGTGAGCGCCACCGGGCAGGGACCCTGGTGGCGGGTCAGCACCGCGCGCAACTGCACCAGCTGCTCGACGGACAGGGCCGTCGGCCCGACGGTGATCCGCATCTGCCGGTTGACGCGCGCCTGCACCTCGGCGAGGGATTGGAGCCGCGTCGATTTGAGCTTGCAGCCCTGGTCGCCGCGATCGAGCGTGCCGGTGATGATCACCGGCTCATCGCTATCCAGCACGGCGGCGGCCGATTTGAACAATTCGGGGAAAATGATCGTCTCCACCGTGCCGGTCAGATCCTCCATCCGCACGTAGGCCATCCGGTCGCCTCGTCGGGTCGTCGTGATCTTCCGGGACATGACGAGCCCCGCGATGGTGACCTCCGCGCCGTCCTGCACATCGGGCAACGCCTGGATCGGCGTGATGGACAGGCGCGCCAGCACCTCCTGGACGCGTTCCAGCGGATGGCCCGTGATATAAAAGCCGAGCGCCTCCTTCTCATAGCGCAACCGCGTGGCCTCGTCCCATTCGGTCGTCGAATTGGGGGGAGTCGCGCTTTCATGAAGCGGATCGATCGGGACTGCGGCGCCTGATCCGTTGGGCGCGCCGTTGGCTCCGCCCCCGCCTCCAAAATCGATCCCCTCCGTCAGGTCGCCGAAGAGCCCTCCTTGTCCCGCCCCGGCCTCTTCCTGGTGGCGGGCGCCTTCCTCGACGGCCTGATCCAACTGACGGATCAGCCGCGCGCGGGCCGGCTCGATCGAATCGAACGTGCCGGCTTTGATCAATGATTCGAT
This sequence comes from Nitrospiria bacterium, assembly GCA_041484905.1. Lineage (GTDB taxonomy): Bacteria > Nitrospirota > Nitrospiria > JACQCE01 > JACQCE01 > JACQCE01. The sequence continues at coordinate 1,245 of JBGPIL010000101.1, forward strand.
CACACGGCGGTTGACCTTGCGCAGATCGACCCGCTGGCAAAACTGTGCCAGCGAGGCAAACCGGCCCTCTTCCGGGGCCTCGCGCGTGGCGCGGATGGCGTCGATCGCGCCCTCGCCCACGTTTTTGATGGCGGCCAGGCCGAACCGGATGCCGTCGGGCACGATCGTGAAATCGCGTTCGCTGTCGTTCACATCCGGCGGCAAAATACGAATAGTCAGCCGGCGGCACTCGGCCAGATAGGAGACGATCTTGTCCTCGTTGCCCATCTCGCTCGTGAGCACCGCGGCCATGAACTCCACCGGATGGTGCACTTTGAAGTAGGCCGTCAGGTAGGTGATCAGGGCGTAGGCGGCCGAGTGCGATTTGTTGAACCCGTACCCGGCGAAGTAGGCCATCAGATCGAAGAGTTTCTCCGCCTTGGCCTTGGTGATGCCCTTCGCGTTGGCGCCCTCGACAAAGCGCGCCCGCTGCTTGTCCATCTCCTCCGGTTTTTTCTTGCCCATCGCGCGGCGCAAGAGGTCGGCCTGTCCGAGGGTAAACCCCGCGATCTCGGCCGCGATCCGCATCACCTGTTCCTGGTAGACGATGACGCCGTAGGTTTCCTCCAGAATGGGGCGCAGCTGGGGCACTTCATAACTGATGGCCGTCTTGCCCCGTTTCCGTTTGATGAAATCGTCCACCATGCCGCTGCCGATGGGGCCCGGCCGGTAGAGCGCCAGAATGGCGATCAGGTCTTCGAACCGCTCGGGCGCCATTTTGACGAGCAGGTCGCGCATGCCGCGGCTCTCGAGCTGGAAGATCGCGGTCGTCTGGCCGGTTGAGAGCGTCCGATAGACTTCCGGGTCGTCGAGCGCGATCTCCTGGAGTGCAATCGGAGAGTCATTGTCTGTGGGGGCCCGTGCGGTGGTGAGAGGCGAAGAAGTGTCCTCCGATGCCCCCACGCCCCGAGCCACCGGAAGAGTCCCATTGGCCGCGAGCGCCCGTGTTTTACGCGCGTGGTTGACCAGGCGCGTGGCATGATCGAGCAGGGTGAGTGTGCGCAGGCCGAGAAAATCAAACTTGACCAGACCGACCGCTTCGAGATCGTCTTTCGCATATTGGGTGACGACTTCGCCGTTGCTGCCCCGGAACAGCGGCACGTAGTCGGTCAGCGGCTCGCCGGAGATGACCACACCGGCCGCATGGGTCGATGCGTGGCGGACCTGCCCTTCGAGCGCCTTGGCGAAGTCGACGACTTCTTTCAATTTCGGCGAGGCGGCCATCGTTTCGGTGAACCGGGGCTCCGCTTTGATCGCCTCATCGAGCGTGATGTTCAGTGTGTTGGGCACCAGCTTGGCCAGGCGATCGACGTCGCTGTAGGGGAGTTCCAGCACGCGGCCCACGTCTCGAAGGGCCGCCTTCGCCATCATGGTGCCGAATGTGATGATCTGGCAGACGTGATCGGAGCCGTACTTTTCCGTGACGTAATTGATCACTTCGCCCCGGCGGTCCATGCAAAAATCAAGATCGATGTCGGGCTGGCTGACCCGTTCGGGATTGAGAAAGCGTTCGAAGATCAGGCCGTAGGCGAGCGGGTCGAGATCGGTGATCTGGAGCGCATAGGCGACCAGGCTGCCGGCCGCCGAGCCGCGGCCGGGCCCGACGGGAATGCGGCGTAAACGGGCGAAGCGAATAATGTCCCATACAATAAGGAAATAACCGGGGTAGCCCATCGCGCCGATCATCGCCAGCTCTTCCTTGAGCCGGTCCCAGTAGCGCGGTTCGGGGATACGGTTTTCCTGGTGCCGTTTGAGCCGTTCCCGGAGTCCCTGCTGGGCGAGCTCGGCCAGATAGCTCTCCTTGGTGTAGTCCGGCGGAACCTGATAATCGGGTAGATGCACCTGGTGCAGCGGCAGCTTGATGTCGCACTGGTCGGCGATCTGCTGTGTGATGGAAAGGGAGTCGGGCACTTCCCCAAACGTCGTGAGCATCTCATCGGCCGACTTGAAATAGAGCTCGGTCGTTTGAAACCGCATCCGATCCGGCGTCGTGATCGTCTTGCCCGTCTGCAGGCACAACAGAATATCGTGGGCGCGATGATCGTGCTGGTGCAGGTAGTGGCAATCGTTCGTCGCCGCGGTCTTGAGCCCTGTCCGACGGCTCATCTCCAGCAACTGGCGGTTCATGCGGGTCTGCGCCTCCAACCCGTTGGCCTGCAGCTCAAGATAGAAGCGGTCCCGGCCGAAGATGGAGGCGTACTGATCGGCGGCCGCGTCGGCCTCCGCCTCTTTGCCGTCCGCCAGGAAGCTGGGGATCTCGCCGCGCAAGCAGGCGCTCAAGCCGATCAGTCCCTCGGCGTGCGCCGCCAGCAGCTCTTTATCAATGCGGGGCCGGTAGTAGAAGCCCTCCAGATGCGCGGCGCTGACGAGTTTGAGGAGATTGGTGTAGCCGGTGTAGTTCGTCGCCAGCAGGATCAGGTGATACGAGCCGTGATGGATGCCGAAGTTTTCGCGATCCAAGCGGGAACGGGGCGCGATGTAGGCTTCGACTCCGATAATCGGTTTGATCCCGGACTGTTTAGCCTGCTGATAGAACTGCACGGCGCCGAAGAGGTTGCCGTGGTCGGTCAGGGCCAGGGCGTTCATGCCGTGCTCGCGGGTCCGGGCGACCAGATCGTCGATGCGATTGGCCCCGTCCAGCAGACTATACTGGCTGTGAACGTGGAGATGAACGAAGGGTGGCTTGGTCATGCGTGGCCGCGTGGTTCTGTCAAGCTGGCCCATTCTAGCGGGAGGACGGAGAAAGGTCAATACCGCTCGTGCTGTGATCAGCACTCGCTCGAATCAAGGGGAGCGGCGCCGCTCCCCTTGATAAACCCCACCGCCCATACGCATGTAGACTACGCTCGGTTACCCTTCACATCACAACCAGCGCTTCCGCCTGAAGTAGTAGAGCATGCCGCCGCCGGCGGTGGCCATGATCAGCCACAGGACCGGGTAGCCCCATCGCCACTTCAGTTCCGGCATGTCCACGAAGTTCATCCCGTAGATGCTGGTCAGAAAGGTGAGAGGGATGAAAATCGTCGCGATGATCGTCAGGACTTTCATGACCTCGTTGAGCCGGTAACTCAGACTCGACAGGTAGACATCCATCATGCCCGACAGCAGATCCCGCAGTGTTTCGATCGTGTCGATGACGCGGACGGTATGATCGTAGACGTCCCGCAGGTAGAGCCGCGTCGCGTCCGTGATCAGGGGGGATTCGCCCCGCTGCAGGCCGCTGACGACCTCGCGCAGCGGCCAGATCGATTTGCGCAGCTGGATCATCTGGCGTTTGAGGCCGTGCAGCGCGCCGACCGCGTTGGGGTCGGGATGCTGGATGAGTGTCTCTTCGAGCCGTTCGGTGATCTCGCTGAATCGTTCGAGCACGATGAAGTAGTGGTCCACGACGGTGTCGATCAGCGCGTAGGCGAGATAATCGGCGCCCATTTTCCGGCTCCGGCCCTTGCCGGCCTTGATCCGCTCTCGGACCGGGTCGAACAACGCGCCGTCGCGCTCCTGAAACGAGATGACGTAATTGGGGCCCACCAGCAGGCTGACCTGTTCCGCTTCGATGCATTGATCGTCAACCGATTGAATCGCATTGAGTACGATAAAGAGCTGCTGGTCGTAGTCGTCGAGCTTGGGGCGCTGACCGGCGTGGACGATGTCTTCCAGCGCGAGCGGGTGGACGCCGAACGCCTTGCCGATCGTGTCGATGACGTCGATCTGATGAATGCCGCTGACGTTGAGCCAGGTGACTTGAGGGTCGCCGGCCGTCGGAGCCAGCTGATCCGTGACGGAGAGTTCGGCCTCTTCGTAGTGCTGCTCGTCATACCGGATGCGCCCGATCCGGACGCGTTCGACCCTCTGTTCGCCCACGTGCACCAGGGTGCCCGGCGGCAACCCGGCCTTTTTGGCCCGCGGACGGGCCTTTCTCTGAAGATGGCCGGAGGCGGGGTGTGTCATCGTCCCTTCCGTCCGACGCCGGGCGCGTCGATTTGGATGAGACCGCTCGGTTGGGGGTGAGGGCGGCGGTCCAGCTGGATCGTGGTGTGATGGATGTCGAAGCGATCGCCCAGGAGCCGCGTCATCTCCGTCAGGACGGCGGCGTCGTCAATCTCCTTGCCGATGACGCCGTGCAGTGTGAGCGCGTGGACGCCGGAACGCAGGCACCAGACATGCAGATCGTGCACCTCGTCCAATCCCGGCACGGCGCCCAACGCCGTCATGATGGCGCTCAGGTCGATTTCCTTGGGCGTGCCCTCCATCAAGACATCGATCGACTCCTTCATGACGCCCCAACTGGTGACCAGGATCAGGCCGCCGATCAGGAGACTGGCGAGCGGATCGGCCGCGGTCCAGCCGGTTGACCAGATGATGAGGCCGGCGGCCAGCGCCCCGACCGAACCGAGGGTGTCGCCGATAAGATGCAGCATGGCGGTCCTGGTGTTGAGTGTTTGCTGGGTCATGGAAGAGAGGAAGAAGTAACTCGCAAGGTTTGCAACGAGTCCCAACGCCGCGATGACGGTCATCCCGGCGCCCTGAATCGAGGGCGGAGCAAAGAGCCGCTGATAGGCTTCATGCCAAATCAGACCGGCGATCAGCCACAACGACAGGCCGTTGAAGAGCGCGGCGAGGATTTCGGCCCGATGGTAGCCATAGGTTTTGGTATGCGTCGCCGGCCGTCCAACAAGCCACATGGCGATCAACGTCAGGCTCAACGCTCCGATATCCCCCAGAAGGTGACTGGCATCGGCCAGCAGGGCGAGACTGCCAGTGAGCCACCCTCCGATGGCCTCGATGAGAAAAAATACGAGCGTGATCGCCAGCACGATCCTAAACCGGCGGCGGTGCTCACTATTGACAGGGTGGCCCTGGTGATGGTGGCGAGCAGAATTCATGAGGGGTGTTCATTATATGCCCTTTTGTTCTTTCCGGCAACGGGCATTCAAGTCAGGGGGAGCCGCTAGCTCCCCCTGACAACCCCCATTGGTTGTTGGACTCATGCAGTGCATGTGCTCCCATCGCCCGTAGGTTCGTTTCCGCTCGTGTGGGCACTCGCTCAAGTCAGGGGGGAGATGCTCCTCTCCCCCCTGACACCCCCCCATCGCCCATACCCAACCACTTGTCGGGCTTGTTTTTCTTTCATCTTTTGTTATACTCCTGCTGCTCTGGAGGGGAGATGAACACCACGCATCACGAGTACAAAAGTCTCTGGCAGCGATGGCAACGACGCACCACGTGGAGAACCGTGGTGGTCTGGGCGGCCTTTGCCGTTTTAGTCTGGTTGGCCCATCCCTCCGTGCTGTCTTGCGCCGTCGGTCTCGTGTTGATCGCGCTGGGGGAATTTGTCCGCCTCTGGGCGGCCGGTCATCTGCAAAAAAACGAATCGCTGACGACGACCGGTCCCTACGCCTATGTGAAAAATCCGCTCTATGTCGGTTCATTGCTGATCATGCTGGGGTTCGGTCTCATGGCGCGCAGTTACTGGCTGCTCGGTATCGGACTGGTGGTCTTCGCGATCTATTACGCGCCATACAAAAAACGACGGGAAGGTGATCGGCTCCGGGAACGGTTCGGTCAACGGTGGGTCGAGTATGACGCCGCGGTGCCCGATTATCTGCCACGTCTGCAGCCCTATCCCCGGCGCGGGACGGAGCGGTGGCGGTCCTGGTTGGTGGTCGACAACAGCGAGCACAGCACCGCCGTGGCCGTGGTGGTGGGCGTGGTCGTGGTGGGTCTGCGGTGGTGGCTGCTGCCCCCCTGACGAGGACCGAGTTGGACGGCCATACGGGCGAATTGCTGCGCGCCGGTCGCTACTGGCAGCCCGATCTGTTCATTGTCCATCGGCAGGGCCGGCGGTATGTCGTCAAGGATTACCGGGCCCGGCCGCGGATCTATCGATGGAGCATCGGGATCATGGCCACCTGGCGGGAGGCGAAAAACTACCGGCGATTGGCCGGACTGCCTGGCATTCCGGCATTCGGAGGCCGGATCGATCGCTACGCCCTGGCGGTGGAGTTCATCCCCGGCCGCAATGCCGACCGGTTTACGCAAGGGGAGCTGCCGGCCGCGTTTTTTTCCGAACTCCGAACGATCATCCAGGGCGTGCATGAACGGGGTGTGGTGCTGGGGGATCTTCGCAACAGTAAAAATATCATGGTGACCGAGCAGGGCCGGCCGGTGCTGATCGATTTTTCGACGGGATTCGGCCGGGGCGGATGGTGGAACCCGCTGCAGCGGTGGTTGTACCGGATTTTCGAGCAGGACGATCTGCTGGGCGTGGCCAAGTTGAAGCGGCGGTACGCACCGGAGTTGATGACGGACGAGGAACGGAGGGGCCTGGAGGAAGGGTTGCCGTTGGAGCGGCCGGCCCATGCGATGCGGGATACGTTCAAAGCGGTGATCAAACGGGTGATCGGCCCAGGTCAGCAGGGGAAAAATCGTGTTAAGTGATGGAAACAGGTGTATGGCGGTGGGGATTATCAAGGGGAGCGGCGCCGCTCCCCTTGATTTGAATAACTGCTGAGCACGAGCGGAAAAACAGGAGAGGGGAAATGAGGGCATCATCTGACGATCGTCCGGTTCGGATCACGCGCGCACTCTTGAGCGTGTCGAACAAGGAGGGGCTGGCCCCATTCGCCCGCGCGCTGGCGGACTTCGGTGTGGAGTTGATCTCCACGGGTGGCACCGCGCGGTTGCTGCGCGAGCAGGGGTTGACGGTCCGCGACGTGGCGGAGGTAACCGGCTCGCCCGAGCTGTTC
>JBGPIL010000102.1:0-7967 GCA_041484905.1 Nitrospiria bacterium
CGAGCTGCTGGATGTCCAGCGTGCCGTAGAGATTGTAGGCCAGGACGATCCCGGCGAGAAACGCGACGTCGCCGACGCGAAGCATGACGAAGGTCCGGAAGGCGCCCCGGGCGGTGGGGGAATGGCTATGATTGTAGGCCAGAAAACTCAACAGCCAGCTCAAGAGCTGCCAGAAGAGAAACAGCATGACGAGGTTGGCGCTCGAGACCATGCAGAGCAGCGTGGCGACGGTCAGCGCGAGCAGCGTGTGATACCGGGCGCGGCCCGATTCCTGCTGCATGTAGCGGATGGAGTAGAGATAGATCAGCGTGCCGATGCCGGAGATGACCACCATCATGACGGCCGCCAGCCGGTCGAGATGGAAGGCGAACTGCAGCGGGCCGGTCGAAGGAGAGCCGAAGAGGGAGAGGTCGACGGCCGGGTGGCCGGCTGCCGCCGTCACGCGGAGCACCTGCAGGGCGACGAGCAGGGCGGCGACGTGGCACAGCACGCCGACCCGGTAGTTGATTGCTCCGACCAGGCCGCGCGGCAACGCTGTGAGCAGGGCCGCCGCGAGCGGCGCCAGGGGGATGAGCAATGGGTAATAGTCAGCTATTGTCATCATGATGCCGGAGACCGGTTAGCACACAAAAAAAGCCGACTCAGTCATTTGATGCGGGGGCCCGTGCGAATTCGCCACAGGCGAATTCTCCGATGCCCCCACGCCCCGAGCCGCCATTGTCTACCCAATGGCCCCGATCGGCCAACAAAAAAAGCCGACCCAGTCATTTGATGCGGGGGCCCGTGTGAATTCGCCACAGGCGAATTCGCCGATGCCCCCACACCCCGGGCCGCCATTGTCTACCCAATGGCCCAGATCAGCCAACAAAAAAGCCGACCCAATGAACTATTGGGTCGGCTTACAGCTCAACCGGTTCTGTTGTTGGAGTGCCGTGACAGAACCCTTCGGGCTATCGTCCGTAGAGAGTATTTAACCGTGCGCTCCCGGCGTTCGTCAAGGCATATTATTCCCGCGCAGTTTCCCCTCCAGATTTTCGCTCAAGGTGAAGATGATCACCCGTTCGCCGGTTTTGGTGCTGATGTCGGTGTGAAGACTGATGACCTGCACCTGGGTGATCTGTTCAATGGCCTTGGTCAGCAATTCGCGTCCCTGCTCCAGCAGATTCGACCGGACGCGCTTGATCAGCTCGATCCCTTGAGCATTCTTGATCAGTTGCTGCTCGGCCGGGGTGAGCACGCCTTTCAGGCGGACGATGACCAGGTCTTCAACGATGAACGCCCGCGTCTCCTGCGGCCCTCGCCCCATGTACTCCTTTTCAAACTGGATCAGGGCGTTGCCGATCTCGGCTTCCATCTGGCCCTTCGTTCGTTTCACGGCTGGTGACTCTCCCGCGTGAGCAGTCGGATGGCGACCGCGCTATTCTACCTGAGCCTCCGGGGATTGGCAATCGAAGAGCGGCAAGGGGAAATTCAGAAAATAGAAAATGGAAAATAGAGAATGGGGAGAATGACGAATGGCGAATGAAGAGCAAGGGCAAAAGAATTTTCGATTGACGATTTTCGATTTTCGAATGAAAAACAAAAGCAATGTCGAATGGCGAATGAGAAATGCAGAAAATGGAGAATGGAAAATAGAAAATGGAGGGAAAATATGAAGGCCGGCCATTGACCGGCCTTCATATTTCGGGGGGATTGACACGAAGGGGTTGGTTCCATTACGATGGCAGGCGGCCTTTAAGAAGGTGCGTTGGCACGTCACATACTAACCATATACTAACTTGGAGGAGTAAGAGATGAAGCGGATCGGAACGTTAGCCAGTATTGTTGCTGTGAGTGCGTTGGTTCTTGGAATGCCCGTGTTGGCCGCCGAGACAGCGGCACCGCCGGCCGCCGCCACGCCCGGTGATCAGATCAAGGCTGATACGAAGGCCACAACGGATGCGGCGAAGGGCACTGCCGACGCTGCGAAGAAAGATGTGAAAGCCAAGGCCAAGACCGCCAAGCACAAGAAGAAGGCGACCACGGAGCATGCCAAGGCGAAGACCGAGGCGGCGAAGGATACGGTCAAGCAGGAAGGCGCGGCGGCGAAGGATGCAACGAAGGATGCGGCCAAGGACGTCACCAAGCCGTAACATCGTTTCCGTCTGAACTGAATCGAAGCCGGTTGAACCCTCGCCGGCACGCATTCATCGCCCTCTCTCGATGTCCCGATCCAGGCTCGAGAGGGGGCGATTTTTTGCAAAAATGGGGTCAGGTCTATAATGTTCTGGTTTTTGCCGGGCCCGACTCAAACATTATAGACCTGACCCCCTAAGCTAGAGAGGCGGCGAGCCGCCGGACCATCAGTGTGAGCGGCACGGCGAGCACGGCGCCCGCGGGCCCCAGCAGCCACGACCAGAAGATCAGGCTCAGGACAATCAGCAGGACCGACAGGTCCAGCCCCTTTTTCATGAAGCGGGGCCGGATGACATTGTCGAACAGAAAGTTGATCACCCACCAGCCGATCACGACTCCCAGCGCCTGCGGCCATCCCTGATCCAGCAGCGCGATCAGCACGGGCGGGACGAGCGCGATGAAGAACCCGAACATGGGGACGAAATTTAAAAAGAAAAAGAGCGCGCCCCAGGTGACGGCGAAGTCGACGCCCAGGAGCGCGAGCAGGAGAATATTAAGGACGGCCTGTGCCAACCCCGTCAGTCCCGTGATCGCAACGTAGGTCTGGGTGTCCTGGCCGATCTCTTCGAGCCGGCTCCAGACACTGTCCGTCTGCCGTCCTTTCCGGGCACGCGTTTGGCGGAGTTCCGCAAACTCCAGCAGCAGGAGCACAACGATCAGGAGCAGCACCAGGCCATGGCCGAGCGCCTGGGCGATCGCGCCGAACAGCACACCGGCAATATGAACCAGTTGACCGGGACTGACGAGATCGAGCGGCACGATCGTCGAAATTCCCATCCCGTGCGCATCCAAAAATGTTTTGATGTCGTCCCATAAGATGGTCAGCTTGGCCTGGTAGGCGGGCAGTTTGCCGATCAGACCGGCCAGTGAAGCCCCCAAGAGAGAGAGGGCGGCCAGGCCCCCGACAATCACCAGCAGGAGCGTGATCAGGACAGCGAGCCAGGGGGCGAGCCGTTTGGTCATCAACCAGTTCGGCAGCGGAGCGATGCTCTGGGCCAGCAGCAGCGCGAGCAACACGAGCGTGACGATCGGGGCGGCGGCCTTCAGACCGGCGAGGATGATGACGAGGCACGCCCCGCCGATCAACGCGCGAAGGGCCGGGGAGAAGGGCGAGTTTATTGGTATGGGTGGCATGGGCGGCATGGCGAGGGCATCGTGATGGCGCTCCCTGATAAGACGGAGCACGCATGGTACAGGAAGCCTGAATGGACACGCAAGTATGCTACAATCGCCCATGTTTGCGGCGATCGACTGAGAACGATCATCGACGATTTCGAGCTCATTCAGCGGGTGCTCGCCGGCCGGCCCGACGCATCTGATGCCCCGGGCGCCCCCGATCCCTATGAGGCGCTCGTGCGCCGCTACGAGGCGAAGGTCCGGCGGCTGTGCGTCTCGATGCTCTCCGATCCGGCCGAAGCGGACGACGCCGCGCAGGAGATTTTTCTCAAAGCCTACCGGTCGCTCAACCGCTTTCGCGGCGCCGCCTCCTTTTCCACCTGGCTCTACCGGATTGCCGCCAATCATTGCCGGGATTGTCTGCGGGCGCGGGCGCGGGAGGCGACCGAGTCGTGGGACGCTCTCATCGAACAGCAGGGCGACCGGATCGAGCGGCTGCTGTCCGCTCCACCCAGCCCGGCGGGGCCAGACACGATCGGAGAGGCCGACCTCGTCCGGCGGGTGCTGGCCCAGCTCTCTCCTGATTACCGCCTTATCCTTGTGCTCAGGGAGGTCGAGGGGCTCAGTTACGAGGAACTGGCTGACACCCTCCACTGCTCGCTGGATGCCATCCGGGGCCGTTTAAGCCGGGCCCGGGAGGATTTCGAGCAACGATTTCGACACTTTTTGGGGGCCGACAACGTCTAAAGGAGTGACGACCATGAAGCCACAGGACCCACGGAATCACGACCAAACCCGGCAGCGGGTATTTGCCTATCACGACGGCGAACTTCCGGAGGCCGAGCGCCCGGACGTGCTGGCCCACCTGGAGGGCTGCCCGGACTGCCGGGCGGCTTCCCGGCGCTGGGCGACCCTGGCGGGCGCCTTTTTCCGGACGCCCGCACTGCCGCCGTCCCCTTCGTCATCCGATGTCTTTGTCCGGCGGGTGCTGGCGCGGGTGGAAGCGGAACGGAAAGAGAACCTGTCCATGTGGGAGGGTGCCTGGCGCTGGCTGGTGCCTGCCTTGGGGGTGGGGATCGCCGCGCTGGCGCTGGTGGTGACGACGCCGCGGGGAGGATCCACCGTTTCAACCGAGGCGCTGTTGCTGGCCAGCCGGGCGGATAACGGGGCGTTTGAGCAGATGTTGCGCCAGGAGGCACCCGACACCGAAGAAATGCTCGGCCTTGCCATGGAGCGACCATGAAACCGATCTGGAAATCACTGGCGCTGGTTCTGCTGCTTGGGGCGGTCATCGGCGCGGGCGCCGCGTGGTGGATTGGGGAGTACGGGCCCTGCGCCAAAGGTTGGGAGCCCTACGCGAACATGGTGGAACGGTTCAGTAAAAAACTCGATTTGACGCCGGACCAACAGCAGACGATTGCCGCCGTGCTGGACGAGAACCGGCAGAAGATCAAGACGCTGCGGGCCGAAGTCCACCCGAAGTTTGAGGAGATCCGGACCGCAACCCGGTCGGCCATTCGCCGGCAGTTGACGCCGGAGCAGCAGGCGAAGTTTGATGTAATGCAGGCGGAGTGGGAAGCGGACTGGAACAAGCGCCGCTGACTGCGCGATGCCTCGACCACTCATGACAGACCTGGCGGTGGCGCATGACCGCGGGCATCGATGGAGAAATCTCGGGGGAGGCCCCGGCCGTTTTTCGACCGCGATGGCCGGCCTGTCCGTGTTGTCACTGCTGCTGATTCTTTCGTCCTGCTCCGGGACGTCGTCCGGCCAGTCGTCGGCGGGAAAGAAACCGCCTGCGGTGCCGGTGACGGTCGGCACGGCGGTGCGGAAAGCCGTGCCGGTCCAGCTCTCCGCGATCGGGAACGTACAGGCCTTCTCGACTGTCACGGTCAAGGCGCTGGTCGAGGGCACGCTGACGGAGGTCCATTTCACCGAAGGCCAGCACGTCAACAAAGGCGACCGGCTCTTTACGATCGATCCCCGGCCGTTTGACGTGCAGCTCAAGCAGGCGGAAGCGACACTGGCCCGCGATACGGCGCAGGCCGAACTGGCCAAGCAGCAAGCCAGCCGGTATGAAGGGTTGGCGGCCAAGGAGTATGTGAGCCGTGAGCAGGCCGATCAAATGCGGGCCGCCGCGGATGCCGCGGCCGCCACGCTGCAAGTGGACCAGGCCGGCGTCGACAACGCCAGGCTTCAGTTGGACTACTGCTCCATCCGTTCGCCCATCGACGGCGTGGCCGGCGCGCTGCTCGTGCATGCCGGCAACCTGGTCAAGGCGAACGACCCGGATCATCCCCTGGTGGTGATCCAGCAGGTCAGCCCAATCTATGTGGCCTTCTCGGTGCCCGCGTCGCAGCTGCCCGACGTCAAACGGTATATGGCCGGGGGGGTGTTGAAGGCCACCGCGACATCGTCCGAACACGACCCGGCGCCCGCCGCCGGCACACTGACCTTTGTGGATAACACGGTCGACCTGACGACGGGGATGATCCAGCTCAAGGCGCTCTTCCCGAACAGGAACAAGGCCCTCTGGCCCGGCCAGTTCGTCACCGTGATGCTGACGCTGACGACGCGCCCGGACGCCGTGGTGGTGCCCACCTCGGCCGTCCAAACGGGGCAACACGGCTCGTACATTTTTGTCGTCAAGCCGGACCTGTCAACGGAATCCCGTCCCGTGGTGGTCGGCGCGACGCTCAACGGCGAACAGATCGTCGAGCGGGGGATCGAACCCGGCGAACAGGTGGTGACGGATGGACAGTCGAGGCTCGTTCCCGGCGCCACGGTGGAGATCAAGACGGGGCCGGCGGCCGGCGGGGGCGATTCGTGATGTTGACCGCACTGTTCATTCGAAGGCCCGTCATGACCACATTGGTCATGGCGGCGCTCCTGCTCTTCGGCATCATCGCCTTCATGCAATTGCCCGTGGCCCAGTTGCCGAACGTCGATTTTCCGACCATCCAGGTTTCCGCCAATCTGCCCGGCGCCGGCGCGGAGACGATGGCGTCGGCCGTGGCCACCCCGCTCGAGCGCCAATTTTCCACCATCGCGGGCATCGATTCGATGACGTCGACGAGTGCGCAGGGCGCGACGCAGATTACAATCCAGTTTGTCCTGAGTCGCAACATGGATGCCGCCGCGCAGGATGTGCAGTCGGCGATTTCGGCGGCCGCGCGGAACCTGCCGTCCAATATGCCGACGCCGCCGACCTATCAGAAGGTCAATCCAGCCGAGCAGCCCATTCTCTTTCTGGCGCTCAGCTCGACGAGCCTGCCGCTCTACACCGTCGATGAGTATGCCCAAACGTTGCTGGCGCAGCGCATTTCGATGATCGACGGCGTGGCCCAGGTGCAGGTCTACGGGTCGCAGAAGTACGCGGTGCGGGTGCAGCTCGATCCCCGCGCGCTGGCGTCGAAGGGCATCGGGATCGACGAGGTCGAGCAGGCGATCGGCCAGGGCAACGTGAATTTGCCGACCGGGACGCTCTCCGGCGCCCGCCAGGCCTTCACCGTGCAGGCGACGGGGCAGCTGCTGAATGCGGCGGACTTTCGCCGGCTCGTCGTGGCCTACCGGAACGGCTCGCCGGTCCGTCTGGAGGAGCTCGGCCATGTGATCGACGACGTGCAGAACAACAAGGTGGCCAGCTGGTACAAGACGGATCGGGCGATCGTGCTGGCCATTCAACGCCAGCCGGGCACGAATACGATCGAGGTGGTTGACGCGATCCGGAAGCTGCTGCCGGTGTTTCGCACCCAGATGCCGGCGGCGGTCAACCTGGTCACGCTCTACGACCGGTCCCTGGCGATCAGGGCCTCGGTGCACGACGTGCAGTTCACCCTGGTCCTGGCCGTCTGTTTGGTGGTCATGGTCATCTTTCTCTTTCTGCGGAATCTTTCCTCCACGTTGATCCCCAGTCTGGCGCTGCCCCTGTCGATCATCGGCACCTTCAGCGGCATGTACCTGATGGGGTACAGCGTGGATATTCTCTCGCTCATGGCGTTGACGCTGTCGGTCGGTTTCGTCGTGGATGACGCCATCGTCGTGCTGGAGAATATCGTGTTGCATCGCGACGCAGGCCAGCGCCGCCTGGCAGCCATTCAGAGCGCGCTGAAGGAAATGACCATCCCCCTGATCGGCTCCACGATTACGCCGATCGTTGTCTTTCTCCCGCTCATCTCCACGACTGGCGTGACCGGAAGCTTTTTCCGAGCGCTCGCCGTCACGATGACCGTTTCACTCTTCACTTCGCTTCTTCTTGCCCTGTCCTGGACGCCCACACTCAGCCAGTATTTTGTCCGCCGCAAAGAGACGCCAACTGCCGAAACTGAGCCCTCTTCCGGCACGGATGCCGCAGCACTTCTCGCCGCGGAAGAAGCACACCTCTCCGGGTTCTTTGGCCGCGTGGTCGCGTTTTATGCGCGCGCGATGGGAGCTGTCCTTAAACGCCCTCTTCTGCTAGGGGCGAGTTCCGTCGTGATCGTCGTTCTCGCATTCGTTTGTTACAAGGCGCTCGGCTCCGATCTGCTGCCTGCAATGGATGAAGGTAGCTTCATTCTCGACTACTTCACGCCATCCGGGAGCTCGCTCGCGGAATCGGACCGCATCCTGCAGCACATCGAGGAGATCGTGCGTTCCCAGCCCGAAGTCGAAAATACTTCGCGCCGCACCGGTCTGCA
>JBGPIL010000103.1:0-7916 GCA_041484905.1 Nitrospiria bacterium
GCCGTGGCCGTGGCCACGCCGTGCTGGCCCGCGCCCGTCTCGGCGATGACGCGCGGTTTCTTCATCCGGCGGGTGAGCAGCGCCTGGCCGATCGTGTTGTTGATCTTGTGCGCGCCGGTATGGCAGAGATCTTCGCGTTTCAGGTAAATCTTCGCGCCGCCCAACTGCTTCGTCAGCCGCTCGGCAAAGGTGAGCGGCGTGGGACGGCCGACGAATTCTTTGAGGTAATACTGCAGCTCGGCCTGAAACTTCCGGTCTTTTTTGGCGGCGAGATAGGCCTTCTCCAGGTCGATCAGCGCCGGCATGAGGGTTTCCGGCACGAACTGGCCGCCGTAGGGGCCGAAATGGCCATGCGAATCAGGCAGCACGGCGGCCTTTCCTTATCGGGTTGGGCGCAAAGGCTTTGCGGGCTTCATCGATAAACTTTTTCACTTTGTTCGGGTCCTTTTTACCCAGCGTTTTCTCGATGCCGCTGCTCACGTCCACGCCGAGCGGACGAACGGTGCGGATCGCCCCGGCGACATTCTGCGGCGTCAGGCCGCCGGCCAGAATCACCGGACCGAACCGCTTGGCATCCTTCGCCCACGACCAGTCGAACGTCTCTCCCGTGCCGCCCAGTTGATCCTGCCGGAACGTGTCGAGCACAAACGCCCGAACATTGTAATAGCACATCACCTCGATGCTCTTTTTATCTTTGACCCGGATGGCCTTGATCACCCGGCCGGGGAAGCGGTCGCACAGCTCGGGCGGCTCGTCCCCCTGCAGTTGGGCCATGCCTAAACCCCAGTCATCAAACGCTTCGCGCAATTCGACATCGGTCGGATTGGCGAACACCCCGACCGTGGCGACAAAGGGCGGCAGCTTGGCGATGATCGCCTTGATCGTCTGGGGCGTGATCGCGCGCGGGCTCTGGGCGTAGCAGACGAAGCCGAGCGCGTCCGCCCCCGCCTCGACGGCGGTCATGGCGTCCTTGAGATTCGTCAGCCCGCAGATTTTGATTCGACCGTGTTGTGTCATGATCTTTATCTTTTCCCTTACCCCACCACCAGCGTGAGGCTGGTCAGCCGCACCCTCACCTCAGGCCTGGGGCGGTGAGGAGTGCCGTCTGAAAGGCCGCCGCCTCCATGGCGATGACAAACGTGGCGGCCTGGAAGCGAGGTGGGCGAGGACCGTAACCACAGCCCACCGTGCCGACGAACTGTCCCCGGCCTGAGGCCTACTCATCCCCCCATTAACTCCTTGACCTTCGCTCCAATATCCTTCGCCCGCATAAACGTCTCACCGACCAGAATTGCATCCACCTCAACCGCCTCAAGCTTTTTCACATCCTCACGCGTCCCAATCCCGCTTTCGCTGACGACCACCGTCTCCTCCGGCACTTCGAGCAGCAGCCGGAAGGTCGTCTCCAGATCGGTTTTAAACGTCGTCAGGTCGCGATTGTTGATCCCGATAACCGGCGCCCACTCCACCACCGACTCCAGTTCCCGTTCGTTATGGATTTCGACCAGCACCGATAGGCCGATGTCGGCCGCCAGCGCGTAAAGGTCTTTGATCTGCTCCGGATCGAGAATCGCGGCAATGAGCAGGACGGCGTCCGCGCCCAGCACCCGCGCTTCATACACTTGCACGTCATCCAGCAGAAAATCTTTTTGCAACAGCGGCAGTGTCACCGCCTTTCGCACCTGGGCCAGATAGTCGAGCGAGCCCTGAAAATGGGGCCGGTCGGTCAGGATCGACAAGGCCCGTGCGCCGGCGTCTTCATAGGCGTGGGCGATTGCGACCGGATCGAAATTCGCCCGGAGCAATCCCGCCGACGGTGAGGCTTTTTTGATTTCAGCGATGAGCCCAAGCATCGGGCCGGTGATGGCCTCTGTGAACGGCCGGGCCGGCTTGGCATCGCGCAGTTTCGCCTTCAGCTCATCGGTCCGACGCTGGCCGCGGCGCTCCCGCAATTCCTCCCGCTTGCTACGGACGATGTCGTCCAAAAGGGTCATCAGGGTTCCTGGGGGGTCTTCCCGCCGATTTATCCGGCCACCCGCTTGCTGCATTGTTTAAGCGCGGCGAGTTTGTCCCACGCCGCGCCGCTGTCGATGATCGTGCCGGCCATCGTCACGGCCTCTTTGAGTGTTTTCGCCTTGCCGCAGGCGACCAGCGCGGGCGCGGCGTTCAGCAGGACGATATCGCGCTTCGGCCCCTTCTCACCCTTGAGAATCGCCGTGGTGATCTTGGCGTTCTCCTCGGCATCGCCGCCTTTGAGTTCTTCAATGCGGGCCTTCTTGATCCCGACGTCCTTCGGGTCGATGTGGTAGCACTGGATCCGGCCGTCCTTCCCCTCGCAGATCTTGGTCCGGCCGGTGACGGTGATCTCGTCCAGACCGTCCTCCCCGTGCACGACGTAGCAATGGCGGCTGCCCAGCTTCATCAGCACCTGGCCGATCAGATCGGTCAGCTCCGGCGCGTAGACGCCCATCACCTGAATGGACGCGTCGGCGGGATTGGTCAGCGGCCCCATGAGGTTAAACAGCGTGCGCACGCCGATCTCGCGGCGCGGCCCCATCGCGTGCTGCATCGCGGTATGAAAGAGCGGCGCGAAGAGAAAGCCAATGCCGACGTCGTTCAAACATTCCTCGACCTGGGCCGGTTTCAGTTCGATCGTGACGCCCAGCGCCTTGAGCACATCGGCGCTGCCGCTGCTGGAGGAGACCGACCGGTTGCCGTGCTTGGCAACGGTGATCCCCGCGCCGGCGACGACAAAGGCGGCGGTCGTCGAGATATTGAAGGTGTGGCGCCGGTCGCCGCCGGTGCCGCAGGTATCGACCACGAGCGGATCGTTGGCGCGCACGCGGACGGCCTTGCGCCGCATCGCCCGGGCCGAGCCGGTGATCTCGTCGACCGTCTCCCCCTTCATCCGCAGGGCGGTCAGATAGGCGCCGATCTGCGCGGGGGTCGCCTGCCCTACCATGATCTCGGTCATCGCCCGCTCGGCCTCGGACTCGCTCAGCGACTGGCCGTCGACGACCTTGTGGATCGCCTCTGTGATGAACGCGGTGGTCATCTCGATGGGGATCGGGCGGTCAGGCGGGAACCGTCAGGGCGAGGAAGTTGGCCAGCAACTGTTTGCCCGCAATCGTGAGAATCGATTCGGGATGGAACTGGACGCCTTCGAGCACGAATTTGCGGTGGCGCAGCCCCATAATCTCCCCCTCCTTCGTTTCGGCGGAGATTTCGAGACAGGCGGGCAGCGTCTCTTTCTTCACGATCAGCGAATGGTAGCGCGTCGCTTCGAACGGGTTGGGGAGGCCTGCGAAGATCGTTTTGCCGTCATGGTGGATCATGGAAGTTTTGCCGTGCATCAGCCGGGCGGCCCGGACGACATCGCCGCCAAAAGCCGCGCCGATCGACTGGTGGCCCAGACAGACACCGAGGATGGGCACCGTGCCGGCCAGCGCTTGAATGAGCGGGATCGACACCCCCGCTTCCTTCGGCGTGCAGGGCCCGGGCGAGATGACGATTCGCTTAGGCTGCATCCGGCGGATGTCATCAACGGTGATCTTGTCGTTGCGGTAGACTTGAATCTCCTCCCCCAGCTCGCCGAAATACTGGACGAGGTTGTAGGTGAAGGAATCGTAGTTGTCGATCATGAGTAACATGCGTACCCCAAAAAGGTGGCTAGGTAGCTAGGTTGCTTGGTAGCTAGGGAAAGATGGCGTGAACGTCCTTGCCACCCAGCTACCTTACCACCAAGCTACCTTCTTTACCCTATCCCCTGCTCCGCTCTATCCATCGCCGCCATCATCCCCTGGGCCTTGTGGACCGTTTCCCAATATTCCTTGGCCGGATCGGAATCGGCGACGATGCCGGCGCCGGCCTGGATGTAGGCCTTCTTGCCCTCGAACAGGATCGTCCGGATGTTGATCGCCGCGTCCACATTGCCGGTAAAGCTCAGATAGCCGACCGCACCCGCGTAGAGACCGCGCCGGGTCGGCTCCAGCTCTTCGATAATTTCCATCGCGCGGATCTTCGGCGCGCCGCTCACGGTGCCGGCGGGAAAACAGGCCCGCAGCACGTCCGAGCCGGAACGACCCTCGGCGAGCCGGCCCGTCACGTTGGAGACGAGGTGCATCACATGCGAGTAGCGCTCCACGGCCATCAGCTCGTCCACGACCACGCTGCCCGGTTCGCTGACACGGCCGACGTCGTTGCGGCCGAGATCGACCAGCATCAGATGCTCGGCCCGTTCCTTCTCGTCGGTCTTCAATTCCGCCTCCAGCCGCTGATCCTCCGCGGGCGTCTTGCCGCGCGGACGCGTGCCCGCGATCGGCCGCGTGTCGATCACGCCCTCTTCGCAGCGCACCAGCGCCTCCGGCGAGGAGCCGACGACCTTGAGATCGCCGAACGACAGGTAATAGAGATACGGTGATGGATTGATCACCCGCAGCGCCCGGTAGACCGAAAAGGGCGACGTCCGCGCCGGCCGCTCGAAGCGCTGCGAGAGAACGACCTGCATGATGTCGCCCGCGGCAATATAGTCCTTCGCCCGCAGGACCATCGTTTCAAAGGCTGCCTGGTTCACCGTCGAAACGGTGCGCGCGCCCTTCCCGCCCCGTGTCGGTTTTGCGCCGGCCCACGGCGGCACTTTGAACGGCCGCCGCAGCTTCTTAATGGTCTCATCAATCCGGCCCGCGGCCCGGTCATACGCGGCATCGATTAATCCCTGGGTGGCGGCGCCCGGCCCTGGATTGGCATAGCTCACCACGATCAGTTTCTGCGCCACGCTGTCGAAGATGACCATCGTCGACGCCAGCAGGAAGAGCAGATCGGGATGACCCAAGCCGGGTTTGCTCCGGTCGGGCAATGTTTCAAATTGCCTGACGCTATCGTAGCCGAGGCAGCCGACGGCGCCGCCGAAAAAGCGGGGCAGGCCGGCCTCCGACGCGCTCATCCTCCAGGGCGCCAGCAACTGCTCGAGCGCCGCCAGGCCGTCGCGTCCCTCGATCGTGCGGAGGACCTTTCCCCCTTCGACCACTTCCAACCGGTTGCCGGACCCGCGCACAAGCCCCATGGGGCCGCAGCCGATGAAAGAATAGCGCGCCCATTTTTCCCCGCCTTCGACGCTTTCCAAGAGATAGCCGTGCCGGCCGTCATGCAGTTTGAGAAAGGCGGAGACCGGGGTTTCCAGATCGGCCATCAGCTCGCTTCTGACCGGCACGGGCCGGCCGGCTTTGGCCATGAGTCGATAGGCGGAACGCGAGGGAATCATGCAATTTTCCGTCGATGACATGATGGCTAGTCCTAACACACAAAGGGGGCTAACGTCAATTTTGGGCCACCGCAAAATCGGTACACACGTACATCCGATGGGGGTGATCAGGGGGAGAGTCGGATTCTCCCCCTGATTTAGATGGCCCGGGGGACTGTCAATTTTATGCGGGCGTGTCAGGCGGGCTTGTCTGGGATGGTTCACCGGCACGGGCTCGCTTGCGATTACGGTTCTCAGCGGCCCTCCGCTCTCACCCCGCACGGCATCGAAACCATTTGGTGCGGGGTTCCCGAGAGGGCCGGTTTTACCACCCCAGGCAAGCCCGCATAAAATTTGGAGGGAATGGGGGGAAAAGATTAACTAAGGAGAACTACGAGTGGGCGAGTTCTTGGCGCAGTTCGGCCGCGTGACGGCGGTCGACTTTGGCCTGGGTCGGATCGTAGGGACCGGTCACCTGATCAAGCGCGTCCAAGACCTCCAGCCCCTTTTGCTTCATGCCGGCGGCCGCGTAGCTGCGGGCCAGCTCGATGTAATGGATGGTGCCGGCCCGGTTCAGCTGGATCGCCAGCGCCAGTTCGGCGATTGATTTGTTTAGCGAGCCGCCGATGAACCCTGGGATCAATCGATAGACCACGCCCAGGACGTGATGGGCCCCGCTGTGCTGGGGATTGAGACTCAGAACGATCTCCATTTCCCGTTCGATCGGACTGACCAGGAAGAGCGACTGCAACACACCGCGCGTCTGGCCGATCTTGCCGTAGGCCACGCCCAGCCAGAAGTGGCACTCGATGCACTTGCCGTTCGCCTTGATCGCCTCTTTCGCCAGCGCTTCAGCTTTTTCGTAATGGACGAGTTGCTGGTCGGTGGTCCCGGCCCTCTCGGCCAGGTCGCCCCGCCACTTTTCCAGCCGGGCGAGCCGCCAGAGGATTTCATCCTGCGCTTCGGAATGGGAGGCGCGCAGCGACTCAAGCAGCTGGACGCCACGAGTGAAGTGATCGCCCTCTTCGCGGGAAAGATAGAGCAGGTCCGACTCCATCAACTGATCGGGAAACGAAAGGACGGGGCCCGACTCGGCCCGGACGGATGCTCCAGGCGACACGAGGAAGAGGAGGGCGCCACACAGACCGATCAGGAGCGCCGCAACGAACCGGCCGGAGCGTCTTGTTTGCCGACCGGAACGTCTTGTTTGATGGTCACCGTTCGAGTGAATCATAATAAAAACCGCTCGGTTGAGCCAATCAGTGTACCCCAAACCGCCGGCCAAATCAAGCCGCCGGCCGGTCTGAGTCAATTTCCGCCTTTCTCCCCCCTTTTGCCCCCTTTCGATTGACTTCTCATCCGGGATCGTATTATATAGCCTCAATGTTGAGGCGTTTCCGTTCCATCACGCGTGCAGCCACCCATCGGTTGTTGATCGGCGCGGGCCTGCTCGTTCTGACCGGCTGCGCCGCCCCGCTGTTGCACGAAATCGCCCAAGCTCAAGACGCCATCAAAACCGCCCAGGAAGCGAAGGCCGAACAATACGCCTCCGATCTGCTGGTCAACGCCAAATCCAGCCTGAACGAGGCGATACTGCTGGGCAACGGGCAGCGCGAGGACGCGAAAGAGTTGCTGCTGCGGGCGCAACTGCAGGCCGGACTGGCCGCCGAACTGGCCAGGGAACGCGCCGTCGCCGAACAGTTGCAGGCCGCGCGAGACCAACGCGATGCCGCCAAGGCCTCGGTCACCACCGCGGAACAGGCCGCGCAGGCGGCCAAGGCGGAGTTGGGCAAACCGGTGATCGTTCCATGACGCGGCGGAGCCTCCGAGTTTTCTTCAGGGGACTGCTGTGCGGCATCACGGCAACGGCGGTCGTCGGCTGCGCCGTGCCCACTTCGCTCAGTCCCACGGGACAGTTGATTGACCAGGCCACGCGCGCCGTGCAACAGGCCGAGACTGATGAAGCGGTGCGGTACGATCCGGATGAATTCCTCGCTTCGAAAACCGCGCTGACGGAGGCGACGACAGCCCGCACGGAAGGGGAACAGAACTCCAATCTTGAATTTAAACAACACCGCAACCAAACCGCCAGAATGGCCGCCTATCGGGCCTGGCAGCAGGCGGAACTGGCCAGCACCAAGGCCCGCGCCGCCAAGGCGCGTGAAACAATCACCACGCTGAAATCGGAAACCGCCAGATATCAGGCCGACATGCAGCGGTTCCAGGCCGAGGAAGAGGCCGCCAAACAGGAACGGGCCAAGGAGATCGCGGAAGCGGCCAAGAACCAGGCCGTGGCCAAAGCCGAATCGGAAGCGGCCGCCAAGGACCGGGCGCTGCGTGAAAAGGCCCAGGCCGAGTTGCGCGCAGCCATGGAAACAGCGGCAAAAGAGCGGGCGCAGCAACGGACGCAGGAGCTGGAACGCGCCAAGCAGGAGTTGGAAGCGAAGCTGCGGGACGCGATGAAGGAGATCGCCCAGGTGCGGGAAGAAAAACGGGGGCTAATCATCAGCCTGTCCGACATTCTTTTCGATTCCGGCAAGGCGACGCTGCTGCCGGGCACGAAGAACAAGCTGACGCAACTGGCGAAAATCCTTTCGACCTACACGGACCGGAAAATCGTGGTTGAGGGCCACACCGACAACCTCGGCGGCGACGCCTTCAACCTGCAGCTGTCCGA
>JBGPIL010000104.1:0-7793 GCA_041484905.1 Nitrospiria bacterium
CCCCCCCATCATCCTATGCCACATACGTCCAGCGATCAAACAGCGCCGCCTGCCCCACGACGCCATCGCGCTCGTCCAGGACGGTCCACACCACCGCTCCTTCAACCAGAAAGCGGCGGCCGGTGCGGGAGATCCGGATGCCGCGATAGCCGCCGGCATATCCTTTCCGCGCCGCCTCGGCCAATAACCGGGCCCGTTCTTCCCGCGCCACCGGTTCAGCCGTCAGCCGCGACGGTGTGGTGGTGAACGCGTCCCAGGTCATCTCCCACAACCGCAGCGCCGCCGCATTGCCGTAGTTGAGGACGGGATCGGCTTCCGTGCCGTGCGACAGGACGACCATCGGATAGTGATAGAGCCGCTCGGCCAGCGCCTCCGGTGGCCCGCTCTCCGGCCCACCATCAGGAATCAGCGGCCGCCCAGTCCAGCGCTGAAAGCTCCGGAGCAAGCGCAGCGTGTGCGTGACCACACATGGCGATCGTACCATCGGCAGTGCATCCATGAGCAACGAAATACGGTAGCAAGCAACACGCTGCCTGTCAATCGACCGTCGTTGACATCAATCCTCCGCGCTGCCTATGATGCATCGCATGGCTCAGCTTCACCTACCCGGGTCCGCACACGACACGCTTGATTACACCCTGACCCCTCCATCCGACGGGCGCGCGACACAGACGCTGGTCATCTACCTGCACGGCTTCGCCTCCGATCAGTCGGGGGAGAAGGCCCTTTATCTCCGGGACCGGTTCACCGCGGCCGGCTGCGCGTTTCTCGCGTTTGATCATCGCGGCCACGGCCGCTCATCGGGGACGATGAAGGAGCTGACCATTTCCAGAAATTTGGAGGATCTGGACACTCTTGTTCACGCGTTCAGGAAGGATTACTCCAGGATTCTTCTGGTTGGTTCTTCGATGGGGGGACAGACGGCGGCCTGGTATGCGGCGCGCCATCCCGAGCAGGTCACGGCCAATATCCTGATCGCACCGGGCTTCCGATTCATCGAGCGCCGGATGGAGGAACTGGGGCCGAAGGGACTGGCGCAGCTCAGAAAGGACGGACAGATCAGCTATAAAAACCAGTGGGTCGAGGCGACCGTCGGCCCGGCCCTGTTCGATGACGCGGGACAGTACACCGTCGGCCGGTTGTTGCCGCTCTACCGCACCCCGAGCCTGATCATTCATGGAACCGACGACGACTCCGTCCCGTTTGAAGACAGCGTCGTCTTTGCCAAACTCACCAAAGCCAGGCCGTTGGAGTTGCTGCTGATCGCCGGCGGCGACCACCGGTTGACCGAGCAAAAAGAAACGCTCTTCTCCGCCACGGAAGCCTTTTTCCGCCGAATGCATCTACTCCCGTAATACGTTTTTGCTCCCTTCTCTCCCCGGTTGATCGGAAGTGGGGGGGGAGAGAAATAAAAAGAGAGGGGGTGGATCAACGCGTTGGGAGGCGCTTCATGATCTCAGTCTCCTCCAGCCCCTCGATCTCAACTATCTTGCGCGGCGACGCCAGACCGGCAACAACGCGCACACGGTCCGTTCTCACACCGAGCGCCTCGGCCAGCACCGCTTCGACCGCCGCATTGGCCTTGCCTTTATCCGGCGGCGCCGTCACGCAGACCTTCAACGCCTCCCCCACCCAGCCTACCACGGCATTTCGGGAAGACTTGGGAACGACTTTAATGGAGAGACGCATCGTCCAATCTATTTTCGATTGACGATTTTCGATTTTTGATTGAAAGCATGCATGATGGGCATAGAGCAACAGATCATTTTTATTTTTTAATTCGACAATCGAAAATCGACATTCGAGAATGCCTTAATTGACCTTATTCGGCGGTTGCTGCCCTGCAAACCGGGCGGTCAGATTCTCAATCACCATCATCCCCATGCGCACACGGGTCTCCCGGGCGGCCGACCCCAGGTGCGGGAGCAGGACAACGTTCCTCAACCGGCGCAACGCGGACGGCACGCCCGGCTCGTCTTCGTAGACGTCAAGCCCCGCGCCGGCAATCCGGCCCTGCTTGAGGGCCGCAATCAAGGCGGTCTCATCCACCACCGGTCCGCGCGCCGTGTTGATCAGATAGGCCGTGCGCTTCATCAGGCCAAGCGCGGCACGGTCGATCAGATGGCGGGATTCTTTCGTCAGGGGCAGATGCAGCGTGATGACATCGGCTTCCCGCAAC
Organism: Nitrospiria bacterium; assembly: GCA_041484905.1. Classification (GTDB taxonomy): domain Bacteria; phylum Nitrospirota; class Nitrospiria; order JACQCE01; family JACQCE01; genus JACQCE01. Next base: position 2,180 of record JBGPIL010000104.1, read on the forward strand.
AGTTTCTCCAGCGGACTGTATTGGGCGCCCAAGACCAACTCCTTGAGCATAGGGAGTTTGTTCCGGCTGTAATAGAGAATGTCCATGTCGAACCCCTGGGCCCGACGCGCGACGGCCTGGCCGATTCGCCCCATGCCGATGATCCCGATCGTTTTTCGATAAATCTCGCCGCCCACCAATTGTGTCGGCGCCCACCCCGTCCAACGGCCCGACCGGACCAACGCCTCCCCTTCGGGAACACGCCGGGCCGCCGCCAGAATCAACCCCCAGGTCAGATCCGCTGTCGCCTCGGTGAGCGCCCCCGGCGTGTTGGTCACATCGATGCCACGCCGGCCGGCCGCGGCCAGATCGATATTGTTGTAGCCCACCGCGTAGTTGGCGATGATCCGCAACCGCGGCGCGGCGTCGATGACGGCCGCATCAATCGGATCACTGAGCATGGCAATCAGCCCCTCGGCGTTGCGGATGCCCAGACACAGCTCCCGCGTGGTCAGCGGCCGGTCGCGGCGATTCCAGTCCAGTCGGAACCGCCGCTTTAATTCAATCATCACCGGCGGCGGCAATGTTCGGGTCGCGAGAATCCTCGGTTTCATACGTTCAACGTGCGACTACCTCAGGAGCCTGGCGAGATGATGCCGGCGGAATTTCGCCACTTTGGGGGCGACGACGGCCAGGCAATAGGGTTGCATGGGATTGGTCCGGAAGTAATTCTGATGATAGGCTTCGGCCCGATAAAACTCCTTGAGCGGCGCGACCTCCGTCACAATCGTTCCAGTCCAGAGTTGCGCCGCCTCCAACTCCTTGATCACTTGCTGGGCCACCTGTTGTTGCTCCGGTGACTGGAAAAAGATCGCCGACCGATACTGCGTCCCCGCATCGGCCCCCTGACGATTCAGCGTGGTGGGATCATGGATGGCAAAGAACACTTCAAGAAGGTCTTGATAGCTAATGATGGCGGGATCAAACGTCACCTGGACCACCTCGGCATGGCCGGTCCGGCCCGAGCAGACCTGCTCATAGGTGGGGTTCTGGGCCGGCCCGCCGGCATAACCAGACTCGACCTTGAGGACACCCTTCAAATCCTGGAAGACGGCCTCCAAGCACCAGAAGCACCCCCCGCCCAGCGTGGCGATCTCCGTCATGAGTCATTAGAGTCAGGGGGAGAATGCTCATCTCCCCCTGACAACCCCCATCGCCGTACGGATTGCACCCACACCTCGCGTGTCAAATCGACGCTCGGCCCCTGGCCATCGTCTTCCCGCTGTACGCTGAGCTTCGAAGTGGAATGGGGAGCGTGCTCCCCACTCTGACATCCTCCGGCATCCATATTGCTATTCGACATTCGAAATTCGTCATTAGAGTCATGGGGAGATACTCCTCTCCCCCTGACAACCCCCATCGTCACTACGCTCTATCCTTAATCTGCTTTGACTCCAGACGCTTCCAACACTAGTTCTGGCAATTGATCGGGGGTGTGGGCGATCAGATCGGGCCGTTCGTCGACGGGCTGATCCACATAGCCCCAGGCGCACCAGATGGTGGTGGCCCCGAACGCGTGGCCCATGGCGAGATCGGCCGCTGTATCGCCGATCATCAGTGTTCGTTCAGGCTTCTTCTCAAATCCGCAACGCCTAGCGGCCGCCTCGAGCACCATCGGATCGGGTTTTCCTCTGGGACAGGTATCGCCCCCGATAACGATCATAAAGTGCTTGCTGATCCCCAGGACCTCCAACAACCGCCAGGAGATTCGTTCCGGCTTGTTCGTCACACACGCCAGGACGCCCAGCGTGGCAAGCTCCTCAACCGCCTGCGCCATGCCGGGATAAAGTTGCGTCTCAACGGCGACGTGGTCGAAGTAATCGGCCTCGTAGAGCTTCCGGACCTCAGTCAGCTTGGCCTCCGTCAGTTTGGCCTCACCTGGCCGGATATAATCGTCGAAGCAGACGCGATAGAGCTGGTCCATTCCCTTGTTGACCCACGGCAGCAGGGCTTCATCGGATCGGGCCGGAAGCTCGAGTTGAGCGCGGACGCGCCGGGCGACCGCCACCATGTCGCGGCGGCTGTCCTCCAACGTGCCGTCAAGATCAAGACAGATCAGCGTGGTCATCAATCTACTTTGGCTACTTTGGGACCTACTTTGGGCCCCAGTTTGGTGCTCGTGCCGGATTGAAGACCCAGCGATTCGAGGCTCCCTTTGGCGTCGCCGAACTCGGTCACCTTGCGCTCCCCGCTGAGCGAGCCTTTATAGGCTGAAAACGGCCGGCCGTTGTGGCTGATGACCTCGTGCGCCAGCCCGCCAGGAATGAGGAGAATATCCCCCCCCTCGATCGTGATCGGACAATCGTCAAAGTGAAATGTCGTCACACCTGAAACGGCGCCACGAATTTCTTCATGATCGTGCGCGTGACGGCTGCGCTCAAACCACGGCCCGATTGTCTGCAAATCATACACCGCGTAGCCGAAGCGTTTCATCTCCTCGGCCACCAACTCGGCCGTCGGCTCTTCCTTCCGGCCCCATTTGATCAGTTTGACCCCGTTTAAAAATGTCGTCGTCTTCGGTTCCGCGACCATCGCACTTCCTCCTTGCCGTCGCTGCCGTTGTCCCTGTCTCTACCTTATATCATCCTCTTGTCGGTTCAAGTCAATCAGCCAAGCGTCATCAAGAGACGCCGTCCGCCCTTATCCCGGCTTGAGAAAGGCGCCGTTCCGGTAGTCGTCAAACGCGCGAGCCAGTTCCTCCTGCGTGTTCATCACGATCGGCCCGCCCCAGGCGATCGGTTCGCCGATCGGCTTGCCGGAGACCAGCAACAACCGGACAGCGGTCTTGGCGGTGACGATCCGAATCAGCTCTCCATCGGTAAAGAGCGCCGCCGTTTCCGCGCCCACCGGTTGGCCGTCTCCATCGCCCAAGCGGCCCTCCCCCTCCAGCACATATGCGAAGACCCGATGGCCGGCCTTGACCGGATGGTCGTACCGGGTGTCCGGCGCCACCGTCATATCAAGGTATTCGGGGTCGATGACGATCTCACGCACGGGGCCATCGACATTCCCAACCCGTCCGCAGATGATCTTCACCGTTACGCCGGTGGCAGGCGACACGGTTGGGATCTGATCGCGGCGGATCTCGCGGTAACGGGGAGCCATCATCTTGTGCGAAGCCGGCAGATTGGCCCAGAGTTGAAACCCCCATAACCCTGGCTGTGAAACTTGGGGCATTTCTTCATGAATGATCCCACCGCCGGCCGTCATCCACTGCACGTCCCCCGCCTCGATCGCGCCGCTGTGGCCCATGCTGTCCTTGTGCAGCACACGCCCCTGCAGCAGATAGGTGATCGTCTCGATCCCGCGATGCGGGTGCATGGGGAAGCCGGCCAGATAGTCCTGCGGATTGTCGGAATGAAAATCGTCGAGGAGAAGAAATGGATCGAAGAGCGGAAGCTGGGGCGATCCGAACACGCGCTTGAGCCTGACGCCGGCCCCTTCGATGGTCGGCCGGCTGTGAAAGAGGCGTTGAACGGCACGAATCGCGGACACGATCACCTCTGATAGACGATCGAACAGATTAGTATACGAAATGGCGGGATGCTGTCGCAAGGCACACGACACGCCACATGGGGCAGACCGGCACGCGTCGCGGCGGGGGAGAGCCATTCAACCCAGAAGGCTTTGGTACAACGACTCCAATCGGTCGATGCGCCGCTGCCACGTGAAGTGTTCTTCCACGTACCGCCGGCAGCGGCGGCTCAGATCGGCATACTGCTGCGGCTGCTGCGTCCATGCTCGATGTTTCTCGATGATCAGCTCCGCGAGTGCCGCGGGATCCGTGGAGGCAAATAACAAACCGGAATCAAGCTTTTCTAAAATTTCCGGTGTGCCGCCGATTCTGGTGCCCACCACCGGCAACCCCGAGGCCAGCGCCTCCAGGGTGACCAACCCGAACCCTTCCAATTGCACCGTGGGCAGCACAAACAGATCGGCCGCCTGATAATAGAGCGGCAAGTCCCCCTCCGTGATGAAACCGGCGAAACGGACATGCCCCTCAAGCCCCTGCTCCGCCACCAGTGATTCCAGCGGGCCGCGCAACCGGCCCGCTCCCCCGATCACCAGCAGCGCGTCGGGGGCGGCGCGGATCACCGTTCGCATCGCCCGGACCAGATGATCGAGCCCCATCCGCGGCACGAGATTTCTGACGGTGAGCAGCATGAAACGCCCGGCCGGCAGCCCGAGCCGCTCGCGCAACAACGGTTTATCAGTGGCTGGCCGGAAACGCGCTTCATCCACCCCGCCTGGAATGATCTCGATCCGATCCAGCGGTGTGCCGTACCTCGCATGCACGCGCTGCCGCATGAACTCGCTCAGCGTGGTCACCCGATCGCTCTTCCCGATGGCGCCCCGTTCGATCCATTTTCGGCCCGACGAATGGAGCGCGGCCAGGATCGGATTCGGGTCCGGCGCGCGCGTCTCGTACTCTTCATAGGCGAGTGAATGGCAGGTGTAGAGCGTCGGAATCGACCGGCTGCGCTTCGAACGGAACACGCCCGCCGCCGAGAGAGGCTGATGGAGCTGGATCAGATCGATCGGCGCTTCGGCAAGCAATCGGTCGAAGAGCGCCTTGGCTCTGGCGAGGGACGAGAGCGCAAAGGTGGCGGCATTGGCCCGGTTGATGCGGTACCGGTAGACCCACACGCCGTTGACACATTCCTGTTCGGGCCACTGCGGATCCACTTGCCGGGTCAGGAGGCGCACCGTGTGTCCCCTGGCCGCGAGGCGCGTGGTCTCCTCATACAACACCCGGCTCGCCCCGCCGTCGACGCGCCGGATCGGCACATCCGCGACCACCAACAGCTTCACCAGCGCTCCCCGTCCACGTAGATGCGATGCCACAGTTCCAGCACCAACAACGCAAAAATTTGATCGGAGAGATTTCGCCGCCCCGTCTCGTGCTGTTCCAGCAGTTGACGAACGGCGGCGGGATCGAAATAGCCCCGTTTGGCAATCGCCGTTTCGGAGAGCAGTTCCTGCACAAGGGGTTTCAACTCTCTCTTGAGCCATTGTCCGATCGGGACCATAAATCCCTGTTTTCTCCTGTTCAAGACTTCAATCGGCATCATCTCTTTGATCGAGTCTCGGAACAGCGCTTTTAACGTCAGCCCGCGTATTTTAAGTTCCCAGGGCATGGCCGCGGCGTATTCCACCAGCCGGTGGTCGCAAAAGGGCACCCGCATCTCCAACGACGCCGCCATGCTCATTTTATCTCCCATCATCAGCAGGTCATCGGCCAGGTAGCTGCTCACATCGACGGAGAAGGCGCGGTCCATCCTCGTCGAGGCCTTGGCTCGATCATACCAGTTTCGGTGGGCGTCCCAAACCGTGTCCGTCCTGCCCAGCGCCGCTTTGAGTGAAGGGGCCAGCAATGTCTCCAGTTCCGCCGCATCATAGAACGAGATCCATAATAGATAACGCTCCCTGGGCGAGAGGGGGCCGCCTTTCACAAAACGCTTTATCCGGCCGCGCACGTTGCGGCTGTAGGTCGATTCCGGCATCCGTTCGATCAGCCCCGCCGCGGCGCGACGCAACCAATGCGGCAGCCGCTCGTAGCCGGCGGCCAGTTTGC
>JBGPIL010000105.1:0-7528 GCA_041484905.1 Nitrospiria bacterium
CAATAATCCCGGGTTTGGTGCTCCCCCCTCCGAGGCCGAGCAACAGTCGTTACAGATGGATTACATCAGCATCCTTGAAGAGAGCGGTCCTTAAAACGGCTAGAATTTTGTACCGTCTCCCTGAAAATTGGACAGTTGTGAAGTTGAGGCCGATCAAAGAGGTTCCAGAACCTGCCCGTTGATGGTAGAATGCGGCGTGGCAATGACTGGGTCTCGGGGCAGAGAGTGACAAACGTTTCTTGCTTCTCTCTGGCTGGGGTGACCTGTATCTATTATATATGAATGCAGGTGGCCCCCTCGTTACATCCCAAGTATAGCGGGGCTGTTGATTTTGGTTCAATGAGATAATGACCGAGCCGACGACCACCCCACCTGTCGCACCGGAGCCAACGGCCCCATCCGCGCCAGCTGCACCAGCACCCGATCCCGCGCAGCCGTCCGGTCAACCGGCCGCTGCCAGCCCATCTGCAGCTCATTCTGTTGATGGATCAAAGCCCGTCAGGCGCGGCATTGTCGGGTGGTTAAACTTTTATGCCGAAGATCTCCTGGCGCCGATCAGCAAGCCGGGACAAACCTGCGAGCGGTGCAAGCGGAAAATGTGGCGGGGGTATCTGCTGTCGGCGCCGGCGAGCGGGGTCAAAGGGGTGTCCGACATGCAGATCGTCTGCTGGCGGTGCAAGCTGTCGGCGGCCCAGCAAGAGATGGCACGGCTGAGGACGACGGGGAGAAGGTAAAAGCAACATCATAACCCCTCGCACAGAACGCTCGGGGTAAAGGGTGAAAAAAGCAACATCATAGCTCCTCAGATGAAGCTTTCGGAGCGAGCGCCTGTAGCTCATTTGGATAGAGTACCTGGCTTCGAACCAGGGGGTAGGGGGTTCGAATCCCTCCAGGCGCGCCCCTTTGCTTCCGGCAAAGGGGCGTCCTGCTTGTGCCGAGAATCGAACGTGACCTCTCACGTTTGTTCGAGGTAAACGAAGTGAAGGACCGTTGATTTTTCAGTAACGTATCCTCTTACATTCGTTCGGGGCAAACGAAGCGAGGGATTGTTGATTCTTCTGTAAGCGTTCCATTTGAGCGCCGGTTCGTTCCCCCCACTTGCCAAGCCGTAGAATGGCCTCTATCATGAGAGCGTGAAGGGGCTGCTCCATTCCGTCATGCGTGCTGATTCGCCGGGAGCGGGCACCGAGACGTCCCGGTTGTTGTATGCGGATGCGATCCGCGCCTATGCAATTGTGTCCGTCGTCTTCCTGCATGTCGTCTCCCCGATGGTGGCCGATCCGGCAAGCGTGCCGCGCTGGTGGTGGTGGACGGCGAATCTGTACGATGCGTTTTTACGCCCCTGCGTGCCGCTGTTTGTCATCGTGAGCGGGCTGTTCCTGCTCGACCCTCGCAAAACGGAATCGCTGGGGCTGTTTTTCAAAAAACGGGTGATGAAAGTGCTCATCCCCTTTGTCTTCTGGGGCGTGGTCTATCTCTTGGTGAAGGCCTCCATTCAGGGCATGCATCCTTCCGGACTTTCGCTGCTCAAGGAACTCATCAGCGGGCCGGTCTATACGCACTTCTGGTTTCTCTACATGATCCTCGGTCTCTATTTGGCCGCGCCGATTTTGAGAATTTATACGGCTCACGCGCCGATTGCCATTCAGTATTATTTTCTGGCGCTGTGGATCATGGCCGCGTCGATTCTCCCGCTGATGGAGAAAATAATCGGTGTGTCGGTCGGCATTCCCCTGGTGGTGGCGACGCAGTATGTCGGCTATTTCGTGCTGGGCCCTCTGCTGCGAGATCGGGTGCTGGGCCCGCGGGCGCTCGCCCCTGCCGTGGCGCTGTTTGCCGGGTGCGGGCTCTTCACCGCGGCGGCGACCGGGGCGATCGTCGCCCGGTTCGGCAATTTTCACGGTTTGTTCTATGATTTTTTGAGTCCGAATATCATCGTCATGTCCGTCTGCGCGTTTTTGATCCTGCGGTCGTTGCCGTGGGAGCGGGTGACGATGCGCCATCCCCTTGCGTCCGAGTGGATCCCGCGGCTGAGCACGCTGAGTTTCGGCATCTATATCGTCCATTATCTGCTGGTGGAGCTGCTGCGGTATGGAAAGCTGGGCATCGCGTTGCCCGGTTCGACGTGGCCGCCGCTGATGACCGCTCCTGTGACGGCGATCATTGCGTTCGCGATGAGCCTCGCGGTGGTGTCCGTCATCCGCCTGTTTCCGCTTGGCAGGTACATCATCCCATAACGTGTTGCCGATTCTTGCTTTTCCCCCGTTGTTGCCATAGAGTACCCCCGAGAGATGATCCATGACGGACTGTCTTCATGACGTGCGGCCCCCGGTTCTGGCTGGTGCTGGCGGTGGTGGCTGGTGCAATCGCCTGCACGGAACAATCATCGAAGCCGTCAAGGCCCCCGGTGCCCACGCTGACGGCGCCGGCCGGACTGGCCGACACGGAAGCGGGCGGGAAGAATAACGTGGGCGCGAGCCATCTGGAAATGCGTCATTACGACATCGCAGAAGGCTATTTTCGTGACGCCATCACGCTCCGGCCTGATTTCGCCGAGGCCTACTTCAACCTCGGCGTGGCGCTCGATGGCATGGGCAAACAGCCGGAGGCGACGGAGGCCTTTCGCAAGGCCAAGCAGTTCGGCGCAAGCAATCCAAACATCGCCGAGAGCGAGACGCTCAAACAACACCTGGGACTGTAGGGTATGGAACCGCACGAGCGCATCATCTTTCCACTGGATGTCTACACGCTGGAGGATGCCGTCTTCTATCTGGGCGCGCTCAAGCGGCGCGTGGGGCTGGTCAAGATCGGCTACTCGCTGCTCATTCGGGAAGGGCGGTCGGTCCTGGATCGCCTCCACGAACTGGCCGGTGTCCCGCTCTTCGTCGATTTAAAGTTTCACGATATTCCCCGCACGGTGCAGCAGGCGGCCTCGGCCCTGGTTACCGCATCGGACCATATCCGCTTTCTGACTGTGCACACCTGCGACGGCGAGGCAATCGTGCGCGCCGCGGTGGCGGGGGTCAAACCCGGCGTGGGTGTATTGGGCGTGACCGTCTTGACCAGTCTGCCGGCTGATCCGGTACGGGCCGGCTCGGCTGGTGGAGCCGGGAAGGGGGATAACGAGGTTGAAACGACCCAAGGCCGGGTGGTGGCTTTGGCACAACTGGCTAGGCGGGCCGGCTGCGAAGGGATCGTCTGCTCCGGCCACGAGGTTCGGGCGGTCAAGGCGACACTCGGCCGGGACTGCCTGGTCGTGGTCCCTGGCATTCGGCCGGATTGGTCCGAGGTGACGCATGACGATCAGCAGCGCGCAATGACCCCAGCCCGAGCGATCGCAGCCGGGGCTGATTATCTGGTGATTGGGAGACCCATCGCTGCGGCCAAGGATCCGGCCGGGGCGGCTGATCGGATTGCCGGGGAAATCGCCGAGGCGCTGGCTAATTAGAGTCAGGGGGAGATGCGCTTCGACTCGGCCATGGCCGTGGGCCATGTGGCCGGCTCAGATTCCGCCTTCGCAGGCAGAGCCTGCGAAGCTTCATTCAGCTCCCCCTGGATCATTGATCTGTGGGAGCTCCGCCCCCCCCCACGGCCCCATCGCCATACACCGTGTATATCCGATGGGGGAACGGGGGGAGAGCTGGCTCAACCTTGCCCAACCTTGTGTTTTACCAACCCGTTGGCATACAGTAGTCTCTGGAACACCCGCTTTTCCTGCCGAAAGGAGTCGACTATGAAACAGCTGGGTCATCTGGTGACCGTCGTCGTTCTGTTGGGGGCGGTGGCATGCAGTGGGGGGGCGCCCACACCTCAAACTCCCTCTCTGATGTCGCCGGCCGACATGAGCAACAAGGAGGCGGCGGCGAAAAATAATGAAGGAGTCGATCATCTCGTGCAGGGTCACTACGATGTATCGGAAAAGTACTTCAGAGACGCGATCGCGGCCAAGAACAATTTTGCCGAGGCCTATTTCAATCTCGGCGTCGCCCTGGACGGCATGGGCAAACACCAGGAGGCGACGAACGCCTTTACGCAGGCGAAGGAGCTGGGCTCAAACAACCCCAAAATCACCGGGAGCGAGATTCTGAAAAAACACCTTGCCATGTGAGGGGTGGAACCCCGCCCGCGTCATGTTCCTGTCCGCCGCGAGGGGATTCCAACCCGTTGTTCCTGTTGTCTTTCCGACGATTGGCTGTGTATAATGCCCTTGCCCCGAACGCTTTTTGTGAGGGGTGGTGATGTTGGTTTTTTCTGAGAGGGAAGATCACAGCCCTTTATAGAAGGGAAGAATCATAGCCCCTCACACTAGTGTTCGGGGTAAAGGCAAAGGGAAGAATCATAATCCCTCGCAAAAGTCGCTCGGGACAAGGCGCCTGTAGCTCAGCGGATAGAGCAACGGCCTCCGGAGCCGTGGGTCGGGGGTTCAATTCCCTCCAGGCGCGTTTTTTGAGAACAGTGGATAGTGAAAGACAGTGGAAAGTGAATAGTGACTGAGCAGTGAATAGTGGATAGTGGAAAGTTATAAAGCCATGGCGGAAGGCGAAGCGTGACACGGCGGTTTTGCGCCCTTCACTTTCCACTATGCACTATCCACTCGTCACTGTACTCATGGGCCGTTAGCTCATCTGGTAGAGCAGCTGACTCTTAATCAGCGGGTGACAGGTTCAAGTCCTGTACGGCCCAGGAATTTTACGGAGCAAAATTCACCAATGGCGTATGGCTTATCGCATAGAGTTGAGGGAGACGAAGCGTCATGAACATTGTTGCTTGGCCATACGCGATCAGCCATATGCCATCTGTGCAAAAATTGCAGAGCAATTTTTGCTTGCGAGAGTGGCGGAACGGCAGACGCGCCAGCCTTAGGAGCTGGTTCCCGCAAGGGAATGGGGGTTCAAGTCCCTCCTCTCGCAGAGTTCGGCCATATACGTATATGAGAAACATTGTTGCACGCACCACAACGTTGGCGATGGGGGTGTGGGGGAGCTGAGTGAAGCTTCACGGCACATGCCGTGAAGGCGGAACCTGAGCAAGGCTGCATGGCGGATGCCATGGCCGAAGACGAAGCGCATCTCCCCCACAATACAAATGAAGGTAGCCGTGAACGATCTGTCGACCGTGAAGAAGACGCTGCGGGTGGAAGTTCCCCTCGAGGTGGTGCGGGAAGAATTTTCCCACGCCTACGCGTCGCTGAATCGGCGCGTGCGGCTGCCCGGCTTCCGCCCCGGCAAAGCGCCACGGGCGCTGCTGGAGCAGCACTACGCCAAACAGGTGCAGGAAGAGATCCTCCGCAAGCTGATTCCCGACTCATATCAACGGGCGCTCGATGAAGCGGGCTTGAAGCCGGTCGAACTGCCGGCCATCGAGCAGGTCCAGCTCAAAGAGGGCGCGCCGCTGGTCTTCTCCGCGACGGTCGAAGTCAAACCGCCGATCACCGTGGGCGACTATAAAAATCTACCGCTCAAGCCCGTGCCCGTGATGGTCACCGAAGCCGACCTGGATGAGGCGATCGGCCGGTGGCAGGAGCGCCTGGCCCAACTGGAGGCCCATCCGGCCGAACGCGCGGTGGAACCGGGCGACTTTACGCTGCTGGATCTGTCGGGCACGGTGGACGGTCAGCCGCTGCCCAATAGTGACATCAAGGGTGAACTATTCGAGATCGGCAAGGGATTCCTGAAAGCGCCCATTGAGGACGCGATCCTGGGCCGGAAGGCGGGCGATCAGGCCGAGGCCCGGCTGCCCCTGGGCGAGGAAACGAAGCCGGAATGGCGCGGCAAGGAGGCGCTTTTTGCCGTGACGATTCGGGAGGTCAAACGCAAGGTCCTGCCCCCGGTGGATGATGAACTGGCCAAGGACGCGGGCGCCGCCTCGTTGGCCGAGTTGAAGGAGAAGCTCCGTGTGGAGTTGGAACGGCAGCGCCGGCAGGAGGCGGACGCGACGCAGAAACAGGCGCTGGTCAAATTGCTCATCGAACGGCAGCAGTTTGCGGTGCCGCAGTCGATGGTGGATCGTGAACTTGACCGGATCTATCAGCGCGTCCATCCGTCTGACCGGTCAGCCCGGTCGGGCCAGGCGGGCCCCGGCGGGGCTGCCGAGCCGTCGCCTGAGCAGTTGCAGCAGTTTCGGGCGACTTACGAGCCGCTGTCGGTCGAACGGGTGAAGGCGACGCTGTTGCTGGAGGCGATCGCGGCCGATGCGGGCCTGTCCGTGACGGAGGATGAATTGGTTGAAGAGATACGGACCCTGGCCGCGCAGATGAAGCTCGCGCCCGAGCAGCTTCGCCGTCTGCTGACGCGGCAGGACGGAACGCTGGAACAGGTGCGGCGCAAGGTGCTGGAAGAGAAGACGCTGACGTTGCTGCTGACCCACGCGACGGTCACCGGAACCACCGAAGCATGACGATTGGCACGATTCACGTTCATTCGACGTAAAGGAGCATACGCGATGTTAATTCCGATGGTCATTGAACAAACCAACAGGGGCGAACGGGCCTACGACATTTATTCCCGGCTGCTCAAAGACCGCATTATTTTCATCGGGGCGCCCATCGATGACAATTTTTCAAACCTGATCATCGCCCAGCTGTTGTTTCTTGAAGCGGAGGATCCGGAGAAGGACATTCATCTCTACGTCAACACCCCCGGCGGCATGGTCACCTCCGGACTGGCGATCTACGATACGATCCAGTACATCAAGTCGGCCGTGTCGACCATCTGCATCGGCCAGGCGGCCAGCATGGGGGCGTTGCTCCTCGCCGCCGGCACCAAGGGCAAGCGATACGCGCTGCCCAACTCAAGGATCATGATCCACCAGCCGATGGGCGGGTTTCAGGGGCAGGCGACGGAAGTGGACATCCACGCGAGGGAAATTTTGAAAATGCGCGAGCGGCTCAACGAGATTCTGGCCAAACACACCGGCCAGTCGACCGACCGGATCGCCCACGACACCGAGCGGGACTTCTTCATGTCGCCGGAGGCCGCGCGCGAGTACGGATTGATCGACGAGGTGATCGCCAAGGCGCCGATTCACGAGAAGCGCGACGGGGCGGCGGGCATCAAGTAGCGGTCATCAGAATGTGTTGGGGAAATGTGTTGAGGGTGTGCCGCAGGTTGTGCTGCGGGACGTGTTGAAGGGGGCATCGGCCATGGCGAAGGCGGAAAAGGGCGAGGGGTTGCGCTGTTCGTTTTGCGGCAAGGGACGCGATGAGGTTCAGAAGCTCATCGCCGGCCCGACCGTCTATATCTGCAACGAATGCGTCGAATTGTGCAACGACATCATCGCGGAGGAGTACGAGGAGGAACGCCAGGATGCCGCCTCCAGCCTGCCGACCCCAGCGGAGATCAAGCGGACTCTTGATGAGTTCGTAATCGGCCAGGACCGGGCGAAGAAGGTTCTCTCTGTCGCCGTCCACAATCATTACAAGCGGGTCAACACCCCGGACGTGAAGGACGGCGTCGAGCTGCAGAAGGGCAACATCCTGATGCTGGGGCCGACCGGAACCGGCAAGACGCTGCTGGCCCAGACGCTGGCC
>JBGPIL010000106.1:0-7475 GCA_041484905.1 Nitrospiria bacterium
GGGCAGGCCGGTCAAAAAGCTCCAGCTGCAAGGCCGCAGGTTCCGAGGGAACCGGAGCGTACTGGGGTGGTACGTGAGGACTCCCGAGGAGCCGAGAACGCCGCAGATGGACTTTTTCAGCGGCCTGTTAGAACAACGGGGGTTGGGGACCGGGCTTAATGCCGGCGAGATCGGGATCGACGCCCTCTTCGTTGGGCAGTTCGGTTTCTTTCTCTTTTTTCCGCGCTTCACGGCGCGCCACCTTCTCGTTGCGCTTCTCCATCTTGGCCCGTTCACGGGCCCGCTTCATTGCCGTGGCTTTCGGATGACCTGCCATGCTAGTAGCTCCTGACTGTTTCGGATGCGATTTCAAATCGTAACACACCCGGATGATAAAACGCAAAGAGTGGCCCCAGCTTCGGATGGCGCCATTGAGGAGAACGAGCAAAACGTGATACAACCCTTCCATGTCGAAGCATGCGGCATCATTGAAGGGGCAGGTGGCGCTGATCACCGGCGGCAGCAGCGGAATCGGCCTGGCGATCGCGCGCGCCGTTGGGACCGAAGGCATGGCGGTGGTCATTGCCGCGAGGGAGCCGAGGCGGCTCAAGGATGCGGCGGGAGAGTTGGCCGCAGTTTCAGCCACTGGTTCACATCATCCCGGGGCCATGGTGCTGGCCGTGCCGACCGATGTGGCAAGCGCTGATCACGTCACACGACTGGTCGACCAGGCGATGGCGCGCTTCGGCCGGATCGATCTGCTCGTCAATAACGCCGGCATCTATCGCGAAGGCGGCATCGACGAACTGACCGAGGCCGAATGGGACGAGGTGCAGGCGGTCAATCTGAAAGGCGCCTTTCTCTGCACGAAGGCCGTCCTGCCGATCATGAAGCGGCAGCGGTCCGGTTATGTGGTCAACATCTCATCGGTGGCGGGCAAGACGGGTTTCGGGGGTTCGTCGGCCTATAGCGCGTCGAAGTTCGGGATGGTCGGGCTGACCGAGAGTTTGCTGGAGGAAGGCGTCGGCCACAACATCCGGGCGACGGTGATCTGCCCCGGCTATGTCGCCACCCCGATGGTGGCGGACGTCCCGGTGCCGGCTTCGGAGATGATCCCTCCGGAGGATATCGGCCGGATTGTGGTCGGATTGCTCAAGCTGGCGCCGGTGACGGTCATTAAAGAGATTGTCGTGCAACGGAAAGGGTCTGTTGGAACATGACGGAGATCGGCGGCTCATGACGGCGACCGGGTTGATCACCCATCCCGATTACCTGAAGCACAACGCTGGCCCGGGCCATCCCGAATCGCCCGAGCGGCTCAAGGCGATCGAGGCGCATCTGCATAAGAGCGGTCTGATGGATCAGCTGACCGCCCTGCCCGTGGCGCATCAGAGCGAAGACGATCTGGCGCCGTGGATCGATGCCGTGCATGCGACGGGCTATCGGGAGGCGCTGCACCGGGCTGTTCCGTTACAGGGCATCAGTCATCTGGACGCCGACACCGGCCTGTCGCCCGGCTCCTGGCCCGCGGCGCTGGCGGCAGTGGGCGGCACGTTGAGCGCGGTCGATCAGGTGATGAGCGGCCGCATGAGCAATGTCTTCTGCGCCGTCCGCCCACCGGGCCATCATGCCGAGTCGCGCCGGGGCATGGGGTTTTGTCTCTTCAACAACGTGGCGATCGCGGCTCGCTATCTGCAACGCCATCACAACATCGGAAAGGTGGCGATCGTCGACTGGGATGTGCATCACGGCAACGGCACGCAGGAGATTTTTTACGAAGACCCCACCGTCTTCTACGTGAGCACCCATCAGTCGCCGCTCTATCCGGGCACCGGCAGCGAGCGCGAGACCGGCAAGGGGGCCGGCAAGGGCGCCACGCTCAACTGCCCGCTGCCGGCGGGACAGGATGACGATGACTACACCACCGTGTTTGTGAAGCGGATCATCCCCGCGTTGAAGGCCTTCGGCCCCGAGTTTATTCTCATTTCGGCCGGCTTCGACGCCCACCGGGACGATCCGCTGGCCGGGATGAACGTGACCGAGGCGGGCTTCGGCGAGTTGACGCGGCTGGTGCGCCAGGTCGCCGCCGGCCACGCGCGTGGCCGGATCGTCTCGTGCCTGGAGGGCGGTTACAATCTTCCCGCGCTCGCCCGATCGGTCGAAGCGCATCTAGTCGCACTACTTGCCTAGTAATGTGTACGGCGATGGGGGTTGTCAGGGGGAGCGTGAGCATCGCTCCCCCTGACTCAAATCGATGCATTGCTCGCGTAGTGTTCATCCGTCGGGTCGTTCTCGGTTGTTTATTGCTGATCACATCCACGGCCTGTGCGCAATTGCCACGGCCCTATCTGCCGTCCGAGCCGAATCCCCGCTATTTCCTATATCAGGGCCATCTCCGCATCTACTATGAGGAGATCGGACAGGGCGAGCCGCTGATCCTCCTGCATGGTTTCGGCGAAACGCACGCCACGTGGGGGAACGTTGCGCCCGCGCTCGCCCGCCATTATCGGGTGATCAGCGTTGATTTGAAGGGGATGGGGTTCTCCGGCAAGCCGGATGACGGCCGGTATCGTGTGGCCGATCAGGCGGCGGTGATCGACGCGCTGGCCGACGAGTTGCGGCTGGAGGGCGTCACGCTGATCGGCCATTCGTTTGGCGGCGGCGTGGCGCTGATGACGGCGTTGCGGTGGCAGGAGCGGGTGGACCGGAGACTCGCACGCTTGATTCTGATCGACAGCGCGGGGATCTCAAATAAGCCGCCCCGTGTGATCTCGCTGTTGCGCCTGCCGCTTCTCGGGCCGCTGATGTTGCATCTGGCTCATCCCATGCTGCTGGTCCGGCAGATTTTAACGGGCAATTATATGGACTCAAGCCTGGTGAGTTCCGACCTGGTCGAGGCCTACGCCCGCTCGATGCAATCACCCGGCGGCCGGACGGCGCTGATCATGACGGCGCGGCAGGTCATCCCGGAGAATTTGGCCGATCTGATTGCGCGCTATCGGTCGCTGAACGCGCCGACGCTGATCCTTTGGTGCCGCGACGATCGTATCCTGCCCTTCTCGGACGCGGGAAAATTTCGCGAGACCCTGCCGCATGCGGAAGTCCTGCTCCTGGATCGCTGTGGCCATTCGCCTCAGGAAGAGCGGCCGGCCGAGACGCTTCAGGCGATCGAACGGTTTCTCGCTGCCGACTGAAAAAGGGGACAGGCTACTTTTTCCCGTTGGTAATGTGTTCCTGTGCGCCAGATCGATGAAAAAGTAGCCTGTCCCCTTTAATGAATGCGCAGCCGCCACAGGAGCAAGGCCGCCGCCAGCGCAAAAACGGCGCCCATGCCGAAGGCGGCCGGGTCGCCAAATTGCTGCCAGACCCAACCGAATAATAATGAAGCGGGCAGCGCGCCGATCCCAATGGCCAGGTGATACAGTCCAAAGGCCGAGCCGCGCAGCCGCGCCGGCGCCAGATCGGCGATCAGCGCTTTTTCCGTTCCCTCGGTCAGGCCGAAGTAGAGGCCGTAGACCAGAAACAGTCCCCACGCCTGCCAGACAGCATCCGCCAGGGCGAAGCCGTAATAGGTGAGTGCATAGATCCCCCAGCCGGCGACGATCATGCTTTTGCGCCCCAGCCGATCGGAAAGCATCCCGGCGGGCAACGAGCTGGCCATCTTCACCAGATGGAGCGCCATCCAGAGCATGGGAATGAGCGCGATCGGCACGCCCAGTTGCTGGGCTTTGAGCAGCAGAAAGGCGTCGCTGGAATTGCCGAGCGTGAAGAGAAAGAGGATCAGCGTGAAGCGGCGCAGGTTCGGTGGCATCTCCTTCCAGGCCGCGGCGATGTGCAATGGCTTCCGACGGGCCGGCATGGCGGCCGTTGGTTGAACGTCGCGCACGCCCACGGCGAGCAGGCCGACGGCGATCAGACCGGGAATGAGCGACAGGAGAAAAATCGTCCGAAGCTGATCGTGCCACACCGTCAGAGCCAGCGTCGCCAGCAGCGGCCCCATCACCGCGCCGGCATGATCGGCCGCCCGGTGAAAGCCGAAGGCCTTGCCCCATGATGCCGGCGGCGTGCTCTCGGCGATCAGCGCGTCGCGGGGTGAGGTGCGGAGCCCCTTGCCCACGCGGTCGAGAAAGCGGAGCAGGAGCACGCCGAACCAGCTGGAGGCCAGGCCGATCAACGGTCGCGTCAGATTGGCCAGGAGATAGCCGCCGGCCACCCACCGCTTGCGCGCGCGCACGCGATCGGACAGATAGCCGGAGGCCAGTTTGAGGAATGATGCGGTCGATTCGGCCACGCCTTCGATCATGCCGATTGCCGCCGGCCCTGCGCCCAGTGTCGCCGTCAGAAAAAGCGGCAGGAGGGGATAGATCATCTCGGAGGCGGCGTCGTTGAAAAAACTCACCGCACCGAGTAGCAGAACATTGGCGGAGAGGCCGAGCCGCCATCGCGAAGGTTGATCGGTCGGTCCGGTCTTCATGCCGGCGCGTAGGAAAGGATCGTGTGGCGGTCGATTGCCTGCAGGACGATGACGCAGAAGAGCAGGCTGAGGACGATGGCCAGCCATGTCACGGCCATCGAGGGGCGGGGCGGCGGCGCGACCGATGACTCGGGCCAGATGCCTGCATGCCATGGAGAGCAGAACAATTGGTAGAGGGCAAACGCTTCCAGCGCAAAAAGCGGAAAGCCCAAAAAGCCCAACACCGGCATCTCAAAGAGCTTCCACTCACCCACAAACGGCACGGTATAGCTCCAGCGGGCAACGGCCCAGAAATTCCACAGCTCCCAGAGCAGCCCGGCGATTGCGCCCGCGGCCAGCAGGCGGTAGGTTCGGCCAGGGCGGCCGGCTTCCCAGTCGCGCAGCAGTGATGGGGCGCCCGCGCGATAGTTGATCGGCTCGAGCAGCAGGACAAACCCTCCCCAAACCAGCGGGAAGGCGTAGCGGGGAAAGAACAAACAGGCCAACAGCATGATGAGGCCTGTGGTTTGGCTGGCGAGCAGGAAGCCCGGTGTGACGCGCGCGCGCGATGCCGAGATCCGGTCAAACAGGCGGAAGCTGTCCAGCAACCGCTCGGTCACGGCCAGCAGCGGGACGACCGTGGCGAAGGAGATGATGGTGCCGATCCATCGAACGACGCGATTGGACGGCACGCCGTGATACCACCAATTTTCGAGGCGCAGGTTGAACGCCTCAAAGATCAGCCAGATCACCGCAGACCCAAGGGCCATGAACCAGAATCGTCTGTCGATTCGCCGGCCGCTTGCCCAGATCAGCGACCGGCCTTTACGCCGGAAGACCCAGCCATCAATGATAAAGATGTAGGACCACCAGACAATGGGATAAAACCAGGTCAGCGCGGGTTCGAGACGCAGGAAGAGCAGCAAATGAGCGAGAAAGAAGAGAGCAAGGGCGACCAGGCCGGCAACGATCGGCGCGCGGGCGGGAGGGAAGGACGACAGGGGCAGGGCCATCGATGTAGCGGCAGCTTAACAAAGGCCGATGTGGTTCGCAACTGAACGGCGACGATTGACACCCCCTTTGCGGTTCGTTATCATGAAAATGTGAATGTCGACGGCAACTCGCAGCGATTCGACCGCCATATCTTTGTGTGCACGAACCAACGTGATCCCAAGGATCCCCGAGGCTGCTGCGGCGCCAAAGGCTCCGAGGCGCTGCGGCTGCTCTTCAAGGAAGAGATCAAGAAAGCCGGTCTGAAAGGAAAAGTCAGGGCCAATGCAGCCGGCTGTCTCGATTATTGCGCGATGGGGCCGACAGTTGTCATCTATCCAGAAGGCACGTGGTATTTCATCGATACACCGGACGACGTCAAAGAGATTGTTCGGTGCCACATCCTCAACGGCGAGATCGTCGATCGATTGTGCATGCCTCGGCGATCGCCGCGTGCCATCCCGGTTTCCCCGGCGTGAACAGATGGTCCGTCATCCGGCATGTGGTCATGGCAGCAGCATGGGCCGCAGCGTGGCTAGCGTGGCTGATGACTGTCGCGCCGGCATCGGCGGCCACGGCCGATCCAACCAACCGTTGGACCCACTGGCAACTCTTCACGGTGGTGCGGTCGCTGGCGGTGGACGGCGATTCGATCTGGGTGGGGACCGATCACGGCCTGATGCGTTTTTATCCCAAGACCCAAGACAAAGAGGTGTACGGCACGCAAGACGGACTCTTGAGCTCGGTCGTGCTCTTTGTGAAAGTTGCGCCTGACAAACGTGTGTGGGCCGGGACAGCCGGCGGCGGCCTCTCCAGCTTCGATGGCGCCCGGTGGACCTTTTATACGCCCTACGGTTATGGCACATCATTAAACTATGGTGCGACGTGGACGTCCTGGCCCCAGGGGCGGGGCATCGGCGATCTCTGGGTCTATAATGTCGCCTTCGATCCGAAAGGGACGATGTGGGCGGCGACCTGGAAGGGATTGAGCCGGTTCGACGGCAACGGGTTCCATACCTTTACGGTGAAGGACGGCCTGGTCGACAAATGGGTCTACACGCTGGCCATTGACCGCGATGGCCGGATCTGGTGCGGCACCGAAGGCGGTGTTTCGCGCTACAATCCGAAGTCGGCCAAGGGCGCGTGGGTGAGCTGGACGAATCACGACGGCGTCGGCGCGCCGGCGCCGCCGGTGACGCCGGAAAACACGGAGGCGTCCTACTACGCCGGCTCTGCTGCCGGCGGGCGCCATCACGCCGCCGGCGGGCCGAAGGATATTTCGCGTCCCGTCAACCCGAATTACATCTCGTCGTCGCTCTTCGACCGGGAGGGCCGGTTGTGGGTGGGCACCATGGGCGGCGGCCTGGCCCGGTTCGACGGCCGCGCATGGACGAGCTACACGACCAAAGACGGGTTGAGCGGCGACGTCGTCTACGCGCTGTCGCTCGATGAGACACGCAACGTCCTTTGGATTGGGACGAACGACGGCGTCAGCCGGTATGATTTTCGAACCTTCACCAGTTTTCGGAAAGAAGACGGCCTCTTTGCCGGCGCCGTCTACGCCGTGGCCGTCGATCCGGCCGGCGACAAATGGTTTGGCAGCTACGGACAAGTGAGCCGGTACCAGGGGGACTGACGCATGCCGCGACCACCGAGACGCTCGGGTTTTATGGAAGGCAAGCTGGATGATCAGATTCTGTCGCTGATTCAGGCGTGCGGCGGGAGCGAAGATGATTATCTGATCAAGGAGATGATCATCACGGCGCTCAAGCTGGTCGAGCACAAGGACAACCAGGGTGATTTGAAAATCCTCCACCGGGCGATGCGCGAACTGCGCTATGCCTTCAAGGTCTTTTCCGCCTATCGGCACGTCCGTAAAGTGACCGTCTTCGGCTCGTCGCGCACGCCGGATGACGATCCGGTCTACAAACTGGCCGAGCGGTTCGCCCAGTTGATCGTCCGCCGCGGTTTCATGGTGATCACGGGCGCGGGAGACGGGGTGATGACGGGGGCGCAGGGGGGCGGGGGGCGGGAGATGAGCTTCGGCGCCACC
>JBGPIL010000107.1:0-7412 GCA_041484905.1 Nitrospiria bacterium
CTTCGCCGTCGGTTTACTCACCGCGCTGCTGGGGGCGGGCATGATGCTCACGCAGAATGACATCAAAAAAACGCTGGGCTACTCCACCATCGGCCAGATGGGCTACATGATCATGGAGTGCGGGCTGGGCGCCTTCGCCCTGGCGGTCTTTCATCTGATCGCCCACGGCCTCTTCAAAGCCACGATCTTTCTCAACTGCGGCAACGTGATCCACCTGGCCCGGCAGGAGCCGAGACGTCCCGAGGCTCATCAGATGACCGGGGCCGCCGTCGCCGCCGCTGATGATGAAGGGCGCGAATTCTCGACCGTGACCTGGCTCACCGGCTTCGTCACCACACTGATCCTGCCGCTGATCATCCTGCTGGCCGCCCACGGCGTCCTCAACCTCTCCCTGCGCAATTCGCAGGGCGTCGTCATCTTCCTCTTCTTCAGTTGGGTCACCTCCTCACAAGCCATTCTCACACTCTATCGCGTCCGCGCGGTCGCCTCCCGAAAAGTGGCGGCGCTCATGCTCCTGACGCTGGTCGTGGTGGTCATGACCTATCTACTCGCGGCCGAGGCTTTTACCTACTTTCTCTATCCGGCGCCGGGCGAAGCGGCGTTCTATTTCGACGCCGCCGCCCTGCCGGCCTGGCTGTTCGACGGGATCGTGGCGGCGACCGCCCTCTTCGTCATCGGCGGCTGGGTCATACTCTATGCCAAAAGCCACGGCCGGACCATTGCGCTGCCCGGTCCACTCTCGAACCGGCTCGACCGGCTCGGGGTGCGGCTCTATCTGTTTCTGATCAACCGCCTCTATCTCGACGCGGCGGCCCGCTCGCTCGACCGCCTGGTCATGGGCGCGGCCCGCCGGCTCGATCAAAGCCGCCTGTTTCTGATCGTCGCCGGAGCGGCCGCGCTGGTGCCGCTGCTGTCGGCGGCCGAGGTGGCGAGCCCGCTGCCGGCCGGGGAGCTCGCCCTCCTATTCATCGCGGCGCTGACCGTGCCGCTCTTTCCATTTCACGGTCTCTATGTCGCCGCCCTGACACGGCTCTCCGGCTATTGGGCCGGCTACCTGCCGATCGGCCTGGCCGTGCTGCTGCCGGCCGCGGGACTCTACATACTGCCGTACCTGCTCCCCCGTCTGCCGCCGGAGCTGTGGCGCAGCGTCGGCACGCTCGCGCTCATCGGCATGCTGTACGGCTCGCTCAAAGCGCTCGCGCAGTTCAGAGTCAGACGGCTGATCGCCTATGCCGGCCTCGCGTTCTATGCCATCTTCTGGTGGCATCTGGCCGTCACCGGCGGCGACATCCCCCAGGCGATCGTCTATGTCCGCGCGGTGATCCTCGTCACCGGCGGCCTGCTCCTCGCCTGGCATACGGTGCAGGCGCGGTACGGCAATCTCGACATGGACCGGATTGGCGGGCTCGCCCGCACGATGCCTCGTTTTGCGCTGCTCCTCTCCCTGCTCGTCATGGCGGGTGTTGGATTACCCCCCTTCGGCCTCTTCTTTGGTTTCATCGGCCTGCTGCTCCATTCCGGGCTCTCCGCCCTCTCCGTCGACCTGCTGATCGTGTTGATGACGTGGTTCGGCGCGTCATTCTATCTGTTCAAGTTGCTGCAGCGGCTGCTGTTCGGCCCGCCCCGTACGGATTTGATCTACGACGATCTCGGCGGGATCGAAATCGCCTCGATCGTCCTGGTCCTCGCAGTCTTGATCGGCGTAGGGATCGGGGGCATGGGCGGAGTCATGCCTGGTCTGGCCTTCTCCAGCCCGGCCGATGCCGAAACGCTCACACACCTCACGCGCACCGCGATGCGACTCCTCACGCCATGACGCCATCCATCCCGACATCGACTGTGCCATCGGCCCCGCCGCCGCAGGAGACCGGCCGGCATTTCGACACCAGCCGGATGCATCTGCGCGGCCTGATCCTCGTCGCAAGCGAGATCGTCGCCACCAACTGGCCCATGCGCACGTTCGTCCACCACAACCCGCTGCACGGGCTGGAAGATCTGCATTTCAACGACGCCGTCCGGCGCGCCCGTAAATTATTGGGAGGCCATGGGTATCTCTCCAACGCCGCCTATCGGGACTATCTTCGGAGCGGCCGGATCCATCCGGCCCACCTCGACGCCGCGCTGGCGCCGCTCAACCAGGACAAGCGCGCGACGTGGGGCGCGCGCACGGTGACGCACGCCGAGGTGTTGCGCGCCCACCTGCTCCACGGGATGACCGCGCCTGCTGAAGACACGCTTGAGGCCGTGATCGCCCGCCATCCCGACCGCGCCCGCATCCGGGCGCTGGCCGGCCATCTGGCCCCCGCGATGACGCCGCCGCACCTCCGCGAGCAGATGACGGCCGCCATCGTCGACGAACAAGCCACGCTCGGCCGGAGCTCGACACTCGCCGCCTGGTGCGACCGTTTGCTCGGCGCCGATCTGACCGAGCGGATCGACCGGGAGATGGTCAAGTGGTGCGAGGCGTTTCTCGACGAAGGGCACGCCGCCTGGCCGATGCCCGGACGGGAGCGGGGCTTCTTCGGCGCCTGGCAGTGGCTCGCCGCGCAGGAACGCTCCCCCTGCGGGATCGTCGGCAACCGGCAAAAAATCGCCGCCCTGCCCGAACGCCCCGACGATGCCCTGCTCGACAGTCTCGACGCGCTCGGCATTCCCCCGGAAGCATGGCAGGACTATTTGTCGCACCATCTCGCGGCCCTGCCCGGCTGGGCGGGCTTCATCAAATGGCGCTCGGACCAATCCGACTATGAGTGGCAGCAGGCCCATCCCATCGACCTCCTGCAATACCTGGCCGTGCGCGTCTGGTACGAACGGGAGCTGGTCCATGCCGCGTGCAGGGACTCGCTTGGGATTGACGGCCATCTCGGATCGATCCTCACCGGCATGGAGAACCACCCGCATCATTATTATCTATTGCGGGAGCGCGGCGCCGGTCATCTGCCCTCGGCGTACGCCTCCGAGATCGATCGGCTCCGCCATACCACACGCCCCACGGCCGATCGATACCAACAACTGACCGAGCGGTACGCGGCAACATTCGGCCCGCGCCACGAACAGACCGCGCGACTCGCGGCGGCCTGGTGTGTGCTGACGCTGGCCCGCGCACTCGAGATCGACCCGGCATCGCTCCTGCAAACCCCGCCGGACGAGCTGCGGCTGGTGCTCGACTGGCTGGACGGCTTCCCCGAATCGGAGCACGGCCCCGTCTGGTTGAACGCGTTCGAAACAGGATATCGGGAGCGATTAATCCAAACGCTCGCAGGGGCGCAGCGCGCTGCGCCCATACATGACGTATCCGCCGGAGAAATCACATCCCGCCACCAGGCCCAGGCGGTCTTTTGCATCGACATCCGGTCCGAATCGTTCCGCCGCCACCTGGAGGCCACCGGCGATTACGACACCTACGGCTTCGCCGGCTTCTTCAGCGTCTTCATCCGCTACCGGGCGCTGGGCAGTCATCACGACACTGATCAATTCCCCGTGATTATGAAAGCCAAGAACAGCGTCCGCGAAGTGGTCCGCACGTATCACAGCCGGCTCCTCTCCCGGCACGAGGCCGGCTCCAACCTGCTCCACGCGGGCCACGCGCTCCTGCACGATCTGAAAGAAAACGTCGTCACGCCCTATGTCGCCGTCGAATCGCTCGGCTGGTTTTACAGTCTGCCGTTTATCGGCAAGACGGTCTTCACCGCCTGGTATCAGGCGTGGGCCACCCGCTTACGCAGGGTCTTCGTGCCGAAGGTCGCCACCACCGTGACGGTGGACAAACTGACGCGCGACGACGTCAACGAAATGCTGGCCGCCGAGCAGCGGTCGATCATCCGCCGGGCGCTCGAAGAGCAGTTTGGTGATCGCCATCTGAATCTGTCGCTCGAACGGCTGGAGTTTCTGCGCAAAAAAGCGCTCGACGAACCGATGGCGGACCGCCATCCGCCGAAGGGCTCACTGACCTTGGAAGAAGAAACCGCCTTCATCGCCGGCCTGCGCGCGGACTACCGGATCAACCAGGGCGACGCCTTCGCCCGGATGGAGCGGATCACGCGAATCGGCTTCACGCTGGCCGAACAGCTCTTCACCGTGGAGACAGCCCTGCGGATGATGGGGCTGACCAAAAATTTCGCCCGGCTGGTCCTGCTCTGCGGCCACGGCAGCACGTCGGAGAACAACCCTTTTGAAGCTGCGCTCGACTGCGGCGCCTGCGGCGGCAATGCCGGCAAGCCGAACGCCCGCGTCCTCGCGGCCATGGCCAACAAACCGCTCGTGCGCGCCGAGCTGGCTAAAAACGGCCTCGTCATTCCGCAGGACACCTACTTTCTCGCCGGACAGCATGACACCACCACCGACCAGGTGGAGCTGTTCGATCTGGAGGAGATCCCGCACACGCATCTCAAAGACCTGCTGCGCCTGGTTCGGGACCTTGAAGAGGCCGGCCGCCGGAACAGCCGGGAGCGTTGCCGCCGCTTTCCGGAAATCGCCGCCGATCTGTCACGCACCAAAGCGGCGAGGGAAACGCTCCGGCGCGGCGGCGACTGGAGCCAGGTCCGGCCCGAATGGGGCCTGTCGGGCAACAGCGCCTTTCTCATCGGCCGGCGCGAGCTGACCCGCGGATTGGATTTGGACGGGCGGGTGTTCTTGCACTCGTACGATTACCGGGAGGATGTGACCGGACGCTTGTTGGAAATTGTGATGACCGGCCCGCAGGTTGTCGGCCAGTGGATCAACATGGAGCATTACTTCTCCACCGTCGATCCGGACGTCTACGGCAGCGGCAGCAAAATCTATCACAACGTCGTCGGGCGGCTGGGCGTCATGGCCGGCCCGCAAAGCGACCTGCGCACGGGGCTGGCCCGGCAGGCGGTCATGGATGGCGAGCGGCCCTATCATGAACCGATGCGGCTGCTCACGATCATCGAAGCGCCGCGGGAGCGGATCACCGGAATCATCCGGCGCCACCGGCCGTTGCAGCATCTCTATCACAGCGAATGGGTCCGCCTGGTCGCGTTGGACCCCGAAGAGCAGATCTTCTATGACTATCATCCCATCAAGGGATGGATGCCTTTCCCTTCAGACAGTGGTACTAACATCGGACATCACGTCTCGCTTCACTCGACGTAAAGGAGCTCTCCATGACCGGCCTGACCCTGCATCCCATGAAAGAAATCCGAATCATCATCCAGGGCGAACATGTGAAGTTCGCCACCGACCTGCTGGACGCGATCAAAGCCACCGGCTACACGATCATCCATAACATTTCGGGCAAGGGGCATCACGGCTTTCACACCGCCCACCCGATGTTCAACGACATGGACAGTCTGGTGATGCTGATGACCGTCGTACCGCAGGAGAAGGTCGAACCGATCCTCGCCGGCCTCAAGCCCGTCTTCGACCGCTACACCGGCGTCATGTTCGTCTCCGACGTCGCCGTCAGCCGGGGAGACTATTTCTCGGGGAAACAGGAAGGGCCAGCTTAAGCTGGCCCTTCACCTGTTTCGCTCCATTTTCCATTCTCCACTCTCCATTCTCGCTCTACTCTCTGTCCTTGCCCTTCATTCGTTACTGCCTTCGCTCTTCATTCGAAAATCGAAAATCGTCAATCGAAAATTCCCCCATTCGACATTCGACATTGCCTTTACTCTCCACTCTCTACTCTCTACTTTCCATTCTCCGCCCTTGTTTTTCTCCCTATTCCTTTTCCTATAGTCATTTCGTTATAGTGTCCATCCCATGGCCACCTACCAATACATCTTCACCATTCATAAGTTGGGCAAAGTCGTGCCGCCCAAGCGCGAAATCCTCAAAGAAATCTCGCTTTCGTTCTTCCCCGGCGCCAAGATCGGCGTCCTGGGGCTGAACGGTTCGGGCAAATCGACACTGCTGCGGATCATGGCGGGTGTCGATACCGATTTCCTGGGCGAGGCCAAACCGGCCAAGGGCGTGAGGATCGGCTTTCTGGCGCAGGAGCCGCAGCTCGATCCCGCCAAGGACGTCCGCGGGAATGTCGAAGAGGGTGTGGCCGCCACCAAGAAACTGTTAGACGATTACAATGCCATCAGCGCCAAGTTCGCCGAACCGATGTCGGATGACGCGATGGCCAAGCTGCTCGAACAGCAGGGGAAATTGCAAGAAGCGATCGACGCCGCCAACGCCTGGGAGCTGGACCGGCAGTTGGAGATCGCCGCCGACTCGCTGCGTCTCCCACCCTGGGAGGCCTCCATCGCCTCGCTCTCAGGAGGCGAGAAACGCCGCGTGGCGCTCTGCCGTCTGCTCCTCTCCGCACCCGATCTGCTGTTGCTCGACGAGCCGACCAATCATCTCGACGCCGAATCGGTCGCGTGGCTCGAACGGTTTCTCAAAGACTTTCCGGGCACCGTCGTCGCCGTCACACACGATCGTTACTTCCTCGACAATGTTGCAGGCTGGATTTTGGAACTCGACCGGGGCAAGGGGATTCCCTGGGAAGGCAACTATTCGTCATGGTTGGATCAAAAAGCTCAGCGGCTGGCGGTGGAAGAAAAACAGGAGAGCGCCAAGCAGAAAGCCTTGCAGCATGAGTTGGAATGGGTCCGCACCAATCCCAAAGGCCGCCACGCGAAAAGCAAAGCACGGCTAAGCGCGTATGAAGAACTCGCCTCGCAAGAAGCGGTGGCCCGGAACGAAACCAAAGACATCATCATCCCGCCGGGGCCGCGGTTGGGTGAATTCGTCATGGAAGCCAAAGAGCTTCGTAAAGGCTATGGCGACCGGCTGCTGATCGATGGCTTGAGCTTCGCGCTTCCCCGCGGCGGCATCGTCGGGATCATCGGCCCCAACGGCGCGGGTAAAACGACCCTCTTCAAAATGCTCTCCGGCCAGGAAAAGCCTGACGGCGGCTCGCTCACGATCGGCGACACGGTGAAACTCGCGTATGTCGATCAGGGGCGCGACACGCTCGACGGCTCAAAGACCGTCTACGAGGAAATATCCGGCGGCCAGGACGTGATCATGATCGGCAAGCACGAGATGGCCGCACGCGCTTATGTCGGCGGCTTCAACTTCAAGAATACCGATCAGCAAAAACATGTGAAGCTCCTCTCCGGCGGCGAGCGCAATCGTGTGCATCTGGCCAAGCTGCTCAAAAGCGGCGGGAACGTGCTGCTGCTTGACGAGCCAAGTAACGATCTCGATGTGGAAACCTTGCGCGCACTCGAAGAGGCGCTCTTGGATTTCGCCGGCTGTGCACTGGTCATCAGCCACGACCGGTGGTTCTTGGACCGGATCGCGACGCATATCCTCGCCTTCGAAGGCGACAGCCGAGTGGTGTGGTTTGAGGGGAATTACCAGGAGTACGAAGCCAACCGTCACCAGCGCCTAGGCACCGATGCTGATCA
This sequence comes from Nitrospiria bacterium, assembly GCA_041484905.1. GTDB lineage: Bacteria > Nitrospirota > Nitrospiria > JACQCE01 > JACQCE01 > JACQCE01. The sequence continues at coordinate 7,368 of JBGPIL010000107.1, forward strand.
GCCGCACCGGATTAAGTACAAGCCGCTGACACGATGAAATGTGAA
>JBGPIL010000108.1:0-7329 GCA_041484905.1 Nitrospiria bacterium
ACAAGGTCGGCCGGCGCCTTGGCCGCGATCTCGTGTTGCCCCGTTTCCAGCCGAATTAGCGCGCCCATCCGTTCGATCGGGTCACGCAATATCCGATAGGCCCGATTGAGTCGCGCTGACGCCTCGAGGCTAAGCGCCTGTTCCCGTTCCGATTTCGTCTGAAAAAAATCGGGATGGACCAACCGGCTCCGCTCGTGAAACCGCTCGGCCAAGAGCTGCGCGTCAAGCTGGAGATGGCGGGGAAGGTCTAAACAGGCAAAATCATCGATGGCATTCGGCAGCGGCTGAATGGCCCCGCAGGCCGGACAGAGCCATTGTTCCCCCGCCGTTCCGCCGCACCGCCAGCAGGTTTGCCGACCGGCCCCGGGCGAAACACCCGGTGAGGACTGGGAAGAATCCGCCACTGATGGACGACACTGAATGGTCGAATCGGTCAGGCTGAAAAGGATTCCCCGCAGCCGCAGCTCATCTTCGCGGTGGGGTTGTTGAACTTGAAACCGCCGCCGGTCAGACTATCGACAAAATCCAGCGAGGTGCCCTGCAGATAGAGCGCGCTCTTCGGATCGATCAACACCTTCACACCGTCAAACTCGGCGACCTCATCATGGGGGCCCTGCTTGGGCTCAAACCCCAACTCGTAGCTCAGCCCCGAACAGCCTCCGCCCCGCACGCTCATGCGCAGAAACGAGCCTTCAGGCTGCGCGGTCAGCAGGATTTTGACCTTTTTAATTGCCGCTTCAGTCAGTGAAATCGGACTGGTATGCACATCCGCCATCTTCGCGCTCCTTCCCTCTCTCGTCCCGTTCGCCCAGGTCACTAATGATGTTCAGTGCTTCCGCTCCGCGACAGCCGGTTCCGGCTCGGCGACTTGCTCACCCCGCTTTTTGCGGTAATCCTCCAGCGCCGCCTTGATCGCATCCTCAGCCAGGACCGAACAATGAATCTTGACGGGCGGCAGATGCAGTTCGTTCACGATGTCCGTGTTTTTGATCTGCATCGCCTCGTTGACGGTCCGGCCCTTCAGCCATTCTGTCGCCAGACTCGAGCTGGCGATCGCGCTGCCGCAACCGAAGGTCTTGAACTTGGCGTCAACAATGACATCCTTGTCGACCCTGATCTGCAGCTTCATGACGTCGCCGCACTCCGGCGCGCCGACGATGCCGGTACCCACGCCGGGGTCGTTCTTGTCCAGACTCCCCACGTTCCTGGGATTATTGTAATGCTCAATCACCTTTTCACTGTAGGCCATTGCGACAACCTCCTCCGGTCAATGTTCGCCCTTCCATGCAACTTTACTCAGGTCGACACCTTCCTTCGCCATCTCATAGAGCGGCGACATCTCCCGCAGCTTGGTCACGATCTCGACCGAGCGCTGGATCACGTACTCGACCTCTTCTTCCGTATTAAAGCGCCCCAGCCCGTACCGGATCGAGGAATGCGCCAGATCGCTGCCGACGCCCAGCGCCTTGAGCACGTAGGAGGGCTCCAGCGACGCCGAAGTGCAGGCCGATCCGGATGACAGGGCGATGTCCTTCAACCCCATCAGCAACGATTCCCCCTCAACGTAGGCGAAGCTGATATTCACATTGTTCGGCAACCGCTGGGTCGGGTGGCCGTTCAAATACACTTCGTCCAATTGCTTCATGATGCCGTCCTGCAGCCGGTTGCGCAAGGCGGTCAGCCGTTTGGATTCTTCGGGCATCATCTGCCGGCAGATTTCGGCGGCCTTGCCAAAACCCACGACCAGCGGAACCGGCAGCGTCCCGGAGCGCATGCCCCGCTCGTGGCCGCCGCCGTCAATCATGGGCGCAAGCCGCACACGGGGATTCTTGCGCCTGACATAGAGCGCCCCGACACCCTTCGGCCCGTACATCTTGTGCGCCGAGAACGACATGAGATCGATGCCCATGGCCTGCACGTCGACCGGGATTTTACCGACGGCCTGCGTGGCGTCGCTGTGGAACAGGACGCCGTGTTCTTTCGCAATCCTGCCGATCTCTGCCACGGGATTGATCGTGCCAATTTCGTTGTTGGCCAAGATGACCGAGATCAGGATCGTTTTGGGGGTGATCGCCTTTCTGATCACCTCCGGATCGACAAGACCATCGGCCTGCACCGGAACATAGGTGACGGAAAAGCCCAGTTTCTCCAACCGCTTCGCCGTGTCCAGAATGGCACGGTGCTCGGTCACCGTGGTAATCATATGGTCGCCCTTTTCCCGGTACATGTCGGCGACGCCGCGCAACGCCAAGTTATCCGACTCGGTCGCGCCGCTGGTAAACACAATCTCCTTTGCATCGGCATTGATCAGCCCGGCGATCTGCTGGCGGGCGGCGTCAACGGCCGCTTCCGCCTCCCAGCCGAACGCGTGGTTCCGGCTGGCGGCGTTCCCAAACTTCTCCGTAAAATAGGGGAGCATCGCCTCCAGCACGGTCGGATCGACCGGCGTGGTGGAATGGTTGTCCATGTAGATCGGCAGTTTCATCCTCGCACTCCTTCTTCTTTCGCCATCGGCGCGTAAATTTCATCCAATGTCATTCGGCTCAACAGCGCGGCGATGTCGGCCTGCACCTGTCCCAGCGGCCGCCTGATCGTACAGTGCGACAGTTGGTCGCAGGTGCTCTCGCCGTGTTCCCGATAACAGGCTGCAATGGCCAAGGGCCCCTCAATCGCCTCAATGACCTCCCCCACCGTGATCCGGGAGAGTTCCTTTGCCAAGCTGTAGCCTCCGTGTGAGCCGTTATGACTCCGGATCAACCCGTGCTTGGCCAATCGCTGAAGAATCTTTGCCAATAATTCTACCGGGATATGGCACTGGTCCGCAATCACCTTGGTGGTCGCCAGCCGCTTCCCTTCGTGCTCAGCCAAACAGCCGATCGCCATGAGGCCGTAGTCTGTCTTTTTTGAGAATTTTAGCATCAGAATATCATGTCTAATCAATTGGTTCTAATACAAAATCATATCCGACTATTTTTGTCGTACTTAACTATACCATCCCATTCTTGCGATTGTCAACCGGAAATCGGCACAAGAGCGAGGGGAACACACGCGAGAAAACTCAGACAAAATAACGGCTGACATCCACTCCGTAAGCAGTGGGATCGATCGTCTTCACGATGCTACTTCGATACTGGCCCGTCTTTTCATCCTGTTCATCCAGATCGATCAGGTCACCGTCCACGGCATTGCCATTCGCATCGGCGATGATCTTGACCGTAGGGCGATCGGCCCTGTCGATATTCCCGCTGACTTTGACGACCACCCCCAGCTCGTTCGTATCCAGCATCACCACTGTGCCGATCGGGAAAATGCCGATGCTGTTCACAAACACTTTCAACAACAAAGGATCGAACGCCCGGCCACTTTTGGCCAGCATGAACTTGAGCGCCTTTTCCGGCGAATACGGCACGCGGTTGTAGACCCGCGAAGAGGTCAGCGCATCGTAACAATCAGCGATGCCGATCACGCGCCCGAACAGCGTCATATCCCACGACCGGGGCAGCTTCGGATACCCGGACAGATCATAATTTAAGTGGTGTTCGAACGAACCGAAACTGATCCGGATGGCCGACTCGGTCGGCCCCTTGAGCTTGAGAATCGTCTTCACCCCAAGAATCGGATGACGCCGGACGATTTTCCAGTCCTCCTCGGTGAAATCGGTCGGTTTGTTGAGCAGATCATGGGAGATGGACGCTTTGCCCAGATCGTGAAAAAGAGCCGCCATACCCAGATCGCTCAGATGGTTGCGATCATAGCCCAATCGCTGCGCCAGCACCATCGACAGAATACAGACGTTGACCGTGTGGTTGTGCGTGTATTCGTCATGGCAGCGCAGCGTGGTCAACCCGACCAGCGCGGCCTCATCCTGCAACAACTGGTCGACCATCGACTGCACCACCCTCCTGGCCCGATAGAGGTGCAGCGTCTGCCCCACCTTGACGTTGTCCATGACCTCGGTGACCGCCGCAAACGCCTTGGCATAGGCCCGCTTGGCCATTTCTTTGCGGTCCTTGGTCGCCTCCTCAAGCGATTCGCGCTCCTCGTCCTTGTGATACTCCTCGACCCCGATGTTCAGAACGCCGGCGCGCTTGAGTTGCTGCTCAAACTCGGCGAACACCCATTCGCCTTTGGTGGTCTGCGTGGCAAACAGATGAATGAACTTCACCAGTTCGTCCGCCTTGAGCGACTCCTGAAAGATGATCGTTCCCACCTGATGGTTTTTGAGTTCCTCCATCATGTGGGTGAAATTGGCATAGGTGTCGATGTCCATCTTTAACTTCATTTCACCGATGAACAGCGCATCCCGTTCCACCCGTAATGAGAGGTCGCCGAGTTGCCGCTGCAGCGTGTACAAGGTCCGCTGAAACTGTTCGAACGGTTGCTCGAACGCCACGTTCCTGACGTCATGAATCTGCGCGGTCCGGAGCAGGATCGAAAACTGGTTGACCAGCCCCTTGCCCAATTGCCACAGTTCCTGATCGATTCCAATGCTCATAAGCGCGCCTGCCGGATCATCAGTTCGCGGGCCGTGCCGCGCAGCGCCGCCGAACAGGCCTCCTGAAGGCCTTTGCTGGCATGGCGACTGCCCTCCTCCAGAAGGGCCGTCGCCTCCGCGGTCCCCATCTGTTTGAGGGCGTAGGCCGCGCACCAACACAATTGCTCCTGCCCGGTCCGCCGCCACCAGGAACTCCCCTTCAGATACTGTTTCAGGACCAAGAGCGCTTCGGGACGGCCCGAGGAACCCAGCGCCACGAAAATTTCGAGCTTTTCTGAAACATCCTTCGCGGCGAAATGACGCTCCTCGATCACGGCGATGAGCGGCTCGATCCCGCGCGGGGTTTTCCTCCTAGCCAGCGCCCGCATGGCCATCATCCGAACCGAGCTTTCCTGATCATGCAGACACTCGAGCAGCACGTCGACGACCTTCTCCGAATCCATGCCGTCCAGTGTTTTGATGACTTCTTTGCGAACGCGCTGTTCGGAATGGCGAACCAGCGGCGACAGATAACTGATGACTTCCGGGCCCCCGATCCGCCCCATCACATAAATCAAATTGCGCACCACGAACCATCGATCGTCCTGCAAACGGCTCGCCAGCAATTCAATGTCATCGCGGCCGAGTGTCACCATGGCATCGCAGATGACTTTACGGGTTTTCATCACGATCACCGTTCCCAACAGATCGGTGAGCGGCACGAGCGCCTGCGGAGTCATGGCCTGGATGAACTCCGTCAAGGCGGTCGCGTCCGTGGTTTTCTCCCGATTCAGCATGACGGTCAGCACTCCAAGACGTTCCGGCGTGCCGAGTTGCACCAAAAACTGGTGGAGCCTGTTCCGGAACGCGTCCGCCTGCTGCGGCGGGTGATCATAGAGCCGCCGGACCGTGCTCGCGCACGAGGCGGCACGAGGCAGATCACCCCGTTCGATGAACAGATCGACCAGTTTTTCCATAATCCCAAGAATTTCTCCGAAGGAGACCTCATCCAGCTCGATCTCCAGCATCACCGTAAGAATGTCGAGTAATTGCGCGACAGCATCCCGCTGCTGCTCCTTCGTGATTTGCTGTTTCAATTGCTGAATCTCTTCCTCGGTCAACTTAAAAATGACCATCGGATATTCGAGCCGCTTGGGGCCGGCACGTGCGGAAGGTGGCACGCTGGCGACTTCCTGCCGGACCATTGCCTCCAGGTCCACATCCTTCAGTTCCGCCCGATCGGGAAGAAAGTCGGCTTGTTCGGGCAGGTCATCCACCACCACCGTGGTGATGTGCGGCAGGTCCCGCTTCCACAGCAGACTGACAATATCGTCATCCAGGGTGTGCGGGTCCTGATCGTTCCCCACCACGTCCAAAAATTCGATCAACTCCGCCTGTTCCAGCCCCTCGTTGAAGGTGAGCTCGGTGATCCCGTCGACATAACAACGAAACGCCAGGTTTTCCTGCCGTCCTTCCTGCTCGTAGACGACCTCCCCATCGACGACAAAGGCCTGCTGGCGCACTTTCAACCGCAACGCGCCGTAGGCGCGCAGGAAGAGTTCAAATCGCTCAAACAGATCGGCAAAAAACTTCTGGCGGACCGGATTGTTGGGCAGATAGAGGCGGACCGTTTTCGCGGTTTTGACGAATTGCAGCAACAGCGCGCGGGCCGCCTTGAGCTTCTGCTGGTCAACGTCGCTTTTGGACTCTTCGGGTAGGAGCGCTTCCATAAAAACAGCAAAAAAACTGTGGCAAACATGGCTGCTCGATGCGTAAACTCAGTATAGTCGCCCATGAACATATTGTCAAAGTTTCCAGGTAGATGGGCCGGCCGCTTCAACGGTTTGACCACGAACCCGACGGACGGTCTTCTCCGCCCGCCCCGGCTTCCCCTCATTCCCCTGCTTTCCCTATTTCCCCTATTGCAATGACCGCCCCGCAGACCCTCGTCACGCTGCCCCTGGGTAACCTGACTCCGGTCCGGGCATTTTGCCGGCTGCGCGCCCATCCCGGCCTGCGACCCGTGGCGTTGCTGGAAAGCGCCCAATCAACCGGCACAACGGGGCGTTTTTCCTTCATCGCCCTGAACCCGTTTTTAAGAATGCAAAGTACCGGCACAACGGTCCGGCTCAGCGGAAGCGTCAATGCCACCCGTCAAGACCGGCCGCTGCCGTTGTTGCGCTCCCTGCTCGCCCGTTACGCGGTTCCTCCTCTGTCTTCAGATTTGCCGCCGTTTTTGGGCGGCGCCGTCGGCTATTTCGGATACGACCTCGTTCATTTTCTCGAACGACTGCCCCGCTTGGCCCGCAATGATTTGGCCCTGCCCGATCTCGACCTCTACCTGACCGGCACCGTTGTCGCCTTCGACCACCAAGAGGGCACCATCACCATCGCTCACACCCCGTTCGATGGCGCGGACGCGGTCTCCACAGACGACATCCGTCGCGCGCTGGAGATCGATTCGGGCGAAGACAATGCCCCGACGCCGGCCACACAGGGCCCCGTCACCGTCACGGCCGGCCAGACACAAGCGGAGTATGAAACACTCGTGCGGCGTTGTTTACGCTATATTGCCGCCGGCGACATTTTCCAAGCCAACCTGGCCCACCGTTTTAGCGTTCGGTTGGGACCATTGGCCCCCTGGGCGATTTACGAACGGCTGCGCGCCATCAATCCCTCGCCCTTTGCCGCTTTTCTTGATTTCGGCTCCGTCCAAATAGTGAGCGCGTCGCCCGAACGGCTGGTCTCACTCCAGGGGCGTCGCGTCCAGACCCGGCCCATCGCCGGCACCCGGCCCAGAGGGGCAGAGCGGCAGCACGATCTGGCCCTCGTCCGGGAACTCCTGAGCAGCGAAA
>JBGPIL010000109.1:0-7295 GCA_041484905.1 Nitrospiria bacterium
CCCAGACCGAAGACCAACGGCGCGAGCAGATGCACAAGCAACGCCAGCGCAGCCTGATCTTTTTCCGGGACGTGCGGCGCGTGGAAGTGGTGCAATAACCTCGCGAAAGAATCGAACCATGCATCACCGAAGGAGAATTTGAACATGGGCAAGGGTATTCGATTGGCTGTCATTGGGAGTGTGGGAATCGCAGTTATTGGCGTTGCGCTGTATGCCGCCGGCTTTCGAATGGTCGGCCCAAACGGACAGCCTCTTCTCTCCAGCGGGGGGACTGGCACGGGAACGGGCCAGCACCAACCCGGCTGGCGGCGAGCCGCCGGTGAGCAATCAGGGCCCACCTTGACACCGGGCTCTGGAGGGAGACAGCGCCTGGCTCAAGGAACCGACGCAGGACCCGGCAGTCAGCAAGGGGCCCGGTCCGGTGGACGATCATCAGGCAAAGGCCGCGGGGGACAATCGAAGGGCCAGGGCGGAGCACGTCAGGCCGGGTTCGGCCCTTCGGGCGGCATTCTTCTGCCCAGTAAAGTAGGGACCTCTTCGATTCCAGTTGTGGTCAGTGGTCAAACAAAAGCCTCATTCGTCGGCCAAGACCTTGTCGACCATGTGGAAGATACGGTTGTCGCCACCGCCGACGGTCCGCGAAAAGGGTGGGCCATCGTCAAAACACTGAAATACCTTGGGGTTGAGAACTATAAAGAAGTCACGCTCACAGGCGCCAATGGGAAAAAGACCGCCGTCACACCTCAGCAACTGAACGATCAACAGACCATTCCCCTCTTTACATATAATGAGGCCGGCCTGCTCATGGCTGTTTCCGGCCCAAAGGTCCGGGGAACCAATAAAGGCAACATTACCATTGAAGATGTCAAAAAGAGCGTTGCCGGACGAACGGATCTGCTCAATGTCGGCAAAATCGAGAAAATTGAAGTAAAAGGGTAACCGGCCGTGCAAAAAAACCTTGCCTATAAACTCTTCTGGGCTGTCATTATCGGCGGCGGGCTGCTTGCGGGCGCCGGGTTCCTCTCCGAGAAAGGGATTCGATTGATCCGCTCGGCCGGGACGCCTGGAAACCAAGCCGTTCGTGTTCCCGAAGGGCAAGCACCTTCACCTACAGCTCAAGTTCAATCGGATGGCAGCCATCCACGACGGGCAGCCAAAGAAGAACGGCGAGCCCAAAAGGGCTCCCGGCTCCCCGTTGGACAAACCCCTATTCCAATCATTGTCAATGGCAAGGAAAAAGCGCCGCTGGTCGGCAGCGCGCTTCAGGAAACCCTCCCCGAGGTAAAGATCGCCACACTGCATGACGCTCGGACGGGGTGGGCTGTGGCCGATATCTTGAACGCCCAAGGCGTGACACAGGCGAAGCAGGTCGTCTTTACCGATAACAATGGGAAGCGCTGGTCGGCCGGCTGGGCTCAAATCACTGACCCCAAAACCCGCCTCATTGTCACTTATAGTAAACATAACACGCTGCTCCTCTTTTCCGGCCCTCAGATAGAGATCGGAAAACGGCAGACTCCACGACAAATCAGAGAAGTTGTGGGCAGCCGAGCCGACTTGGTCTCCTTCCCTGGTGTGGTTAAAATAGAGGTCATCGGGTAGCTAAAAACCCAGCAGCAGCACCCAGCCAATGAAGCGCTTGACAGACTATTGCTTTTGTGATACTTTTCAGCCTGTTGATCAAGGGAGGAGTTTTTAGTGGCTCGCCTTCTTAAAGGGCATATTGCATTGGGCTTTTTTTGCCTGTGTGCCATTTCATTGGCGCCTCTCTCCGCTTCGGCCGGCAGCCCCGTCTCCTCGCTTTCCCTTCCCGATGATCAGACCAGATCCGTTGTCCGTGATCAGGCCAATCATCTTCGTCGTGCATGGATCGTGGAGGCTGACGATGATACCTCCAGCCTCTTTTATCAGTCCATGACGTTTTCAGGATCGCCGGACGCGCCGGCGACGCTCATCCACACCAGCACCAACAGGATTCGGCGCCCCCACATCGCGATTGATTCCAACCAGACGGTCCATCTCTTATGGCAGGAGCGCTTTGCGAAAAGAGCCGGCGCTCGAAATTCGGAAGGGACGTGGGTCCATTACGCTCGGATCGTCCAAGGGCAGCACGGCCCGATTGTCACAAGAGATGAGCGCCTCAATGAGCGTCCCATGGCCATGCATCCGTACCTGGCTGTGGATGTTCAAGGCGTGGCCTATAGCGTCTGGGAAGAAGGACGGGACTCGGTCATTCTGGCGAGAATTGCGGGCCACAATGCAATCGAGCGGCGGCGAATCGCCACCCACTTTGGTAAAGATGCCCATGGGTACCCGGCCGTTGCGGTTGATCGCCGGGGGAACCTCCACGTGACCTGGACCGATGCGACCGATGCGGCTGCCACACAAATCGTCTATACGATGCTTCAAACCCCCGGGACGGGCACACGCCAGCCGTTGTCCGCCCTGATGGAATCCCCGAAGCAATCGCTCTACCGGTCGGCTCCGGTCCTCGGCCAGCCCAAAACCATCGGCGTCGACCCCGCCACCGGACGAGTCGTCATTGCGTGGCTCAATCAGCGGGAACGCGGCCCGATCGGCCGCCTGGCGGCTCAGACCGTCAGTGTAACGGTCAGTCCCGCAGGCCTGCTGGGCGCTGGCAACGGGAAAGCCCGATGGAGAAGCGCGAAGGTGCTTCGTGTCATGGACACCCGGCTGACCTCTCAACCCGCTTTTGTGGAGCTGGCTGCGCCGGTTGCCGCAGTGGGCAAATCAATGACCATCACGGCCATTCGAACGGCAGCCGGTTTCGTTTCGCCGCCAGCCACTGCAGGTTCGACCCTGCACCAATTTGACAATACAGTGGAAAAACTGCGTCTGCTCCAATTGCTGAAATTCAGCAGTTGGAGTGGCCCCCCACCCGCGGGAGACGGCCCTCTCATGCACGCTGAATTCGTCAGTCCTGTTCGATCTCTCTTCTCCGCGTATTTTCTCCCGTTCACTTCACTCAACCCATTGCAAGAGGCCTTCCCGTGGTCCACAAACGGGGCACAACCTCTTCGACTCTTTTCACAGAAGGAGGTGGCCAGTCCAGTTTAACGTCTCTCCAATTATTGAGTGAGTTTGTGCGTGGTGTTCATGTGCTCACACGGAAATGGGCTTTCAACAAAGGAGGAAGAAGCAATGAAACGAACAATGATATGGGGTATGGGGCTGGCCCTTGCCGGGGTCGTGCTCTGGTGGGGGTTCCAGGGAACAGGCCAAGCGTCACACAATCCGAGCGCGGGTTATAGCCACAACAATTTCATCGGCGGACCCGATGACGGCAACTCCGATGGCGATGGCTCCGGTTCGGGTTCGGATCGGTCAGGATTTGATCGAAACGCCGATCGGGTTCCTGATGGGGACAGCGCGGGGTCGGCCGATGATCGTGGCGGCACGGATGGTGACGGCACTGGCACCGGTGTGCCGGACTGCGTGAACGGCCCTGGGGATGGCACTAACGTGGATTACTCCTGCGGCAACACTCTGTTTACCGGCGATGACGTGAAAGACTATAACGGTCCTGGTGACGGCTGGTATGATCAGGTGCGTGATAACCTGCCGGCCAGCGGGTTTGATCGGGCTGGCGAGGGCATAGCCGATGCGGCTCCCGAGCACACCAACTCGGATCGGTATCGTCTCTCGCATGGCCTGACCAGCACGCAGGGCGACCGGGTGGGCAACCGCGATTGTATCGCGGCGGATAAGCTGCTCGGCGAGTGCGATCGCAATACCAACATGGTTGAAGACTGGCAGCGTGATCGGGTCGGCCGGGATGGGAACACCACCTCCGCCGATTGGAACACATTGACCGCCGGTGATAGTACCCCGGACCAGACAGCGGCCGATATTGCCGCGGGCTTTGATGATCCGGGCCGGCCGGGCCGTGATGGAGACAGCAATGGATCGGAGGGGGACGGGGTCAGTTCAAGAATCCCCGAGCCCAGCGCCGATTCAACGCCTGATGCCACTCAGGATCGGGATGTTGCGGGTACATTGCGTGACGCTGGTTATGTGAACCACTCGTCGGCTTCTCGCGATGCTTATGCAACGGGCCCCCATGACAGCACCCACGATTCGGGCTTTGGCGGGGGTTCTGATATAGGCGGGTACGGTTTCGGCGGCGCGCCAACCGGCGGTGGCAGCGGAGGCTGCAGCCTGGTCGCGTCGGCATCCGCCACGACCGGCTCCAGCTTCACCTATCTGCTGGTGCTCTTCGCGCCAGTGGCCGTGGTGTTGCTGCGGCGCCGGTTTGCACGGCGGTAGTCGTACGTAGCAAGAGCGGTTGTTGTGCCAAGAGGGCCGGGGAGTATCCCCGGCCCTCTTGTTTTCAGGAGAATGATACGGTACCATTCACGTTGTGAGGCGAGGCTTTTCATTCTCGGCGATGATCGCCGGCGTCATGGTTGTTGCGCTGGCAGGAGTGTCGCTCCCTGAAGCGACAGCCCAATCAACCGCCCCTGCGTCACCGTCAGGCCCGGCGATTGAATACCAAACCGATAAACGAACGCTGACGGTTCGCTTGAACGGTCTGCCCCTCCAGCAGGTCATGGAAGAGCTGTCCAGGCAGACGCATATCCGCTTTCGGCCTCCGGCTCAGACCCAGGCGTTTGATAACCGGCCCATCACCGCTTCATTTGAGCGGATGCCGATTGAACGGGCGATCAAACAGCTTCTTGGACCAAGTAACACCGCGATCATCTATGGCGCAAAACGCACGGCAACAGGGAAAGACAATCACATTGTCATCACAGAGGTTCGGGTCTTCGATCTGGGGATCATTCCCATTGTGGCCACAGCGGTCGCCTCTGATGGCGGGAACCAATCCACCCGTTCTCAAAATCCCGCCAAGCTGGCTGAGAATCAAGCCATCCGCGACGCCAAGAAGCAGAAACGCGCCGAGAAGAAACAAGGCAGCAGCAATAAAAAAGGAGGCCGTTCTGGAGGCGACACCACGAACAACCAGAATCAATCGAATGTACCGAATGATCAATCCTCGACTGGTGCTTCATCATCGAAGCCAACCAGTAAATCCGGTCAATCGAAGTGAAGCAAAACACTCATCCTGCCATGGCTTGGCTACGGTAGCCGCTGTTTGAGGCCGTTGCCCTTGGCCAAGCGCCGGATCAAGGGGTTCGCCGCAGTCAATCTTCTGGCCCCGCCCTGTACGGCAAGGCCGCCTTTCTGTTCCTCGGCAACAAGAAGGATCTGCTGCTCCTCTAAGATTCCTGGGGGGTTGGCATCATCATTGCTGGCTTAGTTCATCAGCATTATGCCTGATCCCAATCAGACGTCCATCGGGGTGATGTGCCTGCGAGTTTTGCCAGCACGTGGCATGACCTGCCAGGCAGGCAGTGAGGAGAGGGGTTGACTTATTTCTTCTCGATCGTCGTCACCCGTCCCGGCAGGCGGCGGTTGGCCAGGATGACGGGATCGAGCACTTCGCCGCAGGAGAGACAGCGCCAGCCGCGAAAATGATACTGGCCGGCCTGATCGCAAAAATCAGAAAATCGTTCGGGACTCAGCAAGCCGCCGCACCGTGGGCATCCTGTGGGCGTCTTGCGAACTCGGGAGAGCGCGCTCGGCTCCTGAGAACGTCGGCGTTTCAAATCGGCCCCACTATAGGGCAATGGGGGAAACATGTCAAGAGAGAAAGGTGGCTGGGTTGCTAGGTCGTTAGGTGGCTAGGAAAATTGAATCCGACAGAAAATATTTTTTTCTTTGTCCTAAGCGACTCAGCCGCCGTTGCAGTTCCTAGCTACCGAAACCACCCAGCTACCTAGCCACCTATGTGTAGATTTCATAATGAATCTGTTCCCGCTGAAATCCCATGCCCTTGAGCGCGGCGCGCGCCGCCTCGATCATCGACAGAAGGCCGCAGACATAAACTTGTTTGCCCGCCGGATCCTGAAGGTGCTTGACCACCTGTTCCTGCACGTAGCCGGTCGCCCCCGTCCACTGTTTCGGCCGGCTGATCGTTGGGATGAAATGAAACGTCGCATAGCGCTCGGCCATCCGGCGGAATTCTGCGTCGTAGAGAATCTCGTCTTCATGGCGCACACCGAAAAACAGCCAGACCTTCCGATCCCCGCTGAGGCGATAGGGGGCCCAGCCGGCCGGCTGATCCTCCAACGGGAACAGCCCGCGGAGCATACTGCGAAACGGAGCGACCCCGGTGCCGGTCGCCAGAAACACCAGGTCCGAATCCACCGGCTCCCGCAAGAAAAACTTGCCGATCGGCCCCCGGATCTCGAACGATTCCCCTCCGACGAGCTGGTCGCAGTAGGTGGAGACGTAGCCGCCCTCCACCCGTTTGATGCAGAGCTCGATCTCCCGCTCCTGATCAGGCGGCGAGGCGATGGAATAGGGTTTGGCAACCGCCTGGTCCCCTTTGGGCACATACAACTGGACGTACTGGCCCGGCTTGAAGCGGAATCTTGCGTCACCCTGAAGGGCGAGGGTATAGCTCTTGACGGTCGGCGTCATCGAGACAATCCGGTTGACGGTGACGCGATAATGGCCAAATGGATCTTTTCGCGCGGCGGCTTGGGCCATGGTGGTAGAGTAGCACAGAAATTAGGTAGCTAGGTGGCGAGGTCGCTGGGTAGCTAGGAAAGGCAGTTCTCTCTCTTGATGGCCCGATTTTTCCAGCCACCTAGCTACCTAACAACCTAGCCACCTTTTTGCCCGGCTACCTCTTTTAAAAAATCACCCAGTCGGAACAATGATTCGAGCGGCAGACCTGACGCCGCTTCGACCGCCTTGGCTCCGCCCTCTTCCCGGTCCACAAGCGACAGAACGGCCACGACCGCATGACCGGCCGCCAGTGTTCGCTCGATGGCCAACACGATCGAACGGCCCGATGTGACGACATCTTCAACCACCGCGACGCGCGACCCCGGCTCGAGCCCGCCCTCAATCCAGTTCTGCGTGCCGTGACCCTTGGCTTCTTTTCTGACGATGAAGGCCCGCATCGGCTCGCCACCCAGCTCGCTCGTCAACGCCACGGCCACCGCAATCGGATCGGCGCCCAGCGTCAGGCCGCCGACAGCCGCAATCCCGCGCCCCTTTAGCCGCTCAAAACAGAGCCGGCCGACCAGCAGCGCGCCTCTCGGATCGAGCGTGGTCCGTTTGCCGTCCAGATAATAGGGACTGGTCTTGCCGGAGGAGAGCTGAAAGGGCTGCTCCGGCCGGTGGGCGAACGACCGTTGTTTGAGAATAGCGAGCAGTCTGTCTCGGTCAGTCATAAGTAAGGTCGCTAGGTTGCTAGGTAG
>JBGPIL010000110.1:0-7265 GCA_041484905.1 Nitrospiria bacterium
CGTAGCGGCCCCGGTCGATGTCGACCGCCGGAATGTAGAGTTGCCGGCGCAGCTTTCGGAAATCGTTGGTGCGTCCCTCCAGGGCGAAAAACCCGTTCAGATAGGCGTCAAAATTTTTCAGCGTGAAGATGCCGGACGGCAGATTTTCCTGCAGCATGTAGACCAGATCGAGCATCGAGAATTTCGCCCGCCGCCGCACAAAGTAGCGGACCAGCGGCGGCACCGTCCTGACGAGCCGCTTGAAGACGTGCCACGACTCCTGATAGCCGAAGCTGTAGATGTTTTCCCGTTTGAAGTTGTAGGGGCTGTCGGTGTCGTTGACAATGGCGTCGAAAATTTCACGGGGACGGACGCCGTTGGCGATCAGCGCGGCGATGGCCGACCCTGCGCTGGAGCCGACATAGATGTCGAACTGGTTGACGTTGAAGCCCGGCTCGAAAATCTCATCCATGGCCGTCAGACAGCCGATCTCGTACATGAAGCCGGGGAATCCTCCCCCGGCCAGCACCAGCGCCGTTTTTCCTCGTCTCTCCATCGCCATTGTTCGTCCTGCTGAGTAGTCAGTAGACAGTAGGCTGTAGGCAGGAAGACTGCCTGGCTACTGGCCCCTGCCTACTGGCTACTGGGTCTTTCATTTGTCCTGCCATTTCGGGTGCCGTTTTTCCAAAAACGCTTTCACGCCTTCCTTCATGTCGGCCGTCTCGCAGAGCCCGCCGAACAGCTCTGCTTCCTTCTGCAATCCGGCCGCCAGGGGCGATGTCAGCCCGTGACCGATTGCCGTCATCGCGGCACGGACGGCAGCCTGGCCCTTGGAGGCGATCTTCTTGGCCAGTCCCTGCGCCTGCTTGAGGACTTCACCCTCCGGCACGACCTTGTTCACCAGGCCGATCGCCTTTGCCTCCACACCCGTGATCTTGTCGCCGGTCAAAATCAACTCGGCCGCTTTTGACGGTCCGACAATGCGGGGCAGCCGCTGCGTGCCGCCGAACCCTGGCATGATGCCCAGATCGATCTCCGGCAGCCCCATCCGGACCCGTTCGCTCGCGATGCGCATGTGGCAGGCTAGGGCCAGTTCGAGGCCGCCGCCCAGGCAGAAGAGGCCGTTGATCGCCGCGATGATCGGCTTGGGCGACTGTTCGATCGCGCTGAAAATCGCCTGCCCTTTGAGCGTGACCGTCCGCCCCTTGGCGGCCGAGTCAAGGCCGGCGATCTCCCGGATGTCGGCGCCGGCGACGAACATGTTGCCCGCACCCGTCACGACGGCCACCTTGACGGCCGGATCGGCAATCAGTGCGCCGATCGCCGCCTCCAGCTGGGTCATCACCATCATTGTCAGGGTATTGGCCGGCGGGTTGGTGATGGTCACCGTCGCCACGCCCTCTTCGGTCTGGGTGGTTACAAATTGTTCGCCCACATGCCGCTCCGTTTCCCCCTCACCTTTACCTCGAATCGGAGATGAGAGGCATCGTCCGATTCTTGTACAATCCCCCCTCTCCCGCCAGGGGAGAGGGGGGAAAGGAACTAGTACGTGAAAAAACCTCTCTTCGTCTTCACGCCCAGATAGTTGGCCGCGACCATTCGCTTGAGCATCGGCGCGGGCCAGAAGCGCGGCCCCAGTTCCCGGCTCAGGCGGGTCAACTCCGCCGTCACCACATCGATCCCCATCGCATCGGCCAGATGCAACGGGCCGCCCTTCTCCTGCGGGAAGCCCATGCCCGCCACCATGGCGATGTCGATATCGCTCGGCGTGGCCACCCCCTCCTGCAGGCAGATGACCGCCTCGTTGATCATGGGGAGCAACAGCCGTTCGGGCGTAAACTTCACTTTCTTCGTCCCCCGCGTCTTTTGAATCTGGGCGAGGATGGCCGGCAGTTCCGCATCCTCCCCTTCCAGGTAAAAACCGCGGCCGACTTTCTGCCCCAGCCGTTTCCGCTTGACCAGCTCGTTTAACGTCTCGGCCGCCGTCATCCGGGGGCCGTAGGACTCGTAGAGGATCTCGGCCACCTTCTGCGCCACATCGATGCCGATCATATCCAGCAACACGAACGGCCCCATCGGCAGACCGGCCGCCAACAACACCTGGTCGATCTCCTTCATCGACGCCGCGCCGTCTTCGAGCGCCAGGGCCGCCTCGTTCAGATAGGGCATGAGCAACCGATTGACGAGAAAGCCCGCGCATTCCTGCACGCGCACGGGAATCTTGCGAAGCGATTCGGTGAAGGCCACGGTGTCATCGACCGTGTCGGATGACGTCGCCAGGCCGGGGATCACCTCGACCAGTTTCATCACGTGGGCCGGATTGAAAAAGTGCATCCCGATCAGTTTCTCCGGCCGCTTGACCGCCGAGCCGATGGCCGAGATCGAGAGCGCCGAGGTGTTCGTCGCCAGAATGGCCGATTCGGGCATGGCCGCCTCGGCTTCCTGAAACACCTTCTGCTTCACGCTCAACTCCTCGAAGACCGCTTCGATCACGAGATCGACTTCTTTGAAATCGCTATAGCTGGTCGAGCCGGTCACCAGGGCAAGTTTCTGCTCCATCTCGGTCGCCGTCATTTTGCCCTTGTCGACGCGGGACTGATAAATCTTCCGGATCGTGGCCAGCCCTTTGTCGACCGATTCCTGGCGCAGATCCTTCAGGACCACCGGCAGGCCGGCGTAACTGATCACCTGCGCAATCTGCGCGCCCATTGTCCCGGCTCCGATCACCCCGGCTTTATAGATGTACATTCAACCTCCGTTGTATCCGCTCGTGCTAAAGCACTCGCTCAAGCCAAGGGAAGATGCGCTTCGACTCGGCCATGGCCGTGGGCCATGTGGCCGGCTCAGATTCCGCCTTCGCGAGCAGAGCCCGCGAAGCTTCATTCACGCTCCCCTTGGCAATCCTCATCGCCGTACGCTCTGACTTCTGACGCCTGCCGTCTTTTATCCTTTGAACGTCTGCTTCGCGTCGGGACGGCTCAATACCCACAGCCCCCACGCAAACAGCAAACCGACAGCCACGGCAATCGGCCGGTCCCAGTTCACGCTTCGCGCCAGGACGTGCGCCCGCAGCGCGGCTTCACCCGCACCGAGGATCGTCATGCCGCCGAGAATATAAAAACCCCAGCGGGACCAGGACTGGTGCGCCAGCATGCCGGCGCCGACCGCCACAAAAACCAGCGCGACACCCATGACCAGCAGCAGGTGGCCCATTCCGGCGCCGCCCATCAATCCGGCGATCGTCATCACCAGCCCCATGACCAGCAGCACCGCCCCAAAGATGATCCGAACGGTGTCAGAGAGATGCGATTCGTGCCCCGATTCGACTTGATTCATCGTGATCATATGCGCTCCTTTCTGTTCTTTCCGCTCGCCTTGGCAGGCTCGCTCAAGCGGGGGGAGCGATGTTCACGCTCCTCCCCGCGCCCCCCATCGCCCATACGCTTGTGTCTCGAATCTCTTACTCTCTCCACTTTTCACTTTCACTTATACTCGCTCCACCACCATGGCCGCTCCGAGGCCGCCGCCGACACACATGCTGGCGCAGCCGAGCGTCAGGTTTCTCCGTTGCAGTTCGCGAAGCAAGGTCAGCGCCAGGCGCGCCCCGCTCATCCCGACCGGGTGGCCCAGCGCGATCGCTCCGCCGTTGACGTTGACGATCTCCCGATTCAACCCCAGCTTCTTCTCCACGGCCAGATATTGCACCGCGAAGGCTTCGTTGACTTCAAACAACTGAATGTCCTTCAACCCCAGCCCCGCTTTCTTCAACGCGATCGGAATCGCCTCGGCGGGGCCGATCCCCATCCGGGACGGATCGACGCCGACGAAGGCGTACGACCGGATGGCCCCCAGCGGCGTCAGCCGCAGCGTTTTGGCCCGCTCGGCCGACATCACGAGCAGCGCGGCCGCACCGTCGCTGATCGGGCAGGAATTGCCGGGGGTGACCGAGCCGCCTTCCTTAAAGATCGCCGGATAGAGCGCCAACTGCTGTTCGGTGAGCGCCACGTTCGGTCCTTCGTCCTGGCTGAAGGGCTCCGGCGTGACTTCCTTGCCGGCCATTCGCTTGGGCACCATCACCGTGATGATTTCATCTTTGAATTTGCCTTCCCGGATCGCGCGAAAAGCCCGTTTGTGCGACAGGACGGCAAATTTGTCCTGCTCTTCGCGGGAGATCTGATAATCCTCCGCCAGGTTCTCGGCGGTGCGGCCCATGATCTGCCCGCAGAAGGCGTCGGTCAACCCTTCCCAGATGCTATCGACGAATTCGCCGTGGCGCAGCCGTTTGCCCCACCGCATGTCGCGCGAGACGTAGGGCGCCAGGCTCATATTCTCGATGCCGCCGGCGATCTGGACGTCCGCATCGCCCGCCTTGATATTCTGCGCCGCGTTGACCAGCGCCTGCATGCCCGAAGAGCAGTTCCGCGCGACGGTGTAGGCCGGGGTTTTGATCGGCAAACCGGCCATCAACGTGACCACGCGGGCCAGGTTGGTCGCGTCGCTATACTGGCCGACGCAGCCAAAGATGACCTCCTCCACCGCGGCGGGATCGAGACCGGTGCGTTTGAGCAGTTCGCGCGTGACGAGTTCGCCCAGTTTGTGGTTGGTCATGTCCTTCAACGCGCCGCCGAAATTGCCGACCGGCGTGCGGACTCCATCAATGATGACGACCTGTAAGGCCATGCTTATCCCCCCGTTCCCGTCCAGGGCACCGTTGGCTCGGCGGCCGGTGATTTTCGCCTCTCTTCGTCCTGGAGCACCCGCCGCAGCACCTTGCCGACCATCGTCTTGGGCAACTCCTGCCGGAACTCGACGTACTTGGGCACTTTGTATTTGGCCAGCTCGCCCGCGCAGTAGCCGATGATCTCCTGCGGCGTGGCCGTTTCCCCTTCCTTCAACACGATATAGGCCTTGATCACTTCAACACTGAACGACTCCGGCAGGCCGACCACGACGGCGTCCTTCACCTTCGGATAGCGGAAGAGCACCTCCTCCACTTCGCGCGGATAGACGTTCTCGCCCCTCGTCTTGATCATGTCCTTCTTGCGATCGACAATGAAGAAGTAGCCGTCTTCATCCATGCGGGCCATGTCGCCGGTAAAGAGCCAGCCGTCCCGCAGCACCGCCTTGGTCTCCTCGGCCTGATTCCAGTAGCCGCGCATCACCTGCGGGCCCCGCACCGCGAGTTCTCCGGCCTGTCCGACATCCAGATCCTTCTCCCCAGTCTCGGCATCGACCACCCGCGCGTCGGTATCATGGAATGGAATTCCGATGCTCCCTTTCTTCCGCTTGCCGAAAATCGGGTTGCAGTGGGTGACCGGTGCGCTTTCCGTCAGGCCGTAGCCTTCCACCAATTTACCCTTGGTCAATTGCTCAAACCGGTCCTGCACCTCGGCGTGCAACGGCCCCGCCCCACTGATGCAGATCCGAATGGAGGAAAGATCGTACCGGCTGACCTTCGGATGATTGTTGATGGCGACGTACATCGCCTGGACACCCATGAAAATGGTGGCGCGGTTCTTTTGGATGGCTGTCAGCACTTCGTCGGTCTTGAATTTCGGCAGGAGCACCAGATGGGCGCCGATCTTGATCGCCAGATTCATGCAGGTGCTCATTCCATAGACGTGGAAAAACGGAATGACGCCAAGAAAGACCTCCCGGCCGGGCCGCAGCGACGGCATCCAGCCGTGACACTGGACCACGTTGGCCACGAGATTCCGGTGGCTGAGCATCACACCCTTCGGCGTGCCGGTCGTCCCACCGGTGTATTGCAGGAGGGCAAGGTCTTGCCCGCCAACGGTGACCGGCGGGGGTTGCTCCGTAGCCTGATGCAGCAACGCGAGAAAATCATGGACGGGCTCCACGCGCGGCACGTCGACCCATTGGCCTTCCCGCTTGGCCTTGAACGGATAGAGCCATTTGAGCGGCACGGGCAAAAAATCCTTCACGCCGGTGATGAGGATCCTCTTGAGCGGCGTTTTGGCCCTGACCGCCTCGATCTTGGGATAAAACAGATCCAGCGCGATGATCGTTTCGGCGCCGGAATCCTGCAATTGGAATTCGATTTCCCGCTCCACGTAAAGCGGATTCATCTGCACCACGATGGCGCCGGCCGCCAACGCGCCGTAATAGCCGATGACCGCCTGCGGGACGTTCGGCAACATGAGCGCCACCCGGTCGCCCGGCCGCACGCCGAGCGTCCGCAAGGCGTTGGCGCAGCGCGCGACCTGCGCGGCCAGCGCTTCGTAGGTCAGCTGCTTGCCGTAGAAGGAAATGGCGGGACGGCGGGGAAAATTTCGGGCCGTATCGATCAGAAATTGCTGGAGAGGCGCTTCGGGATAGTCCAGATGCGGGGGGACTTCCGGTTCATACGCTGTTAACCAGGGCCGGCTCATGCCATCCGCTCCGCGGTCCCGTCGCCGGCTGGAGATCACGCCGCATCCGCGCGACATCATCGACGACGTTCTCTGATTTGAAGATATACCACCATGCCGGGATTGTCAAGCCAACTCCATGTTTTCTGATGGGAATTTGGCTGGCTGGTTATTAAAGTCAGGGGGAGCGGCACCGCTCCCCCTGATTTATTTATCAGTGGGGGCCCGTGCGGTGCAGTCGCTCCTCCGATGCCCCCATACCCCCGGCCCCACCGCCATACGCTACGTTACACTTGTAAATCCGATGGGGGTTATCAGGGGGAGAACGGAATCTCCACCTGATTTCAATAACGGATTATCAAGGGGAGCGGCGGAAGGCTCCCCGTTGAAAGTTAGGGGGAGATGCTCCTCTCCCCCTAACAACCGCCATCGCCCATACGCAGGGCTCAGAAGTGTACATCCGATGGGGGTGCGGGGGAGAAAGCGGCTCTCTCCCCCGACTTGAGCGAGCGCCCTAGGGACGCTCGCGGAAAAAATTAACTCAGGACCAGGCAGGTGACGGTCTGGGTCACGCCGTCGATCGCGCGGATTTTTGAGAGAATCAATTCGCCGAGACTTTGGAATGACTCGGTCTCCACATGCACGATGATGTCATACGCGCCCGTCACCGTGTAGACGGCCTTGACCCCGGCGAACCGCTGGATGGTGGTGTGGACGCTCCGGGTATGATCGCCCGAAACGCTGATAAAGACAAACGCTCCCTGTGCCATCTTGCCTCCATTGCTCCCCGGCGCAATCATATTTCAACCCGGAAGCCGAAGAACCAGCTCACATAGAGATCATCGTGAAGACCGGTCACGTTGAGCAGCAGCGTGGAGTTCAGAAAGAGATGCCTGGCGACCTCCACATCGATCC
>JBGPIL010000111.1:0-7232 GCA_041484905.1 Nitrospiria bacterium
ACAGCGAGCTCGTCGACTCCGGTGACGGTCAGCGGGATAACCACTGCCATTGCCATTGCGGCTGGGTCCAGGCACACTTGTGCAGTTCTTGTAGACGGCACGGTCAAATGTTGGGGGTATAACGGCAGCGGTCAGTTGGGCAATGGGAGCACGAACAATTCGTCAACCCCAGTGGTGGTCAGCGGAATCACCACTGCCATTGCCATCACAGCAGGGCTCAATCATACCTGTGTGGTTCTTTCGGATGGTACGGCCATATGCTGGGGGAATAATGGCAGCGGCCAGTTGGGGGATGGGACCATGACGAGTTCATCAATTCCGGTGGTGGTCAACGGGATGATCACCGTCACCGCCGTCTCCGGTGGCAGCGGTCATACTTGTGTACGGCTTTCCAATAGCGTGGTCGAATGCTGGGGGGATAACAGCGGTGGCCAGCTAGGGAATGGGACCACGACGAGTTCATTAACCCCGGTGGCAGTCAGCGGGGTTACGACTGCGACTGCCATCGCTGCGGGAAGCGGGCACACGTGCGCCATTCTGTCAGGCGGTACGGTGAGATGCTGGGGGTATAACTTATACGGTCAGCTTGGAAATGGAACCTCTGCTATTATCCCCACCCCGGTGACGGTCAACGGGCTTTTATTAATCCCTGACACCATAGCGCCGACGAATACGACCGGGGCGAACTTCATCAGTGGGGGAGCGGTCTATGCCACCAGTCCTGTGGTGGTCCTAGCCCTTGCGGCCACGGATGCGGTGGGCGTCACCGGCTACTATGCGTCGGAGAGCGCGATCACACCAACGGCTGGCGCTGCGGGCTGGGTGGCTGTGACGTCCACCACCGCCTATGCGGCGAGTGTCGCATTCACCTTAAGCAACGGCGATGGGACCAAAACAGTCTACGTGTGGTTGAGAGATGCGGGGGGGAATGTTTCAACCGCGATGAGCGATACGATCCTCCTCGACACGACCGCTCCGGTCATATCGGTCGTAGCAGCAGTCGGTATTACCGCCACCGGAGCGACGATCACCTGGACGACGAATGAAGCGTCAGATTCCCAAGTGGAGTATGGTCTTGACACGACATACGGAAGCAGCACGACGCTCGACACGACGCTGGTTACCAGCCACAGCGTCCCCTTATCAGGGTTAACGGTCTCGACCTTGTATCACTATCGGGTCAAGAGCCGGGATGCGGTGGGGAACTTGGCGACCAGCGCGGACTTTACCTTCACGCCCACTGATCCTCCCCCTGCGACGCTTTCGACGCTCACGCTCAACCCGACCAGCGTGATCGGCGGCAATGCTTCAACCGGGACGGCCACTTTAACAGTTGCGGCGCCATCGGGTGGGCAGGTCGTTACCCTTTCCACCAGCAATACCGCAGTCGCCACCGTGCCGGCGAGCGTGACCGTGGCGGCGGGGGCCACGAGCGCCACCTTCACGGTCACCACCAGCGCCGTGGCATCCTCCACCGTGGTGACCATCTCAGGCGTCTCGGGTGGGGTGACTCAAACCGCCGATCTCACCGTCTTGCCTGGCGCAAGCGACACCGGACTGAAGAACCCCACCGCGAATGCGGCCGAGACCTCTTCTGCGGGGGATAACAACGGCTATGAAACCACGCCCGCTAATGCCCAGGCCCTCGATGGGCTCTTCGCAGTTGATACCGACAGCGGGAGCAACACCAACACCTCCTGTACCAACTCCGGGAAAGATCGGCACCGTTTCTACAATTATGGCTTGACGATTCCTGGTGGGGCGACCATCAAGGGGATTGAAGTCCAACTCAATGCCAAGGTGGACAGCACCTCCGGCTCGCCCATAATCTGTGTGCAGCTCTCGTGGGATGGCGGAACCACTTGGACTACAACCAAAAGCACCACGACCTTGGGAACGTCCGCAGCTACCTTTGCCCTCGGGAGTTCAACGGACACCTGGGGACGGACCTGGAGCGTCAACGACTTTACCGATGCCAACTTCCGGGTGCGGGTGATCGACGTGGCCAGCAACGCTTCGCGCGACTTTTTCCTGGACTGGGTCGCTGTTCGGATCAATTATTGATGTGTTAGCTCTGTGAGAGGAAGATCGATGTTTATGAAGAGCAACCAATCGACACGCCACAGCTCGTGTGTGTTCTTTGCACTCCTGATTGCGGGGTTGGCGATTCTTTCTCTCACTCCAACCGCCGAGGCTCAAACGGTTGTCTCTACGCAGACCTATGCCTATGACACCGGAACCAACGGCATCGGGCGACTCTCATCGGTGACGGAAGCAGATGGCTCGGGGACGACAACCGGCACCACGAGCTTCTCCTATGACGTGCGGGGCCGGACCATCCAGACGAGCAAAATGGTGGGCGGCACCACCTACACGGTTCAGTCCACCTATGACAGCCTCAACCGTCCCTCAGACCTGACCTATCCCGATAATGAAGTGGTGCACCACACCTACAATAGCCAGGGGCTGCTGAGCCGGCTGCGCTCGACCACTCTGGCTGTTGATTATGTGTCGAGCCTTCACTACAACGCGCTGGGCCAGCTCACCAGCAGTTCGCTCGGAAATGGCAAGAGCACGACCTACACCTATGCCGATGCCCAAAACGCCTGCCCCAGAAATAACAACTTCCGGCTTTGCGCGATGGCCACAACAGGCCTGCAGGGCCTCACCTATGCCTATGATGACAATGGAAATATCTCAAACATCACCGACACCGTCGGGGTGTCAACCCAAAGCTTCACGTACGACAATCTGAATCGGTTGTATACCGCTGCCAGCAATGTGGCCCCAACCTACAGCCATAGTTACAACTACAACGCCATCGGCAACATGATGTCCGCCGCTGGTCAAACGTTCGCCTACCGGCCGGTCGGCTCTCCCCAACCCCACGCCCCGACCTCGGATGGGACGAGCAGCTATTTCTACGATGCCAATGGCGACATGCTTACGAAGACCACAGGCGCGACCGTGCGCACCTTTACCTGGGATGTCGACAACCGACTCAGCCAGGTCAAGGACGGCTCAACGGTCGTGGCATCCTTCGCCTACGATTATTCGGGTAACCGGGTGAAAAAGACGGTCGGCGCCAACACGACGGTCTACATCGGAAAGCTCTATGAATGCACACCGTCAACGTGCAACAAATACTATTTTGCCGGTGGCCAGAGAATTGCCTCCAGAAACCTGGCGGGAGCATTGACGTTTTACCATGCCGATCATCTGGGCTCCAGCAACGTGATGACCGATGCAGCCGGGGTTCTTCAGCAGCGGCTCGATTATTTCC
This sequence comes from Nitrospiria bacterium, assembly GCA_041484905.1. Classification (GTDB taxonomy): domain Bacteria; phylum Nitrospirota; class Nitrospiria; order JACQCE01; family JACQCE01; genus JACQCE01. Next base: position 3,284 of record JBGPIL010000111.1, read on the forward strand.
CCTACGGTCTGACTCGTGCGAACAGCATCGCTCCCAGCTCGGGCGCGCGCTATAAGTTCACGGGGCAGGAGCTGGATGATGACTCCACCGGGCTTTATTTCTACAACGCGCGCTACTACGATTCGGCATTGATGAAATTTATCAGCCCGGATAATTTTGCCGGCGGGCCGGTGAATCTGTCTCAGATTGCGATCCAGCAGACCTCGGCATCGCTCCCGAACTCCGGTGGGGACTTGGGGGACTTAATCTCTCCCGCAGCTCTGCCGCCGAGTTTCTCCGGTTTTGCCGGGGATCTGAGCAATCCTCAGACCCTGAACCGGTATGCGTATGTGTATAACAATCCTCTACGTTATACCGATCCAACGGGAGAAGAGGTTATAATGGGAGGTCATGTTGCGGCATCTCCGTTGGGGTATATTACCTCCCCTGATTCATTGCACCTTGCCTTTATATTGATCCCTGACAATCCTGAAGATTTTAAAGGTAATCCGCTATTTAAGTCATTGCCGGGTCATGGTTTGGCCGCTACTCTTGGAGCACAACCTAATGTAGGATATTTTCCTCCTTCCTTAGGAAATCTAACATTCAGGCCTAATTATCCGGGTGATCTTCCTGGTGGAAAAGTTGAAAATTTGCCTTTTAGACGAACGATTGAAACTCCTGAAGGCCTAACTGATACTCAATTCATAAACAACCTTATTAAGGCAGCAACTTCATATAAAAATAACCTCTCTTATGATCCGTTGCCCGTTCCTGGTGTTGAAGGATTTAATAGCAACTCATTTTTTGCTGGAGTACTCATGGGCGCTACTGGGCACTTCCCTTCTTTGGATATTGGTCCGGTTTACCAAGCGCCTGGTTATTATGAGCCAATACCATTGGACCCTTTATCCAAATAAATTTAGAATAGCCTCCATAGTGGAAACAGGATGTCTTTAATACGCTTTAGTTTAATGTATCTGAGTGGTATGGACTAATTCTGGTATAAGGTTTTGATAAAACATTTAATTAGAATTGTGGCGCAGACCTTGGCCGCGCTGGTGGGTTTTGCGGCATATGTAGTGATTACAAATATTAATAACTTAGAAGTTTTGAGACAGGGTGGAGAGGAAGCACTTCCTGTTTTAGCAGGCGAGCTTATCCTTCTAATTGGCGCATTGCCTTTTTATGTCATTGCTACCAAAATATTAAGGATTACAGGAAACTTGAAAACCATATCTTATAGGCATTTGATCAGCATAGGAATGATCCATGGTATTATATTGCTCCCTTCTTTCTATCTAGGAATATTCCTCAAATATGCACTTCCAAGCGGACTTGATCTTTTAATACACGTACTGATAATTCTTGCCGTAACCGGCCTTCTCAGCCTATCCGCATCGGCCTTTATAGTAGGTACTTTTCTCCGAGCGAAAACGGCATCTTTCAGATCATCTAATTAAAAATTCTAGGGACACCATACTTATCTCTTGACTGTCACGAAGTTACAGGTATTGGACATAGGATGTTTGGGTGGGGAAACCGAGTGGTAGAATGTGGCCCGTTTCGGCTCGCGTGGAATTATCCAACTAATGTTGCGTTTAAATTTTTGACGAATCCGCCAAAGGTCTACGAGCTGGCGCCAACGAAATGGCAGGAGATCAGTGAGGTGAATCTGCGCGATTTGCATCTGACCTGGTATGCCTACGATGAAAAGCGCGAGACCAGGTACGTCCCCATAGATGATCTGTGGTGAAAAGCCATCAAGTCACCAACGCGCTGACCGTTGTCTGGCAGCAATCAGGCTAGTTGTTATTCAGGAAAACGGAGACGTTGGGAAAAATGGTACTCGGAGGAATCGTGCGGGAAGTGCTAACCGCGACATCGTCATAGGTATCATTGTCCAAATCGCCCACGGCTACGCCGGTTGGATGATTCGAACCTGCCCCCACCAGTTGGTAGCTCACCGCCGATTGAAACGTCCCATCACCGACCCCAAAGAGCAGTGACACATCATCGCTGCAATAATTGGCGGTGATGAGATCCACCGCCCCATCCTGATTGAAATCACCCACCGCAATCGCCCTCGGATTGGAGCCGACGGGATACGTCGCCTGCGTCGGAAAGGTGCCGTCTCCGAGCCCCAAGAGAATGGTAACCTTATCCGCGGCGGCGTTCACCGGCGGAGGGCAGGTGCCGGAGTCATGTCCCCGATCGACGACGGCAAGATCGGAAAAGCCGTCACTGTCGACGTCTGCAATGACGATGGCCGCCGGTCCGCTGCCGAACGGAAAGGCAATCGGGGAGCCGGCCACGATGGTAAACGTGCCCGACCCATTGCCCTTGAGAATCCAGAGCTGATCCGCCGCCAGATCGGCGACGGCCAGATCAAGATTGGCGTCGCCGTCGATCAGGCCGGCGGCGATTGCCCAGGGGCCGCTGCCGGGCAGAGAGACCGGTGATGTGCCTGGTTCTGTAAACGTGCTGTCACCATTGGAGAGCAGGATGGTGACATCGCCGCTGCCGAAGTTCGCCACGGCCAGATCATCGGAGAGGTCACCGTTAAAATCGCCGGTGGCCACTGCTTGTGGGGCGGCGCCAACACCGACACTGACGGTGGGTGGAACGGCCGGTGTGAACGTGCCATCGCCGTTGCCCAGCAGAATGGCGGCATCATCCGTGCCAAAGTTCGCCGTCGCCAGATCGGGACGCGTGCCTGCATTAAAGAAGCCTTGGGCGATCGAGACGGGGTTGCTGTTGGTGGTTGTTGAAACGGCGCTGGTTAATGTCAGGTTGCCGGCGCCGTCTCCCAGCAGGATCGACACGTTGTTCGTATTTTGATTGGCGACGGCCACATCCAGATTGGCGCTGGTATTCAGATGGAACTGGCCGATGACAAGCGCTTGGGGGTTCCGGCCCGTCCCCAGGCTGGTTTCGGCTGCCGCGCCGAACGTCGGGGCGACGGTGATGTCGGCGGTCCCGACGCAGGCCGTATTCTCACTGCTGGTAGCGCGCACGGTGATCGTGCTCGGCGTCGGGACGATGAACGGGGTCATATAGGTCGTGGCGTTGTTGGGGCCGATCGGGGAGACAGTGCCGTTGGCTGGCGGGGCGAGATCATCCACCGACCAGGTGACATCGCATGTGGTGCAACTGCCCCCCACCGTCGCGGTGATGGCATCACTACTGCCGGCCGGAACCGTGCCGGAGGCCGGCGTGACCGATACGGTAATGGACGCTCCTCCGCTGACAGCAAGCGAAACCGCGTTGCTGACAATGCCGTACGCCGTTGCCGTGATCGTGCTCGGAGAGCCAATACTATTGACCGCCGTGGCCAGGCCGGTGCCGCTGATCGTGGCGACGGCGGGTTTTGATGAATTCCAGACGATTGGCGGTTGCGGTGCTAACGAGACATTGAAGCCGTCTCTGGCGTCGGCGGTGAACTGTTCCTGCGAAGGGATACCGCAGACGATCAGCGCCGTTGCCGGGTCAGGTGTGACCACGACGGAAGCAACCGGATTGTTGACGGTTAGCGTCGTCTGGCCGCTGATGGCCGTGCCGGCGGCGGTCGCCGTGATGGTGATTGAGGCCCCGGTGGGGAGATAGTCAGCCGGATTGCCGCTGAACAGCAGTGTTGCCAAGCCGCTGGAATTGATCGTGACAACGGAGGTATTGTTGGACGACCAATTGAACGTGACCGAACCGCAGACCGCGCCGCTGGCATTTCTGGCGACGGCGGTAAACTGCTTCGTCGTTCCAATATTACCTGTTGGCAGACTCGGCGTCACCTGAACCGACGCAATGACGCATCCCCCGCCACCTCCGCCACCACCCCCGCCTCCTCCGCAGGCGGCAATGAGTAAGCTGAGGCAAAGGACCAGGGTGAAGGGTAAAGGGTAAAGGGTAAAGGGATGAAGAAAACGGGAAAGAAGAAAACGGAGCAGACGAATCATACTATTAAAATAGCATA
>JBGPIL010000112.1:0-7209 GCA_041484905.1 Nitrospiria bacterium
CATGAGCTACTTCGTCTGCCCCCACTGCTCGAAGACGACTGACATCTTCAGCCGCGGCGGGGGTGAGAAGGCGGCTGAGAAGCTCGACGTGCCCTTCCTCGGCGCCATCCCGATCGATCCGCAGATCCGTCAGGGCGGCGATGAAGGGCGGCCGATTGTCATCGCCAATCCTGAGTCGCCCCAGGCCAAGGCGTTCGTCGCCATCGCCGGCAAGGTCGCCCAGCAAATCAGCATGCTGAACGCCGCTTCGCCGATTGAATTAAAGATTATTCAGTAAGGGCGTAGCGCGCTACGCCCCTACCCTAATCCTTCTCCTTCCCCTTCCTTGGTTTTTGATCTTTAATCCACCCCGGTTTGCCTCTCGGTTCCCTCTCACGCAGTTTGATGAGAAACCGGATCGGCGTACCGGTAAAACCATACTGCGCGCGGAGTTGGTGCTCCATAAACCGGAGGTACCCCTTGGTGATGCCATTCGGGCGGTTGGTAAAGAGCACAAACGTCGGCGGCTTGATCCCACCCTGGGTCAGATAGTAGAGCTTGACCATCCGTCCGCCGCGATCGGTCGGCGGCGGCTGCTTCATCATCAACCGCCGGATCAGCCGGTTCAACTGGCCCGTCGTAATCCGCTGGCGGCAGCCGTCCAGCACCCGGTCGAGCTGGCCGAAAATTTTGTTCACGCCCCGGCGTGTGAGCCCCGAGGTATAGAGCACCACGGGATCGGGGATGAAGGGAAAGAGCCGGCGAATTTCCGATTCCATCGCCTCCCTGGCCTTTTCCACGCCCGCTTTCGTATCCCATTTGTTGATCAGGAGGATCAGTCCCTTGCCCGCCTCGATCACCTGGCCGACCAGCTTCGTCTCCTGATCGACGATCCCTTCACTCGCATCGATGACCAGCAGCACGACATCGCACCGTCTCAGCGTGTCGAGCGCCCGCGCCACACTGTAGCGCTCCACCTTTGGGTCGATCTTGCCGCGCCGGCGAATGCCCGCCGTATCGACAAACAAATACGTCTGGCCTTGATGGGTGATCAATTCATCGATGGCGTCCCGCGTCGTGCCCGGCGTGGCATCGACCACCGCCCGTTCTGCGCCGGCCAGCGCATTGAGCAGCGTTGATTTGCCGACGTTGGGACGGCCGAGGATGGCGATTTTTGGGGCCTCCGTCGCCGGCTCGGGCGGGGCCTCCCCCTCAGGCAGGCGGCTCACCGCTTCATCGAGCAGTTCGGCGACCCCCTGCCCCTCTTCGGCTGAAATTGGATAGATCGGACTGATCCCCAATCGATAGAATTCATTGACCAGCGCCTTGCCGCCAACGGTATCAACCTTGTTGACGGCATAGAAGACCGGCTTCTTCTGCTTGCGCAAGCGCTCCACGATCAATTCGTCCAGCGGGGTCAACCCGTCGCGCCCATCGAAGAGACAGAGCAGGACGTCGGCTTCGCCGATCGCTTCCTCCGTCTGGCGCCGGACCAGCGCCAGCATGCCCTGGGTGGCCTCCGGGTCCAAGCCGCCGGTGTCGATCAACTGAAACGACCGCCCCTGCCACACGGTGGTCGCATAGTGGCGGTCGCGTGTCACACCAGGCAGATCTTCGACGATCGCCTCCCGCCGGCCGATGATCCGGTTAAAAAAGGTCGATTTGCCGACATTGGGCCGGCCCAAAATGGCGATCGATGGGAGGGTGTGCAGGGGGAGGGTCTGTAGGGTCGTCTCGGCTGCCATGGAGGGGCAGACTAACACGCCAATTGCGAAGAAGACAACCGACGATTCGCTCAGTGTGAACCGGTTTGGTTGAGACCGACCGGCTTCAAAAACACACAGGCCCGGGGGACCGGGCTCTGTGTTTTCTCCATTTATGATTTACTATTTACGGCCTGTAAGATCGCGCTCTTTCGATCATTGCAAGCTCAGCAGAATGAGCATCTCCCCTTCGCCTGCAAAGATTAATCGAGTCTGACTCCATTGATTCGGTTCATTGATTGTTTGATTCGCTACCACTCCACGAGAACAAACCCCGGTGAGCCGCTTCCACCGCCGGCACCGGCTCCGCCAGTGGCACCGGCTCCGCCACCTCCATAGCCCTTGCCAGAGGCCCCAGCGGTGTTATAAACACCACTGAAATAGGCAGGATTACTAAAAATACTGACGCCACCAGTGGTGCCGCTGCCACCGGTACCATCTTTACCGTAAGGACCACTGCTTCCGCTGCCGCCGGCGACACTTTGGGTGCCGCCGCCACCACCATACACCGTGTAATAAGTTCCAAAACTTGAATTACCGCCAGGGAGAGCACAGGCGCAAGAGCTGGCTTGATCAGTACCGCCACCACCAACTGTCACGTTAATTGATGTTGCCCCGGTTATATTAAATTCCTGCATGGTAATAGCGCCGGCTCCGCCACCTCCATAACCCGTAGTGCCCCAGCCGCCGCGTGCGCCACCACCGCCGCCAACCATCGTAACCCATACTTTTGTTACGCCCGCGGGGACGGGCCATGAAGTTGTGCCAACCGTCGTGAAGCGTTGTTTGCCATGGAATGTTGCACCTGTGGTCTGCATCGTCCCATCCGGGAATTTATATCCCCCAGCCGTTGATTCAATCGTCCCTGCTACAGAGAGTTTCTGCCCCGGCGTCTGCGTCCCAATCCCGACGTTGCCCAGATAGAGATAAATCGCGCCAACACAGTCATACACACCCAACTGGCAGGCCGGCGTCTGGGAGAGGACCACTCCCCCCATCGTCCACACACTGAACGCAATCCCTACGACAGCAAAACCTTTCACCAGCCAGGCTCTTCCCATCTTTTTTTTCTCTCTCTCTTCCTGCATGATGACCATGCTCCTTTCTAGTCCTCGTTTTTAAACAGGCTCTTCTGTTCCACTGTCATTTATTTCACGCCGGCGCGTAAGTCCATGATATGCGCCTGCTTTCTTGGTGTCACACCAGCGGTCAACGTGGGATCGGTATAGTTCGGCACAGCCAAACCTAGCGCCTGCAGCGCCGGGTTCAGATTTGCTCGAAGCTCCTGGATATGGGACACCTTGACCGCCATACCGGTCAAGTTGGAATCGGCCCAAGTCGCGGCCCCCAGGTTCACACTGGCGCGGAACGCATTGACCGCCTGGCGTAATTCAATGATGTGAACGGCCTTGATGGACGTGTAACCGGCGATGACCGGATTATTGGTAAAGGGAATGGTCGTCGCGTAGTCGACATTACTGTACGTCGATACATTGTTGGCCCCATCGGCGGCGCGAACTTTATACAAATAGGTGATCCCGCTCGTCACACTATTATCGTAAAAATACGTGCCATTCGAGTAGGCCACAAGTGCATAGACGCTATTATTATTGCTCCGCCAAATTTCGTAGTGATTCACATCGCTACTGGTAGACGCGGTCCAACTGAGAAAAGTCCGGACCCCGCTAATCATCGTCACCATCAGTCCCGTCGGCGCGTTTGGCGCGGTGGCATCGCTCACCAACGTCACGCTGACCGTGGGAGAATAGCCGCCCACGTTGCCAGAGGTATCGAGCGTTCGGACGCGATAACTATAGCTCGCGCCGGCGGTCAGACCAGTGTTCGAATAGCTGGTCGTCGGAGCCGTCACGGACGTGATCTGGGCAAAACTGCTGCAGCCAACCCCCTGACAGCGCTCCGCCAGATATTCCTTCACCCCGATATTGTCTGTCGCAACCGACCAGGAGAGGTTGACCTGCGTGGTGCCGACGGCCGTGGCGACCAGGTAGACCGGCGCGGTCGGCGACCCCAGATCCTGAGAGCTCTTGCCGGCAACTCGATTCACCACGTCATAGGTGAAGATCAGCGCGGTGCCTTTCGCATCGATCTGCGTGATCAGATTCCCATTCGCATCATATTGATAGTTCCAGCAGGGTAGTGGATACCAGGGGAACCCCGAGGTGCTGGGCGTCAGGGTTGTTAAATCTCCGCAGCTCCCCATATCCGGATCGGACATGGCGATTTTGCGTCCCAACGTGTCGTAGCGCATGGTCGTTTTGTTGCCATTCGTATCGGTTACGGAGAGTAAGTTGCCCATCACGTCATAGGTGTAGGTCGTGGTCAAAATGCCGATGCTCGAAAATTCCTCCACCTTGACCAGCCGTCCGGCGCCATCTCTCGTCTCCCGTTTCTGATGGCCATCGGCATCCACGCCGGTGACCACCCAGGGAGTAGTGTAGTCGACCGTAGCAGTCGAGGTATCAGGATTCACAGTTGTGACCGCACGCCCCAGTGGGTCATAGGTGAAGCTTTTCCATCTCGGCGTGTCGATGCCATAGAAGTAGGGGAGCGAAGCTTTCAAGACGGTGCCCGTCACGTTATATTGCTTTTGAGTCGCCATCACTTTTCCGGCTGGCCCGGTCTGTTGCTCAATAACCGACCGTCCCAGCCCATCAAAGTAGCTCCAGGAAGAAAGACCAGTCGATGTGTCGGTGCGAAGATGCTGCGAGAGTGCCAGGTTGGTGAAGTTGATCGTCCCCAGATTGTTATAGAACATTTTCTTCCAGGTGCCATCAGGGCCGGTCGCCTGCACGATCCGGCCCAAAGCATCATATTGTGTGGTCGCTACAGCACCGTTGGGATCGGTCACACTCTTGACCTGGCCAAAGAGACCTGGATCGGTTGGCAACAACGTACTATCCACCCCGTAATATTGTGTGGTGGCTGACTGGCTTAATGGGTTGGTCACAACTTTCTGGAAGGTCGCCGTGCCATCGTAAAACATGGTCGTCGTATTGCCGTTGGCATCCTTGGTGCAGATCGGGTTGCCGTAGGCATCATAGGCCATGTGCGATTCCGGGCCGGTGGGGGCGGGAGAAAATGACAACGCATGGACCACCCTGGTCAGATTCCCCTTCGTTGGGGATTGGTTGGTCGAGCCGGTGTTGCAGGCCGTGGCCGGATTTGTATCGGTGATCCCATCGTAGTAATAATCAGTTTCGGCCATTGGAGTCGACGTCCCAATCCCCTTGTAGATGGTCTCACTGAGGGGGAATCCAACCATCCAATTGGCGATATTGGTGGTATTGGTGGTAAAAGTGCTGGTGATCGTGCGAGTAACGTTGGAATCACTCGCGTCTCCATACTGATCTTCCCATATCACGTTCCCGTAGGCGTCGTAGGTGTAGACCACTGTGGTCTGTTTGGGACAAGAACCACCTTCACAAGTATAGGTATCAATCTGAGACGGGGGACTGAAGGTGGAAGGAGCCCCCCCCGTCACACTCAATCCAGCGACACTGGTTATATATGTGGTCTCGGTCTTGGAATAGAGCCGGCCTTGGCCATCCTCCATCTGGACGCGATAGGGTTTGCCTTTCGTATACCCGCATGGTGTCGTGCCGCCACACAAAGGATCATCGGCGGTCAGCGTGGTTCCATTCCCCTGATGAAACCAGGTCTCGCTGATCTCCTGCTCATAGTTGGGAGGAGGGCCCATCGGGCCGGTGACTTTAGCATAATTGAATCCGCGAAAATCTCGTTCCCCAAGGCTGTAACAGCTCCCTGCATACGAATACTGTGTGGTTGAGGAGACCCCGTTGCCATCATTCGTTGTGATGGAACTGACAGTCTGTATCGGGAACGGCAGACAGGGATTCACGTAGCTCGAAGAAGGTAAATAGGAAATCGTGGTCGTCGCGCCCAATCCGTTATTGATGGTCATCAGCAAATCGGCTGGGGCACCCAGTGACCTTTTCACATAGATCCCAGTAGCAGCAATCGTGAGAAATTCACTTTTCCCATCACCATTAAAGTCCGCTATCCAGGAATAAGTGTCATCGCCCCAATTCGCAGAGTTAGTCGGCCAAGCCTCCTCGACAAACGATGATCCTGTCGAGCGTTTGACATACAGTTGCGTACCATACGTTGAGATAATGTCGGCCTTTCCATCCCCGTTAGCATCCCCCACCCGCAACCAGTAGTTATCGGCAGTGGCATTAAGATGACCATAGGGATACATCCATGATTGATCAATAAACGAGTTGCCGGTGGAAAGTTTTACATAGATATGCCCATCCCCGGCGATGGTTGCAATATCGGTCTTGCCGTCCCCATTGAAATCACCCACCCAAGTGTATGACTTATCACCCCAAGCTCCTGAACCTGCAGGGGTCCAGTCTTCCTGGACAAATGACGTCCCCGTCGATCGCAGAACATATATATGCCCATTACTAGGAGACACCATGGCAAGATCGGTTTTCCCGTCCCCGTTAAAATCTCCCGGCCATGTATAGCCCTGTTGATAAGGCCCGGTGGAAGGAAACCACGATTCCTCAACAAATGAAGCTCCGGTAGAACGCTTGACCCATATCTGCCCATTGGGGTACTGGATCGTTGCACCAGTAATCGTGGCAATGTCGGCTTTCCCGTCGCCGTTAAAATCCGCCACCCATGTATACTCTGGTGCCCCCCAGTGTCCAGCCCCTGCAAGCCAGCTTTTTGCCGCTTCAAATGAGGTGCCCGTCGATCGTCTCACCCACAAATCTCCATTCGCGCTGGCAAGATCGGTTTTCCCGTCCCCATCAAAGTCCCCGGCCCAATCGTAGCCGTTTGTATTCCACTTATCGGAACCGGTCAGCCACGTGCTTTCCTGGAAGGACGTGCCCGTTGATCGTTTCACATAAACCGTAGAATTGAGGGGAACGGCAATATCGCTCCTGCCATCTCCATCGTAATCCCCGATAAAAGTCAAATAGGCATAATTCAAATTCCCGTAAGGTGCCATCCATGTTTCATCCTGGATTGCCTTGGTCGCATCCCCCATGCCAAATGTCATTGCGGGAGATTTTGTGGCGGTTGCTGCATTGGTAATCGTACCGGTCGCATCGACAGTCGCATCCTTGCCGAACTGCTGCAGGCTGGCCAAGAGCGACCGGTCCGTGCTTCCACTATATTGATAGCTCAATTTATAGGTTCGCAGACGTGTCGGGGTGGACGTTGTGTTGGCTATGACATCGATTGTCTTGAGCCGGTACGCTGTCGTCACTGCAAAATTCGTGGTGTACATCGTGGGCGCATCGGTACGGGCCTCCAGATAAAAGAGCACCGCGTTGGTGGTGGGAGCGGCCGTCGCGCTATTGCCAGTGTAATCGATTCGAGCCAGATAGAGTTGATTCTGGTTCATCGAATACGTCAGGGTCATGAAATTCCCGTTTGGATCCTGCACCCGATTCAAATACCATTTGGC